>JAIQEX010000221.1 GCA_020073615.1 Terriglobia bacterium
GCGGCGCGTGGGGCGGCACGTCGACCCGGCGAACCGGCTCGGCGACGGACGCGACGCTCATGGCTCCGCCGCGACGTTGTCATCGGCCGGCGGCGGATCCCCACGCAGCACGGCGGCCGGATCAGGTACGCAGACCAGCGCCGCATGCGCCGGGATCGCAAGGCGCGCTCGGGTGAACGGCGGCGGCGTGCCATGACCGCCGTACCGCGGATCCTCGCTCGACCACGCCAGCCGCCAGCCCGTGCCGGCCGGCGGCGCGATCAGCGGCTCGGCAACCCCGGCGCCATGAAACGTCGATCCGAGGTTGACCAGCAGCAGGCGATCCGCGAGGTGAGTCTCGCCGCGATAGCGCACGACGAACGCGCCGGCGTCCAGCGCCGCCGCATCCAGGGCGTCGGGCGCCGCCATGGTGAACGCCGGGTCATCGCGGCGGAGCCGCAGCAGATCGCGATGCAGCGCGACCACCGGGCGTGCAAAGTCACGCTCGGCGGGATCGAGGATGCACGCGGTGAAGCTCGCGAGCGCGCCCGGATCGGCGTGCTCGGCGAGCCAGGCCTGGGCCTCGGCGGTCGCGAGCCGCTCGAACTGGCTCATGAACGCGGCGCGCCCGCGGCGCACCGCCGGCGCGAGGTCGCCCTCATGATCGCAGAAGAACTGCCACGGCCGCCGCGACCCGGTCTCTTGCCCTTGAAACAGCATCGGCACGCTCGGGGACAGGAGCAAGAGCGCCGTGAGCGCGCGAAACCGCGCGGGATCGGTGAGCTCGACCAGCCGTTCACCAAAGCCGAAGTTCGCCGCCTGATCATGATTCTCCAGGAAGTGCACGAACTGCGCGCGCTGGAGGCCGCGTGTCGACGTGCCACGCGGATTGCGTTGCCACGCGTAGATCTGGCCCTGATAGAGGAAGCCATGACGAATCGCGGCGACCAGCTCGTGTGCGGTGCCACGGTAGCCGTGGAGGTAGCCGTCGATGACGCCGGTCGCGGTGACGCGCGCGGCGTGATGAAAATCGTCGTTCCACATCGCGTCGAGTCCGAACCTGCGGAGGAGCTCGGTGTCCTGCGATTCGTTCTCGGCGACCAGCCACACGCGGCGCTCCGGTGCGGCGGCCCGCGCGCGGCGAGCGATCGCGGCGAGGATGTGCTCCTCGCTCCCATCGTGGATCGCATGCGTCGCATCGAGGCGCAAACCGTCGAGATGAAACTCCGAGATCCAGGACGCGGCATTCTCGAGATAGAATTCGCGCACCGGCGGTGATGCGAAGTTGATCGCCTCGCCCCAATCGTTCGCCCGGTCCTGCCGGAAGTACGCCGGTGCGAAGGAACCAAGGGTGTTGCCCGACGGCCCGAGGTGGTTATAGACGACGTCGAGGATCACCGCGAGCCCGAGCTGGTGCGCGCGATCCACGAACCGGCGCAGATCGTCGGGCGTGCCATACACGTGCGCGGGCGCGAACAGGTTGACCCCGTCATAGCCCCAGTTGCGCCCGCCGGCGAACTCGGCGACCGGCATCAGCTCGATCGTCGTCACGCCGAGCTCCGCGAGGAACGGCAGCTCCGCGCTCGCCGCGGCCCACGTGCCAGCGCGCGTGAACGTCCCGACGTGCAGCTCGTAGATCACCGAGCCGTGCAGCGCGCCGCCCCGCCAGCGCTGGTCGGCCCAGGGGAAGGCGGCGTGATCGTAGGTGCGGCTCGGGCCCTTGATGCCGAACGGCTGGCGCGGGGAGCGCGGATCCGGCAGCAGGTCGCCGTCGTCCAGCCGGAACCCGTAGTCGATGCCGCCCGCCACGTCGGGAACGTCCGCGCTCCACCAGCCGCTCGACTGGCCGTTGGCGGCGTCCGCGTTCTCCCGGCTCATCGGGTAACGCTGTCCCGCGATCTCGACCTCGAGGTGGCCCGCGGCCGGGGCCCAGACGCTGAACGTGGTCACTGCATGCTGCCGTCTTCCCGCCGTCCCTGTTCGGTCTCCCAGACCCGGTCCGGGATCAGCAGCGCGACCGGCAGCCGCCTGGTCAGCTCGGCCAGCGGCGGCCGCAGGCCGGCGTGCCTGACCCCGGTCAGCACGTCACGCCAGTGCAGTTCGGGCAGCGGCAGGGCGGTGTCCGCCCAGCCGCCGCGCCGCCGCAGCCCGGCCGGCAGCCGGGTGACGACGGTGACCGCATGGCCGCCGCGCAGGAAGGCGACCGCGTGCTCGGCGGCCGGCCCCTCGCTCGCCAGCGGGGTATAGCTCCCGGCGAACCAGTCCGGATGATCGCGCCGCAGCCACAGCGCGCGCTCAGTCACCAGCTTCGTGATGCGGAGCAAAAGCTGGGTACAGCACTGTTCCTGCGCCTAGGCAAGAAGATGATTCCCACGCCGGCGGGAGAGCAACTGGTGATCTGCGCGCGCAAGGTATTAGAGGAGCTGCGCAACGCAGAGACCCGGATTGATGGACTCCACGGCGGCACCAGGGGCGTGATTCGCCTGAGCACCGAGTGCTACACCTGTTATCACTGGTTGCCTCCGCTGTTGAAGAAATTTCACGGCAAATTTCCCCAGGTAGACGTGAGCATCGACGCCGGCGCTACCCCGCAGCCGGCAGACGCCCTGCTGGAGGGCAAGCTGGAAGTGGCCATCATGAGTTGTCCGCCGCGCAACCGGAGCCTGCGCATCACCCCCATGTTCGAAGACGAGGTTATGCTGGTCATGGCGCCCAACCACCCTCTGGCTTCTTCCGACTACATCCGGCTCCGCGACCTGGCGGACGAGACTGTGATGATTTATCCGCCGCGGGAAGAGAGCACACTGCTGATGAAGATCCTGGCTCCCGCGGGCGTCGTGCCGAAGCGCGTGCTCGAGGTTCCGTTGACCGAAGCGATCATTGAAATGGCGGCAGCCGGCACTGGTATCGGCTTCCTAGCCCGCTGGGCGATCGCGCCCGATGTGGAGCGGGGGAGGATCGTAGCCCGGCCGCTGAGCAGCCGCGGTTTTCGACGGCGATGGTGCGCCGTCACCCTGCGCAACCAGCCCACACTGCCTTATCTGACAGAGTTCCTGAACTTGCTGACAGGCTTTGCTCCCAAGCAGGCACACCGGTTGCGCGCCGGTTAAGAATCGCCGAAAGCCCGCTGAGGTTGCTACCATCTCCACCATGGAGCGCCACTCCCTCGCCGAATACCTCGAGAACTTCCTGCGACGGGGGCAGGAGTGTGCCTACGTACAGCGCCGGGGCTACCGCAGCGAACACTGGAGCTACCGGCAGGTGGCGGAGACTGCTTTCCAGTTTGCGCGGGAGCTGGAAGCGCGGGGCGTCAGCAAGGGCGACCGAGTCCTGATCTGGGGGCCGAACTGTGCCGAGTGGGTGGCCGCATTCTTCGGATGCGCGCTGCGCGGCGCTGTAGTGGTCCCCATGGACGACGTGGCCACCACGGACTTTGCCCTGGGGGTTTGTCAGCAGGTCGGCGCCAGGGTGCTGGTCTGCTCGCGTGAACACGTCCTGCCTTCGATCCCCGCCCTCATGCTGGACGAGTTTGCGAGCGCTTTGGCGTCTCATTCCCGCGCGCCCTATCCCGCCGCCACCAGCGATCTCCAGGACACGCTGGAAATTGTTTTCACCTCCGGAACCACCGCCGAGCCGAAAGGCGTGGTCATCTCGCACGGCAATGTTCTCGCCAACATTGCGCCGCTCGAGGAAGAGATTCACAACTACCTCAAGTACGAACGCTTCGTGCACCCGGTGCGATTCCTGAACCTGCTGCCGCTCAGCCACGTCTTCGGCCAGTTCCTCGGCATCTTTCTGCCGCAATTGATGGGAGGCACGGTCATCTTCCAGGAGGCGCTAAAGCCGGGCGAGGTGATTGCCACCATCCGCCGGGAGCGCGTCTCTGTGCTGGTGGCGGTGCCCCGCATGCTGCAATCACTCAAAGAAAAGGTTGAGCGCGATTTGCAGGATGAAGGCCGGCTCGAAGATTTCCAGAAGCGCTTTCGTACCTCAGAAGGCAAGCACTTCCTGCATCGTTGGTGGATCTTCCGGCGTGTGCATCGCAAATTCGGATGGAAGTTCTGGGCATTCATTTCCGGCGGAGCCGCTCTCGACCGTAGTACAGAGGAATTCTGGGGACGCCTGGGCTACGCCGCGATACAAGGATACGGCCTCACCGAAACCACATCGCTCATCAGCGTTAATCACCCCTTTCATCTCGGTAAGGGATCGATCGGCAAGGTGCTGGCGGGGCGCGAGGTCAAGCTGGCGCCGGATGGCGAAATCCTGGTGCGCGGCAGCGGGGTCGCCTCCAGTTATTGGAACGGCCAGGAACTCCGTCCGGTGGCGGGTGAGGAGGGTTGGTACCGCACCGGGGACATCGGGGAGCTGGACGTCGAAGGCAATCTGTATTTCAAAGGCCGCAAGAAGGATGTGATCGTCACTCCGGCGGGAATGAATATCTATCCCGAGGACTTGGAGGCGGCATTGCGGCGGCAACCCGAGATCAAAGATTGCGCCGTGGTGGCGCTGCCGCACAACGGCAATGCCGAGCCCTGTGCGGTAATGATCCTGCGTGACGTTGCGGCCGACGCCGCCGCGGTAGTGAAGCAAGCTAACAACTCGCTGGCCGAGTACCAGCGCATGCGGGCATGGATGGTGTGGCCGGAAGAGGATTTCCCCCGCACCTTCACCCAGAAACCACGTACCAACCTGATTCAGCAAGTCGCGCAGGCAAAGCTGGCCGGCAAGCCATCCGATGGCATGCCGTCGAGCCCGCTGGCCGAGATGATCGGCCGCATCACGGGGCGGGTTCCCGCTCAGCTTTCCCCGAATGCGAACCTCGAAAGCGATCTGAATCTGAGTTCGCTCGACCGGGTGGAGTTGCTCAGCGCGCTCGAAGATCGCTATCAGCTCGATCTCAGCGAAACTCGCTTTGCCTTGGTCAACACCGTGGGTGACCTGGAGCACATGCTGCAGGGTACTGCTCCGCCGCGCGTGCAATACCACTATCCCCGCTGGGCGCAGCGCTGGCCGGTGACCTGGATTCGCCTGATTACTCATTACCTGCTGGCGCGTCCGGCGGTGTTTCTGTTGGGATGGCCGCGAATTGTAGGCCGGCAGAATCTGCGCAATGTAAGGGGACCCGTGCTGGTGATTTGCAATCACATCGGCGATGTGGATGTGGGGCTCGTCCTGACCGCGCTGCCGGCGCGCTTGCGTCACCATCTGGCAACGGCGGCCGGTGGCGAGGCGTTGCAGGCTCTGCGCACGCCGCCGCCTTCACGGAATTTCCTGCGGGTCTATGACCGCGTGAAGTGGGTGCTGGGCGTGTCGTTGCTCAACCTGTTTCCCTTGCCGCGGGAGGCCGGGTTCCGCCAGAGCTTCGCCTTCGCCGGAGAAACTGTGGACCGCGGTTACAGCGTGCTGGTCTTTCCCGAGGGACGCCACACCACCACCGGCGCCATGCTGCCCTTCCGCGCCGGCATTGGTTTGCTGGCCAACAATCTCCGCATTCCCATTGTGCCCATGCGTATTGATGGCCTGTTTGAGCTGAAACAGGCAGGCAAAAAGTTTGCCTTGCCCCACGCCATCACCGTCACGATCGGCCAGCCTGTTCGCTTTGACCCCGACAGCGATCCTGCGTGGATTGCACGGGAACTGCAAAAGAAGGTGCAAGAGTTGTGATCGCCAGCCTTAGCGGGAACCCGGGCGTCGCTCTTAACCGCTGTTTATCGTTTGGGTTACCGGCTCGTTAAAACTGCAAGGCCTATATCTGCATCCAAAGCGGACGGTATAATGTTGCTCTCTTCCTCTGGCCAGACATCCCAATCGGAGGTTGCGAAGCATGAGTTTCGACCTGAAGCAGTCTGTCCGGGTGGTAACGGCCTGTCTCCTGGCCACGGTTTTCGCGGTTCCCCCGAGTCTGCTGGCCCAGGCCCACCTGGTAAGTCCCTCTGATCTGCAAAAGGAGCTGGTGATCGCCACCCAACTCCGGCAACACAACCTGGAGACGGTCAAGCAGTTTGTCTCTTCCGACATGGCGAAAAAGGCCCTGAAGTCGGCGCACATGGACCCTGAGCAGGTTAAGAACGCGGTGTCCACGCTCAGCGACCAGGAACTGGCGCAATTGGCTGCGCGAGCTGATAAGGCGCAAGCCGACTTCGTGGCGGGCAACATGAGCGACCGGGACTTGATCATCATTATCCTGGCAATCGCGGCGCTCATTCTCATTGTTGTCGCCGTCCGGTAAAACCATGCTTCCTCGCGCGGCACGAATGCTGGTCGCGTGGTGCGGCCTCTGCGGGTTTCTTCTCGCCGCAGGAGCTTCGGGCGTCTGGCTCGATGTTCCCTTTGTGAAGCAGGAAAAAGACGGCTGCGGCTCGGCCAGCATCGCGATGGTCATGCAGTACTGGGCGCGCCAGCAGGGGCGGTCCGCGGACGAGAGTGCGGATGCGACCCAGATTCAGCGCGCCCTGTTCTCCAGCCAAGGGCGCGGTATCTTCGCGTCTGACCTGGAACAGTACTTCCGGCAGCGCGGATTTCGCACGTTTGCCTGTCGGGGGGAGTGGGCGGATCTCAAGCAGCACCTGGAGAAGGGCCGCCCGCTGATTGTTGCCCT
>JAIQEX010000222.1 GCA_020073615.1 Terriglobia bacterium
TGCCAGGCGCTTTGCCTTCAGGAGCAGGTAGCGGAGGTTTTGATAGCCGCGGCCTCGGTTGATTAGCATGCGAATGTTCCCGTTGACCGCCTCGACCACACCGAAACGAACTTTCGTCTCGCAGTAGTTTGCAATGCCGTCTACGTGCTTCAGCAGCGTCGCCGCGAGTTTCTCGAACGGTGCCAGCCGCTGCCACTTCAGTTGCCCCATCCACTTGTTCAGGTAGTTGAGCATGGCCCCTCGGTAGCGGCACCCCAAGGATCGACCCGAGAGAAGTACTTTTCGATTCGATCGAAATGCTTTGGGCAGATCTCCTCAATGAGCCGTCTCCAACCCGGCACGCTTGCCTCGCGGCTGGCACCAGCTCCCAGGAAAAGTATCCTCCCTGCGAGAAGCGGATCCAGTAGCTCCGATGGAACCTGGACGGGTGGGCTTTGGGGTGGTGGAAGCCCCTTGGTCGTAGTCACAGCCGACGTGGTTCGAGTCTTCTTGTATCTTGCCAACACATCCTCCAGGGACACGCCGAAATTGTAGCCGTGACTCCACCAGTTTACCCGGAATCAGGCTGAGTATGGTGCGCTTCGCACACCGAGGAGAACAACTCCGGCTCCGGCGGGTATCCCTCCAGAATCGGTGCCTTCATGTTCACGGGAGTTCGCTTTCACTTGCGGAGCTGCTCTACGGAGGGCCCCGGGCCAGCGAGATCTGGCGACTACTGAACCACCGTCAACTGAGGGATGCTCGCCGCCGGATGCTGCCCCTCCGCTTCTTCCTTCCGCTTCTCGTCGGCGGCGTTCTGGCGTGCGACGATTTCGTCGAGTGCGCGCCGCTTTGCTTCCATTCGCACGTGGGAGTAGCGCGAGAGCATGGCGCGTGAGATGTGCCCGGCGATACTCATGATCACCCGCCGCGACTTCCCGGTTCCGAGAACCGCTCGACCTGGATCTGGCGACTGGGAGGCCTTCCAATCAACCGCCGACATGCCGTACCCGTGGCGGCGCCTGGCCAATTGATACCTCTGAGCGGAGGGTCGGCGATCCGGAAGCGATTCACAGTGACTGTTTGTCGACTCGTGGAAGTGCCTGTAGACGGGCGCCCAGTAACCGTTAGTCATTGGGTTTTATCTTCATCCTCAAGATGGCCCCTACGGACTTGGGGGGCATCTGTGCGCAGCGCGGTGAAAGTTAGCGCCTTTACGGAGGCCTAACCGCTACCGCCCGCAGCAGGGGCTGGTGCTGAGGATCTCGGGAAGGTCGGATTTGGCCTTGGTGCGGGCGTCCATGGCGAAGTAGCGCTGCTCGGAGAGGTTGCGGTAGATCGCTCCGGCCACGCCGGCCGCCACCGGGCCGCTCACCGACTTGTTGATCGCCGCCAGCATCACCACCACTACCAGTTGATGCTTGCCCACGTCGTTAAAGGAACCGAACCAGCCCATGTGACTCGAGGAGTTGAAATCGGTGCACGTCCCGGTTTTCCCGAGGATCGGCTCGCTGGGGTCGTAGCCCGCGCGGCGCGCCGTGCCGAAATCCACCGCGCCGCGCATCCCCACCCGGATATCGGCGATGCCCGTGGGGGCCAGTTCCAGATTGCGCTTGACACGGGGCCTGAACTGGTCGATATCCGCCTCGGTGCGCGGGTATTGCAGGTAGTAAAGCGTGCCGCCATTGGCGATGGAGGAGAGCAGCGCGGCCAGCTCGAGCGGGGTCATCAGGAAGCCCGTTCCGAAACTGGTCATCATGCCCACGCCGCCGTACCGGGGAGGCTCGGCCGGCACCGTGCCGGGCTGTTCGCCGGGAATATCCAGCCCCGCCTTCTCGCCCAGCCCCAGCATGTGGGCGTAGTACGTCACACGTTCGAAGCCCAGGCGGTTGCCCAGCGTGGCGAAATACGGGTTGTTCGAATGGGCGATGGCGGTGGTGAGGTCGAAGCTGGCGTAGCGGCTCAGGCGGATCGAGGTGCCGCGCTCCACCACGTGCTCGGTCAGCGCCGCCAGCGACGTCACCAGCTTAATGGTGGAGCAGGGAGTAAAACCGCTCTTGAGCCCCAGGCGCTGGTTCACCATGGTCAACACCCGGCCGGTGCTCGGGTCCACCACGACTACGCTGCCACGGGTGGTGCCGAGCGCCGCTACGGCGGCCCGGCGGACGGTGAGATCGTCGCCATCGACGTTGTCGCCCTCGGTGGGATCCACCGGCGGCGGCGGCTTGACGGCCCTCCTCCGCACCGGCGCACGGTACCGGCTCTTGGAGGGAGCGGCGCTAAAAGCGGCGTTCTGGAGCAGACCCACCAGAAGCAGCGGAACAACGATCGATTTCATTCGTGGCGCGTACCGGACGCAACCCTCTCGGCTTAAATAGGGTTACGTCAGCTCATTTCCGACAGCCGGACGGAATACATTATGCTCGAACGGTGTTCTGGCCGTCAACCGTAATGCTAACAGGTTTCGGGCGAATCCGTCCGGTTAACAAGAGATAATAGGCGCGATGACCAAAGTGGTGCAGGATCTCCGCTACGCCGCGCGCACCCTGCGGAAGAGCCCCGTGTTTACGGCGGTTGCCTTGCTTACCCTGGCCCTGGGTATAGGGGCCAATTCGGCGATCTTCAGCCTGATCGATGCCCTGCTGTTGCGGCCGCTGCCGTTTCCCCAGCCGGACCGCCTGATGTTGGTTTGGGAAGACACCAGCATGTTCGGATTGAAGGACAGCCCGGTGGCGCTGGGCAACTACACCGGCTGGCGGGCGCAGAACCACGTGTTCCAGCGGATGGGGGCGATCGAGCAGCGCTCTTTTCGTTTGACCGGCGGAGGCGAGGCCGTCCAGGTTCAGGGCGGCCTGGTGACCGGGAGCCTGCTCGCCACCCTCGGCGTCAGGCCCACGCTGGGGCGCCTGTTCCGCGAGGACGAGGACCAGCCGGGCGCCGCCCCCGTGGCCACCCTCAGCGATTGGTTGTGGCGGCGGCGTTTCGGCGCCAATCCCGGCGTCGTGGGGCGAACGGCGGACATCAACGAGCGGAAATACGAGATCGTGGGCGTGATGCCGCCCGGATTCCGATTTCCGGACGCGGATAACGATCTGTGGGCGCCCGCCGGCACGGCTTACGGACCGCGCGAGTTCGCCAACCGCGACCGGCACAACTGGATGGTGGTGGCGCGGCTGCAGCCGGGCGCCAGCCGGGAGCGGGCCAATGAGGAGATGCGCGCGATTGCCCTGCGCGATGCGCGCGATTATCCGCGGTCCAATGCCGGCGTGGGCGCGTTCGTGGCGCCCCTGCGCGAGCATTTCGTGGGCGACACGCGCCCCGTGCTGAGGGTGCTCGCCGGCGCGGTGGCGTTCGTGCTGCTGATCGCTTGCGCCAACATCGCCAACCTGCTGCTGGCCCGCGCCTCGAACCGGCGCCGCGAGGTGGCCATCCGCACCGCCATCGGCGCCGGCCGCGGACAGATCGTACGGCAACTGCTGACCGAGAACCTGCTGCTGGCGGTGGCGGGCGGCGTCTGCGGCCTGGCAGTGGCCACCTGGAGCCTGCAATTCCTGGAGAAGCTGGTGCCGCGAGGCATGGCCGCCATGAGCGGCCTGGCGGTAGACGGCCGCGTGCTCGGCTTTACGCTGCTGATCTCGCTGGTCACGGGCATACTGTTCGGGCTCGCGCCCGCGTTCGAGAACCGGCGCGTGAACATCCACCAGGTGTTGAAGCAGGGCGGCGCGCGGTATGGCACCGCCCGCGGCGCGCGGGGCATGCGGCGCGCGCTGGTGGTCTCGGAGGTGGCGCTGGCCTTTGTGCTTTTAGTGGGCGCGGCGCTGATGACTCAGACCTTCGCCCACCTGCGGGGCGTCGATCCGGGCTTTCGCACGCGCAACATTCTTACCTTGAAAACCCCGCTCTCGGCCGCGAAGTACCACGATGCGGCGAAGCGTGCGGCTTACTATGACGAAGTGACGCGGCGCGTGACGGCGCTGCCCGGCGTGCTGTCGGCTGGCTTCACGCTGGGCCTGCCGCTGGCGGTAAAAGGCTGGGTGAACGGGTTCATGATCGAGGGCCGCGCGGCGCCGGGAGCCGGCCAGTTCTGCAACGCGAATTACCGCGTGGCTACCCCCGGCTACCTGGAGACCATGGAGATCCCCTTGCGCGCCGGCCGTTACCTGGACGCGCGCGACCACGCGGGCGCACCGCACGCCGCGCTCATCAACGAAACCATGAAGCGCAAGTTCTGGCCCGCGGAGAGCGCGTTGGGCCGGCGGTTCCAGTTCGGCTCCGAAGAGCCCTGGGTGACGGTGGTTGGGGTAGTGGGCGATGTCCGGCAGGCGGGCCTGGATGCGCCGCCCAAACCGGAAATGTACCTGGCGGCCGCGCAGGAGCCGAACTTCGCCCCGGCGCTGGCCATACGGACCGCGGGCGACCCGGCGAAACTGGCGGCGGCGGTGCGCCGCGAGGTCCGCGCCGTGGACCAGGACCAGCCCATCACCGAACTGCGCACCATGGAAGAAGTGGTGGACCGCGAGGTGTTCCAGCGCCGCGTGCAGATGGTGCTGCTCGCCATCTTCGCGGCGCTGGCGGTGCTGCTGGCTTCGCTCGGCATCTACGGCGTGATGGCGTACCTGGTGGCGCAGCGCACGCAGGAGATCGGCATCCGCATGGCGCTGGGCGCTCGGCCGGCGGACGTTCTGCGCACCGTGGCCGGCCAGGGCCTGGCGTGGAGCGCGATCGGCATCGCGCTGGGCGCGGTATGCGCCGCCGCGGTGAGCCGCGTGCTCTCCACGCTGCTGTTCGGGGTGACCGCCACCGATCCGGCGACCTTCGCCGCCGTGGCCGTGCTGCTGTTGCTGGTGGCCTCGCTCGCCAGCTACATCCCGGCGCGCCGCGCGATGAAAGTGGATCCGATTCTGGCGCTGCGGGAGGAGTAAGCGGCGCTACCCTTCGGGCCGCCGGCTTTGGAATCGCCTCGCTGCCCGACTCGGCACAGCGCAGGCTTTACACGTAAGGGATGTCCACCTCGGCAAAGCTGCCGGGCGTGGCTGAATTTACCGCTGCCACAATTCCTTCGATGTGCAATCGAACACGGGGCCATTGTGGAGTGCTCAACACCACAAGGGCGATTCTGCGGCCTGCCAGGTTCTGCTGATAGCGCATGTTCTTGTCGGCGGTAAGAGGCACGTCGAAACCGGCACGCTCCGCTTCGGCCAGCAAGTCGCCGTTGGTCAGCGTGTCCCATCCCCGGTCTTTGGCCTTGGTAACGGTGTGGCCCAGAAGGAACCGGGCAATGCCGCGAGGCGTTACATGGTCAAAAAGAATGAGCATCCAATGGGGCGTCTGCAGCGGGGACGTTGACCGGGACCGGGTCGAGGCTGCGGGCGGCAAATTCCAGTACCGCGTTAATCTGCTCCCGCGTGATGTCGAACTGCTCGATGATCTCCTCTACAGTGGCTCCGGCTTCAAGGTTTTCGAATACGGCGGAGACGGGCATCCGGGTATCGCGAAACACCCATGCGCCGCCTAATCGTCCCGGCACGCTTTCCACGGCGAGGCATCGGGACCAATCGAGAATTGCCATAGTCTTACCCCCTTTCATCATAGGCCCCGGGCCCGGCCCATGGCCCGCTTTGGAACCGGTGCCGGACATGACGGCGAACGAACAACGGTGCTGCATTGCGGCAGGAATGTAGTGCCATCCGCCGAAATCGGTGTTTAGAGATCCCAATCCCGAAAAAGACATTCCCGCCTTGCAATGGTGCGCACCAAGCTGTCCTCGGACCGGTACAAAGAAAACGGGTTTATGTTCATCAGATCTAGGTGTTTGAGCGCCGCGACCCTCTCTTTAGCTGGGATCTTGAACTTGAAGAGGTCGCCATTTTGGCCTGCTGCCTCCGTAAAAGCCTCCTCGTGGGGGTAGAACAGGGTCGTCTCCATCTTCGAGCCTCGCGCACATTGAATAACGGCTCTGTTGTAACGAGTGTGGGTTGGAACTTCATCCGGAGAAGACGAAGGTGGTCTATTGCAAGGATGACGACCGGCGAAGGACATATCCGAACGAGAAGTTCGATTTTCTGGGCTACACGTTTCGGCCCCGGAGGTCGAAGAATCGGTTCGGGAAGTACTTCATCAACTTCAGTCCCGCCGTTTCCGACAAGGCGGTGAAAGCGATTCGGGCGGAAATTCGAAGCTGGAATCTGCACCTACGCAGTGACAAGTCCATCGAGGATCTGTCGCGGATGTTCAACCAGATCATTCGAGGCTGGCTCCAGTATTACGGGCGGTTTTACCGGTCGGCGCTCTATCCGCCGATGCGTCAACTGGATCGATCGCTGGCCCGCTGGGCCGAGCGGAAGTACAAGAAGCTGCGCGGTCATTTGCGCAGGGCGACACATTGGGTCGCGCGTATCTCGAGACGCGATCCGAAGTTGTGGGCGCACTGGCAGATGGGCGAGCGGCGTGGCTCCATGGCGGGAGCCGTATGAGCTGAGAGGTTCAAGTACGGTTCTGAGAGGGGCTCGGGGTGAGACTCCCCGGGCCCACTCACCT
>JAIQEX010000069.1 GCA_020073615.1 Terriglobia bacterium
ACGGAAACGGGCGATTTCCGTCGGCGGCGCCGATCAATGCAAGAGAGCGCCGAAAGGTCGGTGAACATTGGTGACGACTCACTTCCAGGGCCGTGGAACCTGGTTAGCCCGTCGGCGCCAAACCCAGGAAACCCAATAAAACCGGGGGGTCTTACAGATTCCTGCTCAGAGCCTACTTTCCTTGTTCCTCCAACCTCTCCGGGTTCCACGGTTCCACAGTACTCTGACGGTATCGCTAGACCCAGCTCTCCGCATATACTTTCCTTGTTCCTCCAACCTCTCCGGGTTCCACGGTTTCAACAAACCCAAGCCAAGCTCGCTGGTCGAGCGGGAAGTTCTTTTGCGCGTCACGCCATTGCAAGTACGTTATCAGCGCATAGAATATTCCAGCCAGTATGCCTGCTACCTCAAGCCAGACCTTCCAGCTAATCTGCGCACCGTTCGTCGGCTGACCCTGAGTACCTATGTCTTCCTTAGCGGCATCTTGCCTTTGATTAGCTTTTTTGCGATTCTTCCATAGAGCGGGGGCGCGTTTTGACATTTGGAATCGGACCACACTTTATGAAATGTGAGGCTTTCTCCTTGGCGCGTTCGGATTACCAGCCCGCGGCGGCAGTTCATCGTAGGCAGCCATTTCGGGCCGGTCCCAATCCTCGGCGAATGGGGCTAGCCGGCGGCGTAGATCGGCCGCCTGAGATTCATCGATCCCTCTTTCGCGAAGATCAACCGGCACCACCGGATGGACCCACGTCACGATGACGCGTGAACCCTCGGCCTCCGCCAGAGGCTCCACCAACTCCACCTTCCCATTGCGGTAGATCCCTGCGACCGACTTCACCATACATTCAGTATCCCGCGGCACACGCCGCCCGGTCCAGCCGCCGTAACCGTTGTTACGCGGGCGCGTGGTCTATCATGGTTTTTGATGCGCACCACAGGGGACCTGAAAGCCAGCCGCCTCGATCCGCTGCTCCACGATATCGATCTCCCGCTGGTGGCCACCTTGCACCCGCTGGGGGTGCGGCTCGACATCGCCACCAACTCGTGCGACGTGCTGGAGGCCGCCGAGGAATGCTGGGGACGCTACCGCCCCGAATTCCCGTACCCGCCGCTCTCGTTCCGCGTCATCGTCCAGCCGAAAGGCCGCCTGGCGCGCCCGCCGGCGTTCCGTTGCCACGGTCATCTGTACGCGGTGGTCTCCGACATGCACAACTTCGCGATAGCCGACCTGGATCGCTTGTCCGCCTGCATCTTCGTCTCCGAAAAGACCGCCGCGGAGCACACCTGGCTGCGCTGGTTTTTCGTGGAAGCCCTGTGCTACGCGCTGGCCGCCCAGCGATACCTGGTGCCGTTGCACGCGGCATGCGTGGCGCGCAGCGGCGTGGGCGCGCTGCTGTGCGGCCCTTCCGGCGCGGGCAAGAGCACGCTCGCGTTTGCCTGCGCGCGGGCCGGCTGGGACTTCGTGAGCGACGACTGCACCTTCCTGGTGACCGATGCGGACGACCGCATGGCCATCGGGAAACCGCACCACGCCCGCTTTCGCGACGGCGCCGGAGCCCTGTTTCGCGAGCTCGAAGGATATGTCGCCCGCGCCCTGCCCCACGGTAAGTTGTCGATCGAGATTCCGCTTTCCGCATTTCCGGAGATCTCCACCGCGGTCCGCTGCCGCATCGGCTGCCTGGTGGCGCTCGACCGCCGGCCGGGCGCGGCGCGGGCCGCGCGCATGCCGTCCGGCGAGGCCATCGAGCCCTTGCTCCAGGCCGGCCCGTTTTATGGCGCGGAGGTGGCGGCGCGCCACCGCCAGGTCATCGGGCGGCTGCTGGGCGTTCCCGCGTACCGCCTGCATTATGAAACGCTCGACGACGCCATCGGTCTGCTGCGCGAGCTCGCCGCCGCCCCGGAGGAACCGTGAGAGCCGCACTCCTGCTGCTTCTTTCGATCGCCGGCGCGCACGCCCAGGTAGCTTCGGCGACACTGGCGGGGACGGTGACGGACGAATCCTCCGCCGTGGTGGGCGGCGCCACCATCGTGGTGTCGCAGGCGGCCACCGGCTTCTCGCGGACCACCCTCACCGGCGCGCGCGGCGATTACTTCTTCGACCGGCTGGCGCCGGGGACCTACACCGTCACGGCGCGCAAGGCGGGCTTTGGCGATTTCGAAGCCACCGGCGTGCTGCTCGAGCTCGATCAGAACGGCCGCCTGGATATCCGCCTGGCCGTGGGCGCGGGGCGCGAGCGCATCACCGTCACCGCCGCCGTTTCGCCGGTCGAGACCGATGACGCCGCCATCGGCTACCGCATGGACAATTCCAAAATCGCCGCGCTCCCGCTGGCCTCGCGCAACGTCGTCTCGCTCGTCACCCTCGGCGCCGGCGCCGTCCCCCGCCAACTCGGCGGCTTCGCGCACGACGTCAACAACGATGTCCAGGAAGGCACGCGAGGCTCGGTGGCCCTCAATCCGCCCATCAACGGCGGCCGCTCCACCATGAACTCGTTCCTGCTCGATGGCGCCTACGATACGGACCGCAATACCTTCGCCATCGCCGTCTATCCGCCCATGGATTCGGTGCAGGAGTTTCACATCCAGAGCTCGCTCGCGCCCGCCGAATTCCCCCAGTCCGGCGGCGGCGCCATCGACGTGGTCACCAAGAGCGGCACCAGGACGCTCCACGGCAGCGCCTTCGAGTACCTCCGCAACGAAGCCACCGACGCGCGGAACTTCTTCGACAACGCCGCTCTGCCGCGGCGCATCTTCCGCCAGAATCAGTTCGGCGCTTCGGCCGGCGGCCCGGTGCCGCTGCTGAAGGACACCTTCTTTTACGGCATCTACGAAGGAACGCGCCAGGAATCCGGCGCCTCGCGCTCGGTGATCGTCCCCGGCCCCGCGGTTCGCTCCGGCGACTTCACCGGCCAGAACGTCATTTTCGATCCCCTGAACTTCGATGCCGCCGGCCGTCGCCTCCCCTTTGCGCAGAATCGCATCCCGCAGGAGCGCATCGATTCCGTGGCCGCCACCTACCTGACAAAATTCGAGCCGCTTCCCAACAGCAGCAACCCCGCCGCCAACTATGTGGATCCCACGCCCAACCACAACCCCGGCGACAGCCTATCGGCGCGCATCGACCATCAGTTCGGCAACCGCGGCTCGCTCACCGGCCGCTACACTTTGAACGAGGAGAGCAATCACCTCTCCGGCTCCTTCCCCGTGCTCCCCACCTCCGAACAGGTGCGCGCCCAGCAGGCGTCCATCGGCTATACCACCGGCGCCCGGTCGTGGATCAACGAGGCGCGCTTCTCCTTCACCCGCCTGCGTATGTTCGATCTGCCGGATACCGCGTTCCACGTGAACGTGGCGCAGCAGCTCGGCCTGCTCGACGCGCCCACCGACCCCTTCAGCTTCGGCCTGCCCTTCTTCAACGTGTCCGACTATTCGCTGGTGGCCGACTCGCCCTCCCTCCCGCAGGTGCAGCGCGACAATCTGTGGCACATCTCCGACGGCGTCTCGCTCACGCGCGGCCGCCACATCCTCAAGTTCGGCGCCAGCCTCATCCACTACCAGTTGAACTACCTGCAAAGCAACCTCGCCCGTGGCCAATACAACTACACCGGCGTCTTCACCAGCGCCGATGGCTCGGGCGTGGGCTCGGGCGATGCGTTCGCCGATTTTCTGCTGGGCTTCCCGCAGGAGACTATCCGCACCGCCGGCTCGGGACAGGCCTACATGCGGCAGAATGTGTACGGCGCCTACGCGCAGGACGAATGGCGGGTAACCGCCGGGCTCACGCTCAACCTTGGCCTGCGCTACGAGTATGCTTCTCCCTACACCGAGGCGCGCGGCAATTTCCTCAACCTCGATTACTCCACCCTGCCCCAGCCGCCGCGCCTGGTGCGCGTCTCTTCGGCCACCGCGCCCGACCGCAATAATTTCGCCCCGCGCGTCGGCCTGGCGTGGCAATTGCCGCACCTGCCGCACACCGGCGGCCTCACCGTGTTCCGCGCCGGCTACGGCATCTATTACAGCCCGGAAATCGCCGTCGAAAGCTACGACCTGGTCTTGAACGGCCTGCTCAATGTCGATAATGAGACCCAGGGCAGCCTGGTTCCCGTGCTCACCACGCGCAACGGATTCCCCACCACGGCCACTACGGGCTTCCCGAGCTTCTTCGGCGTCGACCCCCACGCGCGCACGCCCTACGTGCAGCAATGGAACGCCGGCCTGCAGCACGATCTTCCCGGCCGCATTCTCCTGGAGCTGGCCTATGTGGGCTCCAAGGGCGTCAAGCTGGGCCGCTACCGCCAGTTCAACACGCCCGCGCACGTGGAAACGGGCGAGGACCTGCCGCCGCGGCCGGGCGACCTGCAATCGCTGCGCACCTTCCCCTCGCTCGGCAAAATCGTCCAGCGCCAGCATATCGCCAACTCCTCCTACCATTCCCTCCAGGTGAAGGTCGAGAAGAATATGTCCAGCCGCCTCTCCCTGCTCGCCGGCTTCGTGTGGTCGAAATCGATCGACGACGCCGACAGCGTCATTCCCGGCCTGTTCGACAGCGTCGGGGCGCAGGACGAGCGCAACCTCCGCCTGGAGCGCGGCCTGTCGTTTTCCAATCCGGGGCGCCGCATCGCCGCCGGCTATGTGTGGCGCCTGCCCGATGCGCGCGCCGCCGGGCCGCTGCTGCGCCGCTGGTCGTTGAGCGGCACGGTCACGCTGCAGGACGGCACGCCTCTCAACCCCTTCTTCTTCGGCCTGGATTTTGCCAACTCCGGCACGCCCAACCGCGCCAGCCTGGTGCCCGGCCAGAGCATCGTGCTGCCCCGCGGCCAGCGCACCGCCACGCACTTCTTCAATACCGCGGCCTTCACCGCGCCCGCGCCTTTCACCTTCGGCGATGCCGGCCGGGACACCGTTCCCGGTCCCGGCAACAACATCTTCGATTTCGCCCTGCACCGCCAGTTCCGCCTGCGCGACCGCCACACCCTGGAGTTTCGCGCCGAGACGTTCAACGCCTTCAATCACCCCAACTGGGGCATCCCCGTAACCAATCCCGATTTCGGCCCGTTCTTCGGCAAGATTCTTACCTCGGGCGACCCCCGGCGCATGCAGGTCGCGCTGCGGTACGATTTTTAGCTTGCCCAATCCCTGGCCGAACTCGCCCCGGCTGCCCGGCTTTGCGCGAGCCGTCCTGGCCGCGCTCGATCTGCGAGATCCGCGCCGCGACGCGCTGGGCCGCCTGAGCGAGCAGGAGTGGCGCGCGGCGCTCGATTACTGCGACCGCGCGCGCCTCACCCTGGCATTGCGCGAGGCCGCCGGCGACGCCATGCCGCCCTGGGTGCGCGAGCGCACGGACCAGAATGCCGCCGCCAACCTGCTGCGCCTCGCCGCGCTCGAAGAGAACTACCGCGCGGTGGCCGGTTGGCTTCAGGCGGCGGGTGTGGAATTCGTGGCGCTCAAGGGCATCACCCACGGCGCGCTGTTCGGCGTCGGGCGCGAGATCCGCATGCAGTATGACATCGATCTCTTCTGCCCGAGGGAAAGCGGGCGCGCGGCCGAAGCGGCCCTGCTCGAGCGCGGCTACCAGCCCATGGAGGGCATGGAATCGGTTCCCACCGACCATCTGCCGGCCCTGGTGCCCAAGAACGGCTGGGTGTGGCGCGGCGATTTTTTCGATCGCGAAATTCCCACGCCCGTCGAGATCCATTTCCGCTTCTGGAACGAGGACCTGGAACGTCTGCCCGCTCCCGGTACCGAGGAGTTCTGGATGCGCCGCACCACGCACGCGGCCGCCGGCATCGATCTGCCCGTCCTTGCTCCGCCCGATGCCCTGGCCTACGCCGCGCTGCACCTGCTGAAGCACGTGCTGCGCCGCAGCGCCCACCCGTTTCATGTGTACGAATTGGCCTGCATCCTGGAAGCGCGCGCCGCCGACGCCGCGTTCTGGGACGAGTGGCGGGAGCTGCACGCGCCCGGGCTCCGCCGCCTGGAGGCCGTGTCGTTCCGGCTGGCACACGAGTGGTTCGCCTGCGGCCTGGCGCCCATTGCCCGCCAGGAAATCGAGGCCTTGCCCGCCGCCACCGGCGCCTGGTTCGCCGAATTCGCCGCGTCGCCTGCCGGCCGCTTCTTTCATCACGGCAAAGACGAGTTGTGGCTCCACCTGAGCCTGCTCGCTTCGCGCCGCGACCGCTGGCGCGTTGCGCGCCAGCGGCTGCTGCCGGCGAGCCCGCCGCCTTCCATGGCGGGCTACACCCCTGCGGGCGACACCGCGTGGCGCCGCCGCGGGCGCTACCTGGCGCACGCCGCCCAAAGGCTCCGGCATCACGCGCTCGCCCTGCCGCAGACCGCCCTCTCGGGCGCGCGCTGGTGGTGGCGGGTGAACAGCCTGGGCCGGCAGTTCTGGATCTTTCTCGCCGCCGCCATCCCGTTCAACTTCGCCCTGTTCCCCTTTGCGCTGCTCTACAATCTTTTCCTTCTCGATCTGGGCTTCCGCGAAGACTTCCTGGGGGTCGTCAGCGGGGCGTCCCGCGCCGGCAGCGTCCTGGGCACGCTGCCCGCCGCCTGGCTGGCGCACCGCTTCGGGTTGCGCACCATGTTCCTGGCCACCATTGCCGGCACGGCCATCGATATGGCGTTGCGCACGCTGGCCGGGACCAGGCTCCCGCTGGCCGCCCTTGCCTTCGCCGGCGGAGTCATATTCTCCATGTGGGCGGTCATCATGGCGCCGCTGATCGCGGGCGCCGTTGAGGAGCGCCACCGCCCGGCGGCCTTCAGCATTTTCTTCGCCGTCATGTTCTCCACCGGCATCGCGGGAAACTTCATCGGCGGCCGGCTCCCGCTCTGGCTCGGCGGCAAGCAGGGGGCGCTGCTGCTTTCCGCCGCGCTGGCGGCCTCGGCCATCTTCCCCGCCCTGCGCCTGAAACCGGCGGCGCTGGCGCCCGCGGGAACGAAGATCTATCCGCGCAGCCCCTTCCTGTGGCGCTTCCTCGCTCCGTTCGCCGTGTGGCACCTGGCCACCGGGTCGTTCAACCCGTTCAACAACGTCTATTTTTCCCGGCTCCGTTTTCCCGTGGAGCGGATCGGTTCGCTCTTTTCCGCGACGCAGGTGACGCAGGTCGCCACCGTGCTGCTGGCGCCGGCCGTTTTCCGGCGCGCCGGCCTGGTCGCCGGCCTCGTGGCCATGATGGCGGCCACCGCCCTCTCGCTCGGCGGACTGGCGGCGCAGCCCACGGCGAATGCCGCGGCGCTGGCCTACGTCGCGTACATGTCGTTTCAGTGGATGAGCGAGCCCGGGCTGAATACCCTGCTCATGAATCACGTGGAGGAGCGCGAGCGCAGCGGCGCCTCCGCGCTCACCTACCTGGTGGCTTTCGCGGCCCAGGCATTGGCCGCGCTGGGCGCGGGCGCCCTGCTGGCACGGCTCGGCTACGGCGTGGTGCTGGCCGGCGCCGCCGCGCTGGCGGGCCTGGCAGCGGCGCTGTTTCACGCCTTGGTCCCGGCAGCGAAGAAAACGGCATGACGCCGCGGTCCCCGGCGGTTCAAATCGCGCTGGTGGCGGGCACGGCCGTAGCTGTTCGCCTCTGGCTGATACTGGCCTTTCCCATCGTGTTCGGCGGCGACAGCATGGTGCGGCTCCTCCATCGCGACCGGATTCTGCTGGCGCACCAACTGCCGCTGTTACAGCTCTTCCTCTATTTGCTGACCAGGGCTTCCGCCGACCTCTTCCTGATCCGGCTCTTCATGACGGCCATCGGGGCTCTCGCCGCCATTGCCTTCTACCTGCTGGCCGCGGATCTGGTCGACCGGCGGGCGGCGTTTTGGGCGGCGCTGCTGTTTGCGACGAACCCGTACATCACCCCGATATCGACCGTCCCATACCAGGAGATTTTGATGCTGGCCGGACTGATGTTCGCGTGGCACTTCTTCTTCGCCGAAGAGTGGCTCCTGTCGGGCATCTGTCTGGGCCTGGCCTGTCTCACCCGCTTCGAGGCCTGGGCGGCTTGCCCGGTGCTGGCCTTCGCCTATGCGCGGCGCCGACGGTTTGCGCCCGGCCCGCTGCTCAAGGCGGCGATCGTGTTTGGGTGGGCGCCGCTGGCGTGGATCGTATTTCGCCGCGGTCTGGCGCAGGAAGGCTCCTACGTGCTCGACCGTTCGTTCACCTTTTGGCGGCTGGAGCGGCTGGCATATCTTGGCTGGATTACCGCCACGAACACCGCGATTCCGGCGCTTCTGCTGGCGGCGGCCGGCGCGGCGGCGATGCTGACTCGCGGGGCCTGGCGCGACCGGCGGCTGTGGATCATCGGCGCTTTTCTGGCGCTCTTCTCCGGGGCCTTGCTGTTCTCCGCGCACGGGCTCATGCCCGACCCGGCCACGCGCGTCACCTCGCGCGAGGCGCACATCCCGATCATGGCCGTGACTCTGCTGGCGGCATTCGCCTTCCCGCGCTACCGGCGCGCCTCGCTGGCGCTCGGGGTTTTGGGAGTGCTGCTGGGCATCTATGGATCGTTCCGCTGGATCGCGCATGAGACCTCGCGGCCGGAAATCCGGCTCGGCTCCGAGCTGGCGCGGTATCTGGACCGCCACGTACGCCCGCAGGAATGTGTGCTGGTGCTGGCCAGCCGCGCCCTGGTGTCCGCGTCGTTGCAGATGTACCTGGACAAGGCGCGCGAGACCGGCGGCGAGGAGGGCCTGCGCGCGGCCATCGCGATCTCGAGCGAAAACCTCTCGCCGATCGACTACCAGCGCACGCTGGTCCACTCCCGCCTGGGCCCGGACCGGCTCAAACCCTATCCGGAGTCGCCCTCCGGCCCCTTGCCCGCCGCAAACTGGATTGCGGTATGGAACGATTTTGTGCCGGCGGACGACCGTTCCGCGGAATGGGCGCGCCTGGCGGTTTCGCATCCGGCCGCCGTTCTGCGCCGGGGCGATCGATCGGTGGCAGTCTATCGCTTCGCCGATGCGGAGCCGCGGCCTTGAGGGCCCCCCTTTGACTGGCGCCCGTAGGAGATGCTCATCTGCTCAACGTGCCCCAAGTCGCCTGCACCCTGCGGCGGTAAGCATACACTTTGGGCGCCAGCTCATTTCTCTCGTCGGCCACGCGCGCGAGTTCCCAATCCAGGACGGCTTTGATATCGCGGGTTTGGAACCGGCAAGCCCGTGCTGCCCGATCGGCATGCTCGATGGCTTGAGATTCGTTCCCTGCAAGGTACAGCGTGGCCGACAGTTCCAGGTGGGCATAGCAAAGTTTTTGATCTTTGCTCGGAATCGAGACGGCCTGGTTCGCAGGGACCTCGAAGATCCAAGGTAGGGAATTTTCTGGCAGGCTGGCCATCGCCGTATCACTTTCAAGTTCTTCAATGGCCATCTGTTCCGCTTCGCGAGCGTCGTCCAAATCGCCTTGGAGGCGCTGTATTATTGCCATTTCCAGCTTTGCCAAAGGGTATCCATCCACCACCTGCATGTATTCGTGAATGGCCTGCCGATACTCACCGTGCTTGAAATACTGGCCGGCAAGATTGGCGCGGTAATGCGGAGACAACGGCGAAAGATCGACTGCTTTCTGGCACGCCTGAAGAGCCCGGCCGGAATTGCGGCGCATATCATACAGCACACACAAACGAAAATGCGCTTCGGCCACGCGCGGATTCACGTCTGCAGCCGCTTGATAATCCCGCAGCGCCTCATTCGCCCGTCCCTGCGCGAGCTCGTAGTCTCCTTCGAGGACCTTCAGATGTGCGTCGTTCGGCGCTTGTTTCGAGAGTCGATTGAGCTGCTGCTCAAACTCTACAGGTTTGGACATCAAATCGTAGAGCTTCGCCGTATCGAGTCCGCGAGATGCTCGCGCCCTCAAGGGATTCCATTGCAGGGCTCGTTGGAATTGCTGCCGGGCCTCGGCGTAGCGGCCAATGTCCAGAAGCGCGTCGCCTTGAACCACGCATTGTTGCTGTTTGCCCCACCAGAACCATGCGGCCGGAACGAGCAGGACCGCCAACGCTACCCACCGCAGGGGGTGAGACTCGGGGAACGCGCGGAAGGCCGGTCTCACGCCCTCGGGGGCCGCCCGCGGAACCGCTGCTCGCGTGCCCAACTCCGCCACGACGCGGCGCAAACCCTCCACCACGTTCAGAAAACCGTGGTCGCGCGTCTTCCAGTCGACAACCGGTCTGCCATCCCTCGGCAGTGCGTTGAACTTGCCGAAGGGTGAGGTTTTCCAATCGCAGGGACGCAGAATAACCGGGACGACGCGCGCCTGATCCTGGTCGTGCCGCTCCATGGCGCGCTCCATCTCCACGTCGTAGCAGTACCTGGATGCCAGAAAATCCGGACTGATCAGCAGCAGAATGATATCGGCCGTGTTCAAGTGCTGGTCGATCTCACCGGCCCATTCCGTGCCTCCGGTGATCCGCCGGTCATACCAGCCCTGCACGCCCTCACGCTGCAGTTGGCTCAGATGCTTGAGGAGCAGACGGCACAGTTCGTTGTCTTCGTGTGCGTAGGAGACAAAGACGTTCAGCGGTCCCGCGCGTGGGGTGCTCATAGATCAGCGCACGGGCTTGCGGGCGATGGGAAATGTCTGGCCCTGGAAAATCCACATCGGGAACTGCTCGTAGTTCCACCGCTCTTTCGTAATCATAGGAACCCGCTCCACCACGAAATCCGCAAACGTTGTTACCTGCACCTGTCCGGTGGAGTCTGCAACGTTGGACAGCGCGTCGAGGATAGCGGACATCAGGACCGAATGATCCTGGTAACCTTCGAGCGCCATTTGATCGCTGGCGGAGGCCGCCAGCACAGCCCGGCCGGTGATTTTCGCCAGCCTGTCAACGGCCGTTTTCTCGCCCGGTCCGCGCCCGCTGGAGTAGGCTCCCGAATTGCACGTATCGAGGATGAGGAGCGTCTTCTTGGCTGGTATTTGAGCCAGCAGTTTTCGGAGCGACTCCTCATCCAGACTTTGCTGCCGGAGCGCGGATTCGCTGGTGTACCGCACCTCCCAGGGAATGAAATAGTATTGGCCCTCTATGGCTGTGCCGTGCCCGGCCAGGTAGAGCACGAAGACGTCGCTCGGCTGAATGTGCGAGGCCGCCTCGGCGATGGTCTTTTCGATGCTTGCGCGCGTCGCCTTGTCGTCGTACAGCGGGTAGGGGTTGACGCTGCTAAACAGACCCTGCCCCTGGGCTTGCAAACGAGTTACCAGGGCCCCTGCGTCGGCGCTCGCAAACTTCACGCCATCGTCGAAAGAACGATCCCTGTAATGGGTTACGCCGGCGGCCACTACGAACAGAGCGGGCCGTTGCTCGGTTGCCGTGACATTCACCTTCGCTGCGATCGAACGGGATTCAAGCTGGTTCTTCCCGTTATATACCGTCGCGGAAACTTCGTGAGAGCCCGGGCCCAGGTCGAAGCGGCGATTCTGAATGCCCTGGCCCGGAAGTGCAATCCCCGCTTCCCTCCCCTGGATCTCCACGCCGTCGATGCGGTATACCACGCGCCCTATTCCTCCGCCCGCATCGGTCACTTTGAACCGGAATTCGAAATCTCCGTGCGATTGACTCTCGGCCGGCGAGACCAGCGCAAGGTCGGGCGGCAACCCTCCGGCCATGATGGCGGCGACATCGCCGATGCGATCGCGCGCGGCCCGCACTGCTTCGGCGCCGCCGGCTTTGAGCCGCCCTGACACCAGATCGGAGCGGTAAAACAAGTCGAAGACCTGACCCACCCGAATGAACTCGCCGGCGCGATACCAGCCTTGATTGAGGTGATAGCCGATCAGAGCGTCGCCTCCCGGCGAAGCATCGAAGAAGCCCTCGGGGGTCCAGGCTACCCAACGCCGTCCATCGGGATGAACAAACAAGGCCAGCAACTCTTTGCCGTCCCCCATCGCGAACCAGCGGATGGTCCCATCTCCGAGTGCCGCCACAGCATACCGCCCATCCTGAGACAGATTCACGCCCCAGGCTACTTCGGGCACTCGTGTCAGTCGAGGCCACTTCCCGCGCCCGTCCCGGTCGAACAGGCGCAAGTTCCACTCGGTACCCAGAAGAAAAGCGTCGGCGTTTGCCGATATGGCCAGGCTTCGGGAAATCTCATAAGTCTGGAGGGGCAACGCGCGGCGATTGAGCGTGGGCTTGTCGTTGCCCTCCCAGTCGGCGATCTTCAGACCAGTAGTTCGTGGCGGTGTGAGCGAGCGATCGGGACCCGGGTCAATCTGAAGCTTCCGTTCGCTTGTATCAAAGCGGGCTACCCGCCGAATCCAGTCACCCTGCGGAGATAGAACGTCAAAGCCAAAGGCCACTATGCTCCCGTCTCGCGAGAGCCGTAGTTTGTCGCGGTTGCCTCGATGATCCACTTCTTCCGGCGTGTGCTGCCAAACCATGCGTCCGCTTGAATCGAGCATACCTATTGCCGGGTCCTGGGACCCGAAAAGGAGCCGCCCTCCGGACAGTGCCTGTAGATCCATGATTGTGTTATGGGCAGCGGACCATACGCTGGCCGTGCCGCGCCCGGAATCGGACCAGCGCAACACAGGAAAGGTTCGATCCAAGCTGTAGCGTCCGGCGGCGTATAGGAACTTCCCGTCTGACGACCAAGCCACCGAAGATAGCCCCCCATCGTGGACTTGGTCCGTATCGACAGCGTACAGAAATGTGAGATCCTGGCCGGAAAGGACGTTGACCGCCATAGAGTCATCGAACCCGACCCCGACCTTGCTGCCGTCTGGCGAGAAGCGAGCCGAGTATGGCTGCCTGCCTCCCGGCGCTTGGCGCTTGGCAACCAGCCGGAAACTCGCATCGTAGAGACGCAACGCACCGTCATCACAAGTCGCTACCAGGCGTCCGGTGCGGTCGAATTCAGCCGAGTAACTCCCCGCTCCATAGTCCGTGTCGCGCGCTATCTCCTGATAGTCGCTCGAACGGTAAACGCGAATCCCGTGTCCTCCTAGCAAGGCGATGGCCAGATAGCGTCCGTCCGCAGAATAGACCAGGTGATTGACTGCATCCGGCAATCCGTCAATGTGCTTCGTGAGCTTTCCGCTGGCCCGGTCGAAAAGATAGATTGAGGCATCTTGGCCAGAGAACGCGAAGCCGCCCACGGCTACCGTCGCGCCGTCGGGTGAAATCGCGATGGCATAAAGCTGCCCATCGCTTCCTTCCCCTTGTGGAGGCCGCAGCACCTTCAGCAACTCTCCGCTGACCAAGTCCCAGACTCGCCCAGTCTTGTCGTCCGATGCCGTCACCAGAAAACGCTCGGCCGCATCCGTCGCGATCCTCCTAACGCTTGCGGTGTGCATTCCCGTCTCGATGCGAAGAAGAGGGTTCGACGGCGGCCCGGCAGTTTGTCCCGGCAGCGTACCGGTGAGCCCAAAGCCGATTGTGAAGGATATTGCCCAGATTGGGCGGAAATAACGATGCATGCGTTCCTCCGAGCCGCCTCTATGGGCTGGTCTGGGAGTAAGTATAATCCCAAGAAACCCGATTTGAAAGGAAAACTTACTGACTCCGCGCTTCCTCCACCACGTGTTCGATGGCTTCCAGCACCTCCCGCCGGTAACGCTCCAGGGTGAAATTGCGGCTCCAGCTTTCGCGCGCCGCTCGCGCGACGGCCGCGAGGCGCGCGCGCTCGCCGGACAGCAGCTCGATGGCAAGCTGCGCCATCTCTCCGGCCGAGTCTGCCAGCCAGCCCGTGCGGCCGTGTTCCACCACTTCGGGGATGCCGCCCGAGCGGAACGCGATCACCGGCAGGCCGGCGGCGAAAGCCTCCAGGACGACGCGCGTGGTGGCCTCATGGGCGGCCGAGGGCACCAGCAGCAGGTCGAGCGAGGCCATGGCGGCGTACACGTCTTCCACCCAACCGGCGAATTCCACCGGCAGCCCCGCCGCATCGGCATGCACGTCGCGGCTGTAGCGCGCCGCGCGCGCGTCGGCGAACAGGGCCGCGCCGTAAATCGAGAACGTGCATTGGGGAAGCGCGCGGTGGACCAGGGCACACGCGGCCAGGAAGTCACGCTGCCCTTTTTCGGGCGCAATGCGCCCGATGCAGCCAATCCTCGGCGGCGCGCCCGACGGCCGCGGCGGCATGGCGACAGGGCCGGCCACGCCGTTGTAGATCACCTGCATGCTGCCGGGCGCCACGAACGCCCGCCACGGCTCGGCCACAAAATGGCACTGCGCGATGACGCGCGCGTGGAGGCGGCCGAGAGACAGCCCCGCCAGCTTGCGCACCGGGCCGGGGAACAGGTAGCTGTGCGCATGGAAAACCACCGGCGCGCGCACACCGGCCAGCGCGGCGGCGGGAAGCAGGCGCGGGCCGTTGAGGTACACCAGGTCCGCATCCAGCCGCTTCGCCAGTGTTCGGATTTGCCGCGCGAGGAGCGGTGTGCTGGCCACGAAGCGGCCCACGTCCGGCAGCGATTTCCGCCCCGAGGAGTAGGGGCCGCACGAAATCCGCGCGGCATCGAATCCCAGATCGCGGACGCGGGCGAACAGATCGCCGTGCGCGGGCAATCCGGCGAGCGCGCTCCAGCCGCGTTCGCTGATGGCGGGAAGGAGATCCAACAAACCCTGCTGCGCTCCGCCCGGATCGCTGAACTGATCGAGCAACAGGATTCTCATGCGCGGACGGCGACGGCCAGGGCCCACAGGTAGAGGGGCAGGACGCGCCAGTAGGTGAGCAAATCGCCCGAGGCCATCTGCACCACCTCGCCGGCCCAGAAGCAGAGCATCCAGACGCCGAAGAACGAGGTGCGCGAATCGGCGGAGCGGGCGGCGCGCGAGGCGGCGCGCAGGATCGCAACGTTCACCCAGACCAGCGCGGCCAGTCCGGCGATGCCGGTTTCCACCAACAGGCTGAGATACATGTTGTCGGCCACTACCGGGCCGCCGAGATAATCGCTATAAGGCAGGGTCTTGTAGCCGATCCCGGCGAGCGCCTGCCAGGGATGGGCGGCGATCCAATCCGCCAGCGTGCGCCAACTGGCCACGCGCCCGGAGAGCAGGCCCTCGGTGGCGGTGAATAAGTACTCCGTGGTGGAGGTCAGCCGCAGCCAGTACATGGCCGCGAACGCCGGGAAGACTTGCCACACGGCCACCGCACCGGCGGCCGCCGCGGCCAGAATCGCGGCGGCCCTGCCCAGCCGTATACCGTGGCGATTGCGCCAGGCAAGCACGGCGCAGGCCACCAGCACATTGAGGAGCGAGGCGCGTGAATAGGAGAGCACCAGCGCGGCAAAAAAGACGGCGCCGCCAGCCGCCAGCGCCTTCCGCGAGAGCGGGCGCTGGGCGGCTGGCCGCGAAAACGCCACGGCGATCATCACCAGGAAGAACGCGCAGAAATTCCCCAGCGTGCTGGCCTCGTAGAAGACGCCCTGGGCGCGCCGGTAGACGCCGGAGGCCAGCCACACGAACTGCGGCCCGTAACCGGCGGGCGCGGGGAACTGGAAATAGAAATCGACGCAGGCGAAGAGCGCGGAAGCGGCCGCGATCCAATACAGCGGGCGCAGGCTTACGCGCTGTTCCCGCGCCGGCCCGTAGGCGGTGTAGAAGAACACGTACAGCGAAATGCCGAACAGCGCGACGCGTACCAGGCTGCCCACGGCGGCGGGGCCGCCGGAATGGAGCGCGGCCGGCGCCACGCTGGCGAGCAGCACGCCGAACAGCGCCGCCAGTGCGGCGTTCAACCCCGATGGCGGGATACGCCACTCGCGCAGCCAAAGGAGGCCCGCGAACAGGCCGAGTGCGGCGAACAGCAGGCAGGGGTGCGGGCCGGAATCGCCAATGGGAATGGGGAGCGGCGGCAGCAAGAGCGCGGCGGCGAAAAACAGCGCCAGCCAACGGGCCGGCCGGCCGAGCGTCCACCAGACCAGGGGCACGAGCACCGCGGGCGCCGCAAGCAGCGCCTTCACGCGGAAATCGGGCGCCACGGCGATGGCGGCTGCCCAGGCCCCGAACGTGAGGGCCGCCCAAACAGGGGCGCGGGGCACGGGATACGCGGCGCTACTCATCCCGCGCCTTGGCCACGGCGTGATACACGCTGCGGCGCGCGCTCGAGCGATGCTCCTCGAAATTCATTTCCAGTGTGAGGTACAGAATGGGAAGCACGAGGCCGAGCAGCAGCGCCGCCACCAGGTTCAGCGGAATGTTGGGCGAGGAGGGCCGCTCGGGCACCATGCCGGGGTCGATGATTTGCAGGCGTTCTCCGCGGTAGCCGGCGTCGGAGCGCGCGTCGCGCAGGCGCTTCCCGATGGCGGTGAGCGCTTCCTGGGCGGTGTCGCGATCCGCTTCCGCCTGGTCGCGGCGGGCCAGGCGCGTGGCGAGCAGCTTCTGCCGCTCGGCGGACTGGCGGTCGAGCGCCGCGATCTGGTTGCGCAGCGTGTCCAGGCGCGCGCGGGCGCCGCCCCCTTCGAGCTCCGCGGCTTGCATCTGCCGCTCGATATCGGCGCGCAGCGCGGCGGCGTTCTGTATGGCCGACTCGAGATCGTCCACCGGCTCGCCGGCCAGCAGCTTCGTCCAGGCCGCGTCGGCCGCATCGGCGCGGGCGCGCAGATCGCGCTCCTGCTGCTCGATGGACTGGATCATGTCCCGGTTCTGTTCCGCGGCCACCGCGCGATTGAGCGCCACGGTGGCCTCGGCCATGAAGCGGGCCAGCGCCTGCGCCTTGCGGGGGTCGGGCAGGGTGGCGTCGATTTCGAGGATGCGCGTGTTGCGCACCAGGCCGGCCTTCAACGCGCGCTTCTTCAGCGATTCGACCGGCCCATGCCCGAGCAGAGTGCGAAGTGCGAGCTGGTCGACGGCTTTGCGGAAGGCGTCGTCGTTCTGCGCGAACTGTTCGTAGGTCTTGAGCGACTCCAGGTAGACGGGACTCGGCGAGATGACCGAGCGCGGGTCCATGCCGGCAGGCGGATCGATCACGATGCGCGCGGTAGCGGTGTACAGGCGGGGTTGGGCGAGCGAAACGGCCAGCGCGATGGCCACCGCGACGGCGGCGCTCGCTGCGATCCATCGCCAGCGCGACCGCATGTGGCTCAGGAAGCGAAAAGCGTCGAATGGCTCCGGCATGCGGTTTCTTGAGATAGTGTAACCGATATGGCTTTCTTACAGGCCGCGGTGCTGGGCCTGGTGGCGCTACTCATTACGCCCGGTTCTCTCTTCTACTTCGATGTTACGCCTAAGGTGGCGGTGCTGCTGGCGGGCACGGCTGTGATGCTGCTATTCGGGGCGAAGACTCGGCCTTCCGGCCGGCTGTTCCTCTCACTGCTGCTGCTCTCGGTGCTTTCGCTCGCGGTCTCGACCGCGCTTTCCTCCAATCGCGCTCTTTCGCTCTACGGCACCAACTGGCGGCGCTTCGGCGCCGTCACGCAGACCGCCGCGCTGCTGTTCGCATGGCTGGTGGCGTGCCATACCTCGGGCCGCCCGGAGCGCACGCGCACCATTGTGCGCGGCGTGGTGGCGGCGGGAATGGTGGCCTCGGCGTACGGCATCGCGCAGTATTTCGGGTGGGACCCGATCCTGCCCGCGGCTGGGTATCACGTGGGGGAAGGCGTCTGGAGCATCGTGCGGCCGCCGGGCACGCTCGGCCATGCCAGTTACTTCGCCACCTGGCTGCTGTTCACGGTGTTCCTGAGCGTGACGCTGGCATCCATGGAAACGCGCGCGGCATGGCGGTGGCTGGCGCTCGGGGCCGCGGCGATGGCGCTGGCGGCGATGCTGCTGACGGGCACGCGCGCGGCGATCCTCGGCTTCCTTACCGGCGGCGTGGTGTGGCCGTGGCGAAGCGGCGTTCGCCCGAACCGGCGAGTGGCAGCGGCGGCCGCGGCGATCGTGCTGGCGGCAATCGGGTTCTACTATTCGCCGCCGGGCCAGCAGTTGCGCAGCCGCGCGCGCTGGTTCGCGGAAGATCCGCGGGGCGGCGCGCGCCTCCCGCTTTGGCGCGACAGCCTGCGCATGGCCATGAGCCGGCCCGCCGCGGGGTTCGGCCCGGAAGTTTTCACGGCGCAGTTTCCCGCCTTCGAATCGAAGGAACTGGCACGCGCTTACCCGGATTTCGAGTACGAGTCGCCGCACAACATGTTTCTCGACGCGCTGGTGGCGCAGGGCATTCCCGGATTTCTGCTGCTGGGCGCGCTCTCGGCGGCGGGGGTGTGGGCGGCGTGGCGGTTGGCAAGAGCGTATGCCGGGGTGGCGGCGGCGCTCGTGGCCGGGATCGTGTGCCAGCAGTTTACGGTGTTCACGCTGCCGACGGCGCTGATCTTCTATACCGCGCTCGCATTGGCCGTGGGGCTGGGACCGGCCGCCGCGCCGCGGCGTCCGCGGAATGCAGTGTTCACCCCCTGCGCGGTGCTGGCGGCCCTGGCATTGGTCTACCTGGCGGCGCGGCTCACGGCGGCGGACTGGGAACTCGAGCGCGCGCGGCAGAGTCTCGGCGCGGGCGACGTGCAACGCGCGGCGCTCGAGTATCGGCAGCATCTGCGCTGGCGCCTGCCGGGAGCGGGCTCGGATTTGTGGTATTCGCGCGCCTGCGCCGCCCTGGCACAACAGACGCCGAATCCGGCGGTGCGCTTGCAGGCCATCTCGGAGGCCGGTCCCGCCGCGTTGCGAGCGACGCACACGGCGGAAGACCCGTGCAACGCCTGGTACAGCCTGTCGGCGTTGTACGGCGCCATGAACGACGCGGCGGGCGCGGAGAAGAGCCTGCGGGCCGCCATTGCGGCGCGGCCGCGCTGGTTCAAACCCCATTGGGTGCTGGCGCAGGTCTTGAGTGTGGGGAATCGCATGGAAGAGGCCCGGCGGGAAGCGCGCATTGCGGTGTCGCTCGACGGCGGCAAGCATCCGGAAGTGGCGCAAACACTGGCGGTTATCGACGCACGACTGGCAGCCGCGAAGAAGGTTTTGCAAGAGTAAACAGTCTGGTTAAATCAGACCGGCACGCCACGGAAGTTCCGCCAATCCTCTAGAATGGTTACAGAGGGGTCTGTCTTGAGATTCATAACCGGGTTCGGAATTCTGTTCAGCTTATTTGCGTGTGGGGTGCAGGCCCAGACGCCCGTCATCCGTGCGGGGGACGGGATTCAAAACGGCGCCAGTAATACGCTGGGCCCGTTGGCGCCGGGTTCGCTGGTGTCGATTTATGGCACTGGTCTCGCCGCAACTACCGCCAGCGCGAGTACCTACCCGCTCTCCAATTCGATGGCCAACGTGAGCGTCTCATTCGCCGGCATCCCTGCGCCGCTGTATTTCGTCTCCTCGGGTCAGATCAATGTCCAGGTGCCGTGGAACTCGCCGGGCGGCGATGTCCCGGTGGTCGTGAACAACAACAACACGCCATCGGCGGCATCAACCGCTACGATTGTTCCCGCCGCGCCCGGGTTCTTTACGTTTTTCGACAGCATAGCGAACATTCTTCGTCCGGTGGTCTTAGCCAACGCCGACGGCGCTTTCTCGCAGCCGCTCAACATCATTCCCGGATTGAAAACGCGGCCGGCCAAGATCGGGGAGGCGTTATTGATGTTCGCCACTGGCTTGGGGGGCGTCAACGCGATACCGCCCGATGGCAATGTCCCACCCCTTTCGGGGGCCAATACCAACGTGACGCCGGTGGTCACCATCGGCGGCGTTCCGGCGCAGGTGATCTTCTCCGGGCTGACGTTTGTGACCGTCTACCAGGTGAATGTCATTGTGCAGCCGGGTACGCCGACCGGCGATGCCGTGCCCGTGAAGATCTCGGTGAACGGTGTCGACAGCCTCAATCCCAGCACGGGAACGCTGACCATAGCGGTGAGCAACTAAACGGGTCGCGCGCCCAACGCCGCATTGGTCAGCGGCTACTGCCGCTGGTTCAGCGGCTACTGCCGCTGGCGCTCCAGTTCATCGAGCAACAGGGAAAGGCGCGGCGCGACTTCCGTGCGGCCGCCGAAGCGGAGGGCGTTGTAGGTGGCGGTGAATTCGCCCACGGCCATGCGCAGGGGGGCCCGATCCAGCGAGGAGGCGAACTCGGCGGGGGTAAACCAGGCGGGTTTCTGATACCCGCGGCGCTTCAGCACGTGCAACATGCGCTCATACAACAGGGTGGCGTCGGCCACGCTGGCCTGGCCCCGGCGCACGCGCCGCACCCGCTGCTGCACGCGCAGAAGGCGGACCAGGCGGGGAAGGCCGCCCCAGATCCAGCAAGCCGCCAGGAGCACCCAGAGGAGGCGCAATCCGAAGCGCTGCAACCATGCGGCCGCGCGCGTGTCCCAATCCGGGCGGGTTCCGGCGATGGCATCGAACCAGCGCAGGCCCAGGCGGCTGGCGCGCTCGATCTGGTAGGCCAGGGTGCCCTGCCGGCCCGGATCGTAGCCCACCACCCATCGCTGCCAGAAAGTCTCGGCGGCATCCAGATACAACCCTAAGGACGAAAACAGCGACAGGCCGGGCGGGTTGGGGTCGGGCGGCGTGGGGTCGAACGTAGTCCAGCCGTGACCGGGAATCCAGGCCTCCACCCAACTGTGAGCATCGGAGGCGCGTACCAGCCAGAGGTCGGAAATGGGATTGTAGACGCCGCTCTGAAACCCGGTGGCGAGGCGCGCGGGGATGCCCAGGGTGCGCAGCATGACGGCCAGGGCGGACGCGAAATACTCGCAGTGGCCCTTCTTGCGCACGAAGAGGAAGTAAGAGAGCGGATCGGCCAGCTCGCGCGCGGGCAACTGCAAGGTGTAGCCGTAATCGGCGCGCAGATGGCGTTCGAGGGCGCGGGCGCGTTCCAGGTCCGTGACGGCGCCGCCCGTCAGGACGCTGGCCAGCGCGGGAATGCGCTCGTCGAGCGGCGGCAATTGCAGATACTGGGCGCGCTCGGCGAGCCGCAGGACGGGCGGAGGGTAGGGGATGCGCGCGCTTTCCGGTGGATCGGGGAGCAGGCTGGAGGCGCTGTACTGGAATCCCTGGGGCGGAACCTGCTGCAACCGGAAACAGCCGGTTTCGGTGCGGTACAGATCCGGGTAGCGCAGATCCACGCGCTCGGGGATGCCGGCGAAGAAGAGGGCGTCGCTCTCGAGGGCGTCGACATCGACATGGTAATTGATATACCGGCCGGAGCGGCCGTACGTCGACAGGTCGGCTCCGAGGTAGCCATTCTCCAGCGAAACGAGCAGTTTCCTGGGGTTGGCGTTGAACCATCGCTTGCCGTCGAATTCGGTGAGCGCGCCGCCGCGCCACTTCAGGGCGCCGGGCGATTCGCGGCTGAAAATCTGGATGTGCATGACGGGACGCGAGCTGGTCTTGATCTCCCCGATCTCCCCGAGGGTCACCTGATTGGAGAAGCCGGGGATGAAGATGCGATGGGAGATCAGCCGGGCGAGCGCTGCGTCGGCGGTGCGCGGCAACAAGAAGAACAGCCCCGCGGTGAGCGCCAGGATTCCGAGCGTGACCGCGGCCGTAAGCGCCGCCAGCCGCCCATGGAAACGCCGGAGCCCGCCGCGCGCCGTGGCGGGAGCGCGATCGATGGAGCGGCGGATCTCCCCGCTGGTGAGCGCGGCCATGGCAAAAAGCAGGTACAACGCCAGGCAGAGGAAGAAATTGAAATTGATGGACAGGATCGCGCCCGCCACCAGCTCGAGGAACGCAATGACGGCGGTGTAGAGGTAATCGCGATTGCTCCGCGAAGTGAGGACCTTCATCACCGCCAGGAAAAACACCAGGTGGACGGTGGCCGGCAGGAATTCGTGCGAAAGGAAGAAATAGTCGGCCGGGAAGAAGGCGATATAACCGAGGGTCGCCCAGGTGGCGGTGCGCTCGGAAAGTTCCACGCGCAGCCAGCCGCAGATGGCGAGGCCGCGCAGCAGCAGGCCGAGGGTGACGAGCGCCACGGTGGGAGCGTCGAGATATCCCGAGCCGGCCACCGCCAGGTATCCGCTGGCCACCAGCCCCAGCAGGGAAAACTGAAAGAAGCGTTCCACCGAGGGGCGTCCCCTGGAGCCGGCGCTGGCATCGGGACGCACCATGGCTTCATTCTAGCAGCGGGGGAGAAAAACGGTGGCAGGCAACGCCGTCCACGCGCCGCAAAAGGCGCGGCTTGGGACCGCGAAGCCAGCCACCGGTTTTTTCCGCGGGGGCGGGATACACTGGGTAACCATGGAGAAAGCGGCGATCGGGCTCCTGGTGGAGACGGTGGGCAGAACCGGGGTGCTGCACCAGTTATCCGGCGTCATCGCGCGCCACGACGGAGACATCACCTCGGTCGAGATCCTGGACAACACGCCCGAAGGGTCGCGCCTCTGCTTCGAAGTGGTGCTGCCCGGCGACGCGGCGGCGCTGGTCGAAGACCTGCGGGAGCTGGCCAGCGTGCGGCGCGTGGAGCCGGTAAAGACGCTCGATAAGATCTACGGCAAGCGCATCATCATTATGGGCGGCGGCGCGCAGGTGGGACAGGTGGCCATTGGCGCGGTATCGGAAGCGGACCGGCACAACATCCGCGGGGAACATATTTCGGTGGATACGATTCCGCTGGTGGGCGAGCGGCAACTGGCGGACGCGGTGCGGGCCGTGGCGCGGCTACCGCGCGCGAAGGCGCTGGTGCTGGCCGGATCGCTGATGGGCGGCGATATCGAAACGGCGGTGCGGGAGGTGCGCCAGGCGGGGCTGCTGGTAGTCAGCCTCAACATGGCCGGCAGCGTCCCGGACGCGGCCGACCTGGTGGTCAGCGACCCGGTGCAGGCCGGCGTGATGGCGGTGATGGCGGTGGCGGACACGGCGAAATTCACCGTGGAGCGGCTCAAGCGGCGCGTGTTCTAGCCTGGCAACGATCAGCGATTCGAGCTGTCGATGCCGGCGTCAGACAGCGTGTTCAGAACGATGCTCATGGGATTCAGGCTGGCACTCTGGGTGTTATTTGCCTGGAAGGCCGACAGGGCCTGACTGAGCGACTGGCTGGCGCTGCCGCTCGAAGCGCTGTTGGAAGTGCTGCCGGCGCTGGAATTGTCATCCGCGTCGGCGGCTGCCGCGTGGAAATGCCGATGATGGCGATGGGCGCCATGGGCGCCGGCCGCCTGCGCCAGGTCTTGGATGTTAGGAAGCTGGCCGCTTTGGGAGGCCTTCGAAAAGTCGGTGGCAAGCTGGTTGAGCTGGTTCGCCGCCGTGGTATTGCCGTTGGCCTGGGCAGTCTGCGCGGCGCTTTGCAGGTTGGTGGCGATCTGTTGGGTAACCTGCTGGTACTTGGCCGGGTCCGATTGTTGCAGCTGCTGCAGCGTGCTCATCAATTGGGCGAAGGGCGAAAGCTGACTCTTGTCCGGCTGGCCTGCGGCCGACGCCGTGCCAACACCGCTCAGACTGTTTCCGGCCTGCTTCACGCCGGCCTTTTGCAGGGTGGTGGTGAGAATCGACTGCAAATAGTCACTGGAAAGATTGTTTATCGAGGCTGTACTCATGCCTTCCTTATCGGCATTCTGGTCGCCACTCCGGAACGGCTCCCATGCACTGAAAAGAAAGGTTCCGGCGCCGGCCGCACCGGCAAATTCCTGGCGGCGCGGCCAATGATTGCCGCCCGGCTACAGCCCCTGCCAGATATCGGCTAATTCCAGCCGGAATCCATCGACCGGACCTTCGCCCGAAATCCGATCGATATCCGCCAATTCCTCGGGTCCGCGGCCGGGGCGATAGACGTGAACCGTTTGCCGGTCGGGGTCGATCAGCCAGCCGAGGGCGGCGCCGTTTTCGATCCACTCGCGCATCTTCGCCTTCGCCCTGGCGAGGCGGTCGGTGGGCGAGATCAGCTCGATTACGAACTCCGGGCACAGCGGCAGGAAGCGCCTTTTCTCGTCCTTGCTGAACTGTTCCAGCCGGCTTTTTGCGATCCACGAGGCATCCGGCGCGCGCGCCGCGCCGCTGGGGAGAAAGTATTCGGTATTGGAATGGAATACCCTGCCGCGCCCGTCCTGTTTGGACCAGGTGGTGAGCTGGGCGATGATATCGCTGTTGCGGTATCCGGTTTCGGCGCCGGCAGGCGGCGCGATGATGATCTCTCCGTTAGCGTCCCGCTCGATGCGCAGTTTCCGGTTACGCGCACAAAACTCGAAGAACTCCTCGTCGTCCATGGGACGTGCGCCCTGCACTTCGATCCGCGCGCGGGTCTCTATGTCCGGGAGTTCGACCTGCATACCTTTAGGATACGGGGAAACCGGTTTCATTTTCAGCTGCGCTGCGGCGCCATCGCGTTCGGCGCCACCGACATGGTCACGAAGAAGTCGCGCGCGATGGGCTCGATGCGCGCGTCGGCGCCGGGAAATTCCGCCAGCAGCTTGCGGAGCTGGTCTTCGCTATAGAGGAACAGGTCGCAGCGCTTCTGGTAACGCTTGCGGCGTTGCCAGGCCAGGAATCCGCCGTCGGCCGGAAACGAGAAGAACGCCTTGGCGCGCGTCAGGGACAGCGCCTTGGCGACGATCTTTTGCGGGTCCGGCATGTAATCCATGAAACCCATCAGGATCAGGTAGTCGAACGGGTCGTCCGCGGAGAATGTGTGGAAGTCCGCCTTGCGGAATTCGCACCGCCCGGCCACGCCCACCTGGCGCGCATGTTCGGCCGCCAGTTGCAGCATGCCTTCCGCGAAATCGATGCCCACCACGCGCGCGGCGCCGCGTTGCGCCAGGGTAATGGCGTAGTGGCCGGGTCCGCAGCCGATATCGAGCACGCTCTTCCCCGCGATGGGCTGGCAGCCCTCGATGGTCTTCTCGAAGCGCAGCTTCATGCTCTTGCGGAACAGCCGGTTCAGGACGCCGTTGACCAGGCCGGTGCGGTTGCTGTAGATGGCGTCGAAATCGTTGGCGTAGCGGTGGAAAAACCCCTGCGTGCGGTCTTCAGCGGGCATGCGATGTCTCCAGCGATGCGGCGTGCAGGGCCAGGTAGTCGCGAAACGTGGTCAGGGGAAAGTCGCGCAGAATCCGCTTCACCTTCGATTCCGTCGAACGCAGGTTCACATACGATTTGAAGCGGCGTTGGGCGCTCATGGGAAGCCGCGGATGCTGGGGATCGATCTCCCGCGGGTGGATGTAGAACACCACCGGCCGGCCCTCGCCCAGCACCTGCCGCCCCATGCGGCGGATCAGCCAGTACGGGAAGATGCGCAAATAGCCGCCGCCGAAGAAGCAGAGCGGCTTACCCGCGAGGTCCGCCACGGTGATGGGAAACTCCAGAATGGTGGCGCCCTCGGCCGTCAGGAGGTGGGGCTCGCGGCGGAACGCGTCGATGCCGCCATGGCCGCGCGCCGCGGGGAACACCGAGGAATCGTAGCGGTACCCGGCTTCCACCAGCGCCGCGAAAAACCAGAGCGTGTCCTGGCGCACGGAAAATCCGGCCGAGCGGTAGCCCAAAACGGGAGCTCCCACGATGTCCTCCAGAAGCTTCCGCGCGCGCACGGCATCTTCGTAGAACCGCGTGCGTCCCAACTCGTAGACCAGGCGATGGGCGTAGCCATGAGAAGCAATCTCGTGCCCCTCGCCTGCCGCGCGCCGCACCAGGTGGGGGAAGCGTTCGGCCACCCAGCCGAGAAAGAAACAGGTGACCTTGACCTCGTGCGCGGCGAAGAGATCCAGCAGCCGCAAGAAGTTCCGCTCCACGCGCGACGGCAGGTCGCGCCAGGCGGACAGGGGCGGAGTCCTGGGGACGTCCAATATGTGGAACCAGTCCTCGACATCCACGCTGAAAATGCTTTTCGTCACCGCGGCAGGCACTATACTGCTGAGTATAGCCAATCGGCCAAGAGCTTTCAGCGATCAGCGGCCGGCGAGCAGCCGCGCGGGGCTGATGGCTGAATGCGGATGGCCGATGGCTTCCGAGGATGGTCTCCAAGCCTTGTATCGGATTCTGCTGATTGTCTGCGCCCTGATCGTTTACGGGTCGCTCTACCCGTTCCAGTTCCAGTTCCATGCCACGGCGCTTTCCGCAGGCCCGCTGTTCATCCTCCTGCATAGCTGGCCCAGCCATATCGACCGCTTTCTGCTGCGCGACATCCTGGTCAACATCGCCATCTACATGCCGCTGGGCATGTTCGGCTTGCTGGCCTTCGCCGGCGAGGGCGCCGCGCACGGCGCGCGTGCCGTCGCCGCCACTGTCCTGCTGGCCCTGGCGCTGTCCGCTTCGATGGAGATGCTGCAGGTCTTCGACGACTCGCGGGAATGCGCCCTTTCCGACGTGGCCACCAATGTCGCCGGCGCCTGCCTGGGGGCCGCACTGGGCGCGATGTACCGCCGGTCCCTGGGCCGCGCTCTGTCCCGGCTCGAAGGGGGCCGGCTGTTCCACGTGTCCAGCGCGATGCTCCTGCTGTACTGCTGGGCCGCGTACCAGGTCTTTCCGCTGTTTCCCGCGCTGGGCCGCGCCCAACTGAAGGCGCACGTGCGCTTCCTGCTGGCGGCGGACTCCTTCCAGGCCATCGACTTTCTTTGCTCCCTGGCGGCCTGGATGGCGGCCGCCTGCCTGCTGGAGGGCCTGCTGGGCGCCGCCCCGGTCCGCAAGATCCTGCCGCTGTTCCTGGCTCTGCTGCCGCTGCGCCTGGCGATCGCCGGCCGCACTATCGGCGCCGCCGAACTGGCGGGCGCACTCGCCGCCTGGGGAGCGTGGAGCTTCTGGCTGGCGCACCGCCGGCGCCGCGCGCAGATTCTGGCGGCCCTCTTCTTCGTTCTGCTCGCCGTCCGGGGACTCGCCACCTCGCCCCTCGCGGCCTCGCCGCAGCCGTTCTCCTGGATTCCCTTCGCCGCCGCTCTGGCCGCCAACTGGATCTCCGTGGTGGCGATCCTGCTGCTCAAGACCTACTGGTACGGCGCCGCCATCTGGCTCTGCCGCGAAGCCGGGGCCCGCTTCATCCTGGCCATCGCCGTGGTGGCCGCCTGGCTCGCCGCCATTGAATTCCTCCAGCGCTGGCTCCCGGCCCACGTCCCCGAGATCACCGACCCGCTCATGGCCATCCTTTTGGGCGCCGTCCTGTGGCTAGCCGAACGTCATCATCAAGCCCTGCTGTCGCGGGAAGAGGCGGGGGATTCCTAGCGCGGCTGTTTGGCTTCCGCGGCGCTTTTGTAGCGCCGCTCCAGGCTGTCGAACTGGCGCTGGTGGAGGATCCCGCCGCGGTGCAGCAGGTACCGCGCCAGCACCCACAGGATGGACAGGCCGTAGATGGAGCTCTGCACGAAGGAAGCCGACGAGGCTTGGGCGAAGTAGCGCGTCGGCACCGGCACTTCGGCGATGCGCATGCGAAGATTGACGATCTGCGCCAGGATCTCCTGGTCGAAAATGAACTGGTCGGAATTCATCTGCAGGTTCACCGATTCCAGAACCTCGCGCCGGAACGCCCGGTAGCCGGTGTGGTACTCGGAAAGATGCAGGCCGAACACCAGGTTCTCCAGCAGCGTGAGGAAGCGGTTGGAGTAATACTTCCACCATGGCATGCCCTGGCGCATGGGGCTGAGGCCCATGAGGCGCGACCCCAGCACCACATCGGCCTTCCCTTCCTGGATGGGGGCGATGACCTCGGGCAGCAGCGTGGGATCGTACTGATAGTCGGGGTGAACCATCACTACAATATCGGCGCCCGCGCGCAGCGCTTCCCGGTAGCAGGTTTTCTGATTGGCGCCGTAGCCGTAGTTGCGGTCGTGGATGAACAACTCCAGCCCCAGGTCGCGGGCGATGCGGGCGGTCTCGTCGGAGCTGCCGTCGTCCACCAGGATCACCAGGTCCACCATGTCGCGCGGCAGGTCGGCATACGTCATGTGCAGGGTCTTGGCCGCGTTATACGCGGGCATCACCACCACTACCTTGGGCTTGTTCGCGCTCATCGGATGGCCGTCAATGGCTTCATCATACCGCCCCTGACCCCCGGCCCCAGTCTTCGCTCGCTTGACACCCATCGAAACGACGCGTCAGACTTTAATTTTGCCGCCACCGCCGATTCCACACGGCGGGCGGCTTACGGAGGCACAGGTTGAATCTGGGACGAGCGGTCGCACTCATAGCTTTCGCCATGCCGGCGTTCGCGCAATACGCCGGTCCGGCCATCCTTTCGCGCGGCGAAGGGCCTTCCGCCATGGCCACGCCGCAGATCTCCTTTCGCCCGTATATCGAGTTCACCGGCATCTATACCACGGGACTGGCCGGTGCGGGCGTGAACGCCCAGGGCCAACTCGCCAACGAATCCAGCTTCGGCGTGGGGTTGACGGGCGGCATCAGCGGCGTGCATAGCTGGCGGCACACCAAAATCGGCCTGGATTACCAGGGTTCCCTCTATCACTACACGAAAGCCTCCTTTTTCGACTCCACCGACCAATCCCTGATGCTGGGCATCACCCACCAGTTCACGCGTCACACCACCCTGGTGCTGCGCGAAAACGCGGGCCTGTTCTCCCGGAATCTTGGCGTTCTGGGACTCCCCCAGAGCGTGCCCTTCGATCCTTCCACAACCAATGTGCCGCAGACCGATTTCTTCGATAATCGCACCATCTACCTGAGCACGCAGGCCGATCTCAGCATGCAGAAATCGGCACGCCTTTCCTTCGACCTGGGCGGCGATGGTTTTACTACCCGGCGCCGGTCCACAGCCCTGTTCGGGGTGGTGGGAGCCGTGGCCCGCGCCGACATGCAATACCGGCTGACGCGGCGCAGCACCATCGGGGTGAACTACAGTTACACGCATTACGACTTCACGGGCATATTCAGCGGCACGGATATGCATGGCGTGGCCGTATCCTATGCCATTCAGCTTACGCGCACGCTGGAGTTCTCCGGCTACGGGGGGGCCATGCGCGTGGAAACGAAGTTCATCCAATCGGTGCCGCTCGATCCCGCGGTGGCCGCTCTCCTCGGCATCACCACCGGTACCGCCATCGCGCACGGCATCACCTACACCCCGAACCTCAGCGGCCGGCTGTCGCAGACGTTTCACCAGGGCGTGATGTACATTTCCGGAGGACATACGGTGACTCCCGGCAACGGCCTCTTCCTGACGTCGGAAGCGACCGAGGCCATGGGCGGCTATTCCTACACCGGGCTGCGGCGCTGGAGTTTCAACAGCGGAGTCAGTTACCAGTCCGCCAAGTCGATCTCCAACATCACCGGCAGATACCGGAGCACCAGCGGAACCATTTCGGCCAGCCGCACGCTCATACGGGCCACGCATGCGATCCTCGCCGTAAGTGCCCGCCGCTACGACAGCGGGGACTTCACCCAGTACAACCGCACCGTCTACGAAGTGCGGCTGGGGATCGGATTCACGCCCGGCGATGTGCCCCTTCGGGTCTGGTAGCCAGCACAATCTCCACCGCCTGGGTCATGTCTTTGGCCGTGAAGTCCGGATGGCAGCGCTGTTCCGCTCCATAACCGGTCAGGACCAGAATGGTGCGCGTGCCGGCGCGCCAGCCGCATTCGATATCCTCGCTCTTATCGCCGATGAACCAGGAGCGGGCCAGATCGATATCGAATTCCGCCGCGGCCTCCTGAACCATGGCCGGCTCGGGCTTGCGCCGGGTGGCGCCGGGGCCGGGCGCATCGGCGCAGTAGTAGGCCGCGTCGATCAATTCGCTTCCGATCTGCCGCGCCAACTCCCGCTCCACCGCGTGGTACTGCGCCGCGGTGATGAGGCCGCGCCCGATGCCGCTCTGGTTGGTGACGATGAACGTGCGCCAGCCGGCCTCCTTGAGCCGCCGCAGCGCCTCCGGGACGCCGCGATACACCTTCACCAGGCGGGGGTCGGCGCAATAGCCCACCTCTTCCATCAGGGTGCCGTCCCGGTCGAAGAATACCGCTCGGGCGCTCATACCTGCGGGAAACTCGCCAGGAGCTCGGCCGTGGTCACGGTGGCGGTGCCCAGTTTGCCGACCACAATCGCGCTCGCGCGGTTGGCCAGCTCGGCGGCTTCGGCGGGCGTGGCTCCCGCGCACAGCCCCAGGGCGAGGACCGCAATCGCCGTATCGCCCGCCCCCGAGACGTCGAAGACATCCTGGGCGCGCGTGGGCGTGTGGCAAGGCGGCGCGCCGGCCTGGAACAGCAGCATGCCGTGCTCTCCCAGGGTGATGAGCAGGCTCGCCGGCTCCCAGAGTCGCAGCAGCCGCGCTCCCGCCTCGGCCAGGGCTCGATCCTCCGCAATGGGTATCACCGGTTCGGACGGGGCCAACCCCGCGGCCAAAAATGCTTCCGCCCGGTTCGGTTTGATGGCGGTCGCGCCCCGCCAGGAAAGACAGGTGTGGGGATGCGGGTCCACGGCCAGGATCTTCCCATGCGCGCGCGCCGCGCGGCAGATGGCATCCGCCAGCGGCTGGGTCAGGAAGCCTTTGCCGTAATCCGCCACCACGATTGCGTCCAGGCTCCCCATCGCGCTTTCCAGGTGCCGGCGCGCGCGCTCGGTCTCGCCCGCCGCCGCCGGCGTCTTCTTTTCGCGATCCACGCGCACCACTTGCTGGTTGCGCGCGATGATCCTGGTCTTCACCGTGGTGGAGAACGACGCCTCCTGCTGCACCCCGGAGGTGTCGATGCCCGCGGCCTCCAGCAGGCGCATCAGGCGGCGCCCCGGCGCATCGGTCCCCGCCAGCCCCATTACCGCCGCTCCCGCCGTCAACTCCCGCACGTTGCGGGCGACATTGGCGGCCCCTCCCGGGTAGTACGATTCCGCGACCACGTCGACCACCGGCACCGGCGCCTCGGGCGAAATGCGCGACACCTTCCCCCAGATGAACTCATCCAGCATGAGATCGCCGGCCACCAGGATGCGCTGGCCCGCGAACCCGGCGATCAGGCTGCGGTAGCGGGCGGTTTCCGATTCGCTGGGCATGGGCGCGAGGCACTCATTGCCGGGAGGACAGTTCCGGCACGGCATGGCCCGCCTGGCCGGAATCTTCGGAACGGGTCGCGCCGCCGCGCTTGCGCGCCACCGCGATGAGCGAGAGTCCCGGCCAGGGCATCAGCCGGTCGAGCCGCCTCCAGATCCACACCGTCTTGTCGAAAATCTTGAGCACCGGTTTGTTGATGTTCCGCGATCCCAGCAGCCGGCTATAGGCCCACCACGGCGGCGAGCCCGCTTTGTTGATGCCGCTCATCTTCTCCACCGCGAAGCCCTGGGATTCGAGCAATTCCCGGGCATCGGCCGCGCTGTAGCGGCGTTTGTGTCCCAGGCTCCGGTCCAGGCTCCCGAACAGTCTCCGGCCTTGGGGCACCAGCACCACCAGCACGCCATTCGGCTTCAGCGCCGCGCCGAGGGACCGCACCACCGCTCCGGGATCGTTCACGTACTCCAGCACGTTCAGGCATAGCACCGTGTCGAACGAGCCTGCCAGCTCCGCCAGGTCCTCCGGCACTTCGGGATCGATGCGCCGCACCACCACGTTGGGCGTGCGCAGAAAGCGATTGCGCAGGGCGTGGAGGTGGAGCGGGTCCTTTTCCGCGGCCATATACCTCATGCGCTTCCCCATGAGCCTCCCCGCGATGTTGCCGATCCCCGCCCCCACCTCCAGCACCTCGTCGCCCAGATGCGGCCGGAGTCTTCCGGCCAGCCAGCTCAGGTACTGAGGCGTGCCCGTGAGATTGTTCAGCACGCCCCGCCCATACGGCGCGGCGTACAGGTCGTCGATCAGCCAGTAATGCACGATGACGCCCAGCGCTCTTAAGCCGTCCCGCCAGCCGATCTTCTTGCCCTCTTCGTAGGTGCGCCCATGATAGCTGATGGGCACCTCGTAAATGCGCAGCTTCCGCTTGGCGCTCTTCATGACGATTTCGGGCTCGAACCCGAAGCGGTCGGAGCGGATGGGAAGGCTCTTCAGCAGGTCGGTGCGAAAAACCTTGTAGCAGGTTTCCATGTCCGTGAGGTTGAGGTTGCAGAACATGTTGGAAACCAGGGTCAGGCCCTGGTTGATCATGGAGTGCCAGAAGGGGAGCACGCGGGACTGCTCTCCGGCCATGTAGCGCGACCCGAAAACGGCGTCGGCGTGGCCATCCAGCAGGGGCCGCAACAGGCGCGGGTATTCGCTCGGATCGTACTCCAGGTCGGCATCCTGGATCAGCGAGAAATCGCCCGCCGCCTTTTCAATGGCCGTGCGCACGGCGGCGCCTTTCCCGCTGTTCCGCCCGTGGCGGTACAGGCGGATCTGCGGCGCTTCGCCCGCCAGCCGCCGCAGGATGTCGAAGGTGCCGTCGCTCGAGCAGTCGTCTACGATCACCAGCTCCCGTTCCATGTTCTCCGGCAGGGGAGCGGACAGCACCAGCGAAATGCACCGCTCCACCACGGTGCGCTCGTTGTATACCGGCATGAGGATGGACAGTTTCATGAAGCCCGCAGTTCCACTTCCCGGTAGTCTAACAAGGTTCGCGCGGCCGGCGCGGCTACCGGCTACCCGTGGCGGCTCGCGTCTTCAGGAACAGCGCCTGCAGATCGTTCAAGACGGCCGGATCACCCTTCGCCAGCTCGGCCGAAATCCGGTCGCGGAGACTCAAGAGCTCTTCGAGCGGCTTCCTGCCATTGGCGTCGGACGCCTGGTTGGCCAGTTCGCGCGCGCGGTCGAAGAAGCGATTGCTGGCCTCCGCGGTGAGTCCATAATTTCTTTGACTGGCCTCGAGGTAAGCCAGTCCCGCCAGATCGCGAAGCTGCGCGCGGGCGTTTTCCTGCCGCGCGGCGCGCAGTTCCTCTTCCAAACGCTTCGCCCTGGCATACTGGGGCACGAAGCTGATCAGGAAAACGGCGATCAGGAGAACGAACACCACAACGAACCGGTTCTTCACGGGCGATTCCTCTCTACGGCCCTGTCATTCCTGGCGGACAATGGGCATTCGCCACCCCGTGCCGAACGCCCGCGAAGTCACCTTCAACACCGGGGCCGCCTGCTTCCGTTTGAACTCCGCCATGCGCACCAGCCGCAGCACGCGGCGTACCGTCTGCTCGTCATACCCCTGGGCGGCGATCTCGTCCGCCGACTGGCACTGCTCCACGTGCAGCTCCAGGATCTGGTCGAGCAGGTCGTAAGCGGGCAGCGAATCCTGGTCGGTTTGTCCCGGCCGCAGCTCGGCCGACGGCGCCTTGGTGAGAATCGCTTCTGGAATGTCCGGCGCCCGCCGGTTGCGCCATCGCGCCACGCGATACACCATCGTCTTGGGCAGGTCCGCGATCACCGCCAGCCCGCCATTCATATCCCCGTAGAGCGTGCAGTAGCCCACCGCCATCTCGGATTTGTTGCCCGTGGTCAGCAGCAGCGAACCGTACTTGTTGGATAGGGCCATCAGCAGGTTGCCGCGGATGCGCGATTGGATGTTCTCTTCGGTCACGTCGCCGGGCAGCCCGCGGAACGCCTCCTCGAGCGCGGCATCGTAAGTAGTCATGATGCCGCCGATGGGCAGCGTGACGGTGCGTATCCCGAGATTCTCCGCCAATTCGCCGGCATCGTCCACGCTGCCCGGGCTGGAGTAAGGCGAAGGCATCAGCACGCCGAGCACGTTGTCGGCGCCCACGGCATCGCGCGCGATGGCGGCCGTCAGCGCCGAATCGATGCCGCCGGAAAGTCCCAGCAGCACTTTCGCGAAGCGCGTCTTCCGGGCGTAATCGCGCACGCCCAGCACCAGCGCGCTCCAGATCTCCGCCTCGGGCGCGAAATCGTCCGCCGCGATGGTGCCCGTGCGCGCGTCCAGGTCCACCACCACCAGGTCTTCCTCGAAGCCCCGGGCTCGCGCGAACATGCGGCCCTGCGCGTCGAAAGCGGCGCTGCGCCCGTCCCAGATCAGGTCGTCGTTGGCGCCCACCTGGTTTACGCTCACCAGCGGCAGGCCGTATTTCAGCGCCATCTGGCCCAGCATGCGTTCGCGCAGCGGTTGCTTCCCCACGGTGAACGGCGAGGCCGAAAGGTTGACGATGGCCTGCGCGCCCGCTTGCGCCAGCGCCTCGACCGGGTCGCGGTGATAGCGCCGCCGCTGCCAGAAGTCGCGGTCGTTCCACACGTCCTCGCAGATGCTGATGCCCAGGCGCCAGCCGTTCCACTCCAGGATGCCCGGCTCCGGCGCCGGCTCGAAGTAGCGGTCTTCGTCGAATACGTCGTAGGTGGGCAGCAGCGTCTTGTGGAACAGCGGCCCCACGCCGCCCCGCTCGATGAGCGCCGCGCTGTTGAACAGGGGGCGGCCGATCTCCGCCGGGTTGGGCGTGGCCAGGCCGATCAGCGCCGCCGGAGCGTCCGCCAGCTCCGTGGCGATGCGCGCCAGCGCCTGGCAGCCGCGCCGCACGAATCCCTGGTTCATGAGCAGGTCGCGCGGCAGGTACCCCATCAGCGACAATTCGGGTGTCACCACCAGGTCCGCCCCATGGCCCTGCGCCGCGCGAACCCCGCGCAGGATCAGCGCCGCGTTGCCGTCGATGTCCCCGGCGGTCGTGTTGATCTGGAGAAGCGCTATGCGCACGGCCGATCCCCCCGCACTTCCGATTTCAGTATGCCATGCACCCCCGGTAGAATACGAACACCATGCAATACGAACACATCGCCATCGGCCAGGAACGCGTGCCGCGCGCCGCGGCGCCCGTCTTTCAACACCTGGTGGATACCTACGCCAGCGAAACCAATAAGACCGCTTCCCTCTGGCGGCTGTTCACGGCCGAGGACCTGCTCTGGCGCCCGCATCCGCGCTCGTCCACGGTCGAGGAAATCATGAAGCACCAGTTGCTTTCCGAGCGCCGGTTCTTCAGCGAGTTCCTCTCCTTCCCCGAGCCGCCCGCCGCCGAAGTATTGCCCGCCGGGCGCACGCCGGAGGCCTTCACGGCGCGCCTGGTGGAGTTGGCCATCCGCCGCCTGGCGCCGCTCGCCGCGCGAGGCGAAGCCGACTGGCTGCAACCGGTGAACTTTTTCGGGGTGAAGCGGGAGCGCATCTGGATATTCTGGCGCCGCGTGTTGCACTCGGCGCACCATCGCACGCAGCTCACGGTGTACCTGCGCCTGCTGGGCCGCGCGGTGCCCTCGACCTATGGCCCCACGGCCGACGTGACCTGGTCGGCCGCCGACCCCACCACCACCGTGGAAGCGGCCGGCCGGGGCTCGGTATAGCGCCGGCGGCACGGGGGCGGGGGTTAATTAAGCAAGTCAGCTTTTTCCACACGCCAGAGACGCGAGGTAGCCGCCGGCCGGCGTTTCGGAAGTGGTTCCAGGCGGGATAAACGACTTCCCGGGACGTAATCTGGGGCCGTGGTAACTTGGATTCGGCGCATTCTGGCGTCCCGAGAGGCTGCCAACCGCTGTGTTGACAGGCTTGGGGTGCATGTTGTAGAGTTTCACCAATTCCTAGCCAAAAATATTTGCAATTTTGACTGCCCGAACCATACGCATCCCAGGGCAAGTCGCGACATTTCGTTGCTGTAGCCCAAAGGGAACGAAACCTGCGGTTTCTTTCCCTTTGGAATCCCTTTCTTCCCTTGGCCGCCTCTCTCTCCGAAGCCACATTTGACTCCACCGGATACTTCGCCGATGATTTTGTTGCTGACACAAAATCCAGGA
>JAIQEX010000070.1 GCA_020073615.1 Terriglobia bacterium
CGGACGAGCAGGTGAGGAGGCTCAGAAAGTTGTCGAACACAGAGAAGAATCAAGAGATTGCAGCGTCGAAAGCGGGGATGGACCCGACCACGGCGCGGCGATACCTGGGCTTGGAGCGGTTGCCCAGCGAACTGAAGAAGGAACGGCCGTGGCGGACCCGGGAGGATCCGTTCGGCGAGGTGTGGGACGCCGTTCAGCGGCAGGTGCAAGAGAGTCCGCGGCTGGAAGCGTCTACCTCGTCCAGGAACAGGTATCGTGCCGCCATCGACCGCAGGCCGACCGCGCTGTTCGCGCCGGTCATCACCAGGACGCCGCCCGGAAAATCCTTCGACAGAACCGTGTTGCCGGAATCGCGCGACCTCGGATCGCGGACGAGTTTCCGCAGGACTTCCGACTCTTCGATCAGCGGATCGATGCGCTGCTTCGAGTTGCGCTTGGCCATCTCGACGGTCGGTTGCACCGACATCATTGGGCCGGGGGCCTGGTGGATGATGTAGCCCATCCAGTTGTTGCCGCACCCGCCACGGAGCTGGCGGACATTGGCCTCGGCTCGCCAGGCCGTAGGAAGAGAATCGCTCGGTTAATGTGGCCTTTACGATGGCGTACCACGCGCGCCACCAGTCCTGCCGACTGAAGCCTGGCGAACCGTTGTTCGGACGCCCAGGCGAACAGACTACCGTCGGCGTGATAGACGGGAATCAAGGCATTCATGTTCTTGGACACACGTGCAGCCGCAGGAAAAGCTGCGAGAAGGGATTAACGAGCGTCCCGACGCTCGGGGAACGCTTCGCGCGCGTTCATCCTTTTGTTAGCATTGTGCGATTTCAGTCGTCAACAGAAAAGGCGGTCTCTGTCCGGGCTATTGTTGAAAACTTCGGAAGGCGGGGGCGTGGCGAAGACTTACCGCCGCTTTTCGCGCTTATGGCGCACCTGCCGCTGCGTGCAGATGCTCCCGAATTGGGGGCGTGGGCAAGCGCACGCGTTTGCTCTCCGATGCCCTGCGGAAAGCCTGGAGGCGCGCTAAGAACGCGGACGTAGGCTACGAATCAGGGCGCATCGCCGGCCAGCAAGGTGAGTTCGGGATAGCGGCCGTGCAGCAGGTCGCCGACTTTGAAGGCGCTCTCAAATGCCGAATGCGCAACGTCGAAGTTGTACCCAGGCCATCCCTTTTCGGCAGCTGCCTGTGCGTATGAGTAGAGATCGAAGAAGCCGAAATCGTGCTTGAACTCATGCAAGCCAAGTAGCCGCGGGCCCGAACCGACCAACGCCACGTGAAGGCATTTCTGCCCACCCAGCCGTCGCAATACCTGAAGGTTCCCCTCGTGCATCGGGTTCAGGACGTGCTCCTTCAGAAAGTACGGCACGCCTTCCTCATCGACCGGCGGAAGCCACCACAGGATAAATGCTATCGGGCCTGCCTGCGTAACCGCCAGGCCGCAACGGGCGCGGAGATCAATAGTCTCACAGCCGGACAGCGTTTCCAGGAAGGACGTTCTGTCAAACCACATCGCAATCACCTCCTGGCCGATGGATTCGTGGATGGCGGCTACATCCAGTGCGAAGCCATTCCGGCCCCGGTGATGCCAGATGGCTTGATCCAACTCGCTGTGATGTTGCCCCACGATGAAGCTGATATTCTGGCCGATCATGGCGTCTCAATCATACCGGCCGGCGAAAATATCGTTGATCTCGTACAGCCGCTCGTATGCGCCCTTCGCCTGGGCAAAATCAGCCGGACCGCGCCACGCGACGCGGGCACCGTCCACTGCTGCCCGGATTCCAACGAAACCGAAGATGTTCTCATACTCAAAGACCGTCACAACCTGGCCCGTCTCGTCCGTAACAATCACGTGGAGGTGGGTTTGTTCGGCCACTCGGCGAAGGACCTCGGACGTGTTTGGATACAAGGGGTTCATGACTTGTTCGTAGAAGGCGGTAGGGCGCCCGCTGACGATGGGCGGTATCCACCAGATTAGGAAAAGGACAGGACCGTAGGCAGTCGCAGCAATACCAGCTTTGAGATTGAGATCCAGCCTCCTCTTTGCGAGCAGTTCGTCCGGCTCCGGTTCGATCAGTAGCGCCACGGCTTCCGGTCCGATGCGTTCGTCGAGCGTTACCTCTTCGAATAGAACGCCAGACCCAGGTGGCAGGCCGCTGAACACCATGAAACTCCAGTCATGGCGTTCGGGCGCAAGTTGGTTATTGAGCGGCATTTTGACCGCCCCGCCGAGGTGCCGATCCTAAGTTGCCCGGTTGTAGGAGCGCGTGCGGCCAAGCCTCGCTCGTCGTCATGATCGATATCATCGCAGAATTCCAACCTGCCGGGTACCGATGATCGACTCGGTCATCTGGTTCCACAGCGGGGAGTTGCCGCGTTGGTTTCGGCTGGCCCATTGCGCGTCACAGCGCGTCACAGCGCAAAGCCCGTAAGTGTATGAGGAATTGGTAGCGCTAACGGGAATCGAACCCGTATTTAAGCCTTGAGAGGGCTCCGTCCTAACCGTTAGACGATAGCGCCGCGGATGAACATCATTTTACCAGAATCGAGCGGGCGTCAACATCGAGTTAGACGTGGGCTACCGGGAATTCGGTGGTATTTTGGCCGGCAACGTGGAATCATGGTGCCTTGGGGGCGCCATGGCTGCGGAACAAGAAATCGACTGGGCACAATGCCCTTTGGTCGAAGTCAACCCTCGCGTGCAAAGCGGGGCGACTGTGCCGCGCGGTACGTGATGGTTACATCCGATCAAAACATCCGGCATCAACAGAATCTGACGGGCCGGCAACTCGCGCTGACGGTGCTTGGGTCGAACATCTGGCCTATCGTCCGCAACCATGGAGAAGCGATAGCGGCCAAAGTCGATGGGGCAACGCCGGGAAGCTATGACTTCATCGAAATGCCGATTCCGCCGAAGTCTCACAGCGGGCCGGCGAAGCGGTAGGCCTTCCGTCAGCCATAATAGGATATCTTACAGGAGACACTCGTGAGGCACATTCGAACAGCTATCCGCCGAACGAGCCGCAAGCCAGCAGCGCGTTTGCGTGCCGCGAGGCTGGCGGCGGTTTCCCAACGAGTACGGGACGAGAGCACGCGCGTGAACGCGGAATTCGCCGTGTTCGAGCGCGATCCGGACGCGAGGTAAGCTGACCCGACATGCTGCAACGGATCTCTCCCGCTTCCGCCATCTCGGGGCGCATCGCGTTGCCCGGTGACAAGTCGATTTCCCACCGCTATGCCATGATTGCGGCCATCGCGGAAGGCGAGACGCGCATTCGCAATTACTCGACCGGCGCCGATTGCCACTCCACGCTGGCGTGCCTGCGCGCGCTCGGCGTGCCCGTCGAAGTTCATGGCACCGAGGTGGTCATCGGCGGCCGGGGGCTCGACGGCCTGCGCCCGCCGGCGGGCCTGCTGGACGCCGGAAATTCCGGTTCGACCATCCGCATGCTCTCGGGCATTCTGGCGGCGCAGCCGTTCCGTACGCGCATCGCCGGGGACGAATCGCTCGCGCGCCGCCCCATGCGCCGCATCATGCAGTCGCTCGCCGAAATGGGCGCCCGCATCGCGGCGCGCGAGGAGCAGTTCCCGCCGCTCGAAATCGAAGGCGCGCGGCTGCGGCCCATCGACTACGTTCTGCCGGTGGCAAGCGCGCAGGTGAAGACGTGCGTGCTCTTCGCCGGGCTGTTCGCCGAGGGCGCCACATCGGTCACCGAGCCGGTGCGCTCGCGCGACCACACCGAAATCGCGCTCGCGGAGTTCGGCGCGGAGGTGCGCGTCGAGCGCCGCAAGATCACCGTAACCGGCCGGCCGAAGCTCTCCGGGCGCGAGCTGGAGGTGCCGTCCGATCTTTCGTCGGCGGCGTTCTTCCTGGCGGCGGCGTTGCTCGTGCCCGGCTCGCGGCTGACGATCGCGGGCGTCGGTCTGAACCCGACCCGCGCCGCGCTCCTCGATTTCCTCAGCGGCATGGGCGCGCATATCCGCGTCACCGATCTCGACAGCCACAATGGCGAGCTGGTGGGCGACATCCTGGTGGAGCATTCCGCACTGCGCGGCGGTGAGATTTCGGGCGAGCTCACGGCAGCTTTGATCGACGAAATCCCCGTGCTGGCCGTGCTGGGCGCCGCCAGCGAGCAAGGGCTGACCGTGCGCGACGCCGCCGAGCTCCGCGTCAAGGAGACGGACCGCATACGGACCGTGGTGGACAACCTGCGCCGCATGGGCGTGGCGGCCGAAGAACTGCCCGACGGGATGGCGATTCCGGGGCGGCAGAAGTTCCGCGCCGCCGAGCTCGATTCCTTCGGCGACCATCGCATCGCCATGGCCTTCGCGGTGGCCGCCCTCGTCGCCGGCGGCGAATCGGTCGTCCACGGCGCGGAAGCGGCCTCGGTCTCGTTCCCCGGGTTTTGGGAAACGCTCGGCGGCCTCGCGTCGTAGTGTAGGGCCGCTCAACCCGCGCGCAGTTGCATGATGATGGAATCGAACGCGATGGTCTTCTGGATGTTGCGGCGGATGAGCCGCACGATCTCGTCCACCTGCGCCACGGCCTTGCGCAGCCAGGCAAACGGCACCCGCGCGGCCAGCGCCTCCAGGTCGCTCCGGATGTCCTGGTTGCGGATGTCGCCCGTGCCTTCGCCGACCAGCAGCATGTCCCGCAGCAGTTCGTAGAGGATTTTCAGGTACAGTTCCAGCTTCTCGCTTTTGCTGCGGCCGATGGCTTCCGACACGGGAATCCAGGTGCCGAAGGGCGCCAGGCCAGCCGCCACGTTCAGCAGCGCCAGCATGGCCGCACGGCGCTGGTCGTAGACCACAAGATCGAGCGACGCCGCCTGGCCGGGACTGCCCGCGGCCAGCGCCACGCGGCGCTCCGGCTGGTCGAGCCCGCGCGCCTCCACGAACTGGCGCATCTCGTCCGGCGCCAGCGGCGCGAAGTGGAAGGGTACGGCGCGGGAGCGAATGGTGGGCAGCAGGTCGTAGGCGTTCTCGGCCGTCATAATAAGGATGAGGTGCGGCGGCGGCTCTTCGAGCGTCTTGAGCAGCGAGTTGGCGGCCTGGTCGTTGGCGCGGTCCACGTGGTCGATCAGGAAAATGCGGCGGGGCCCTTTGTGCGGCAGGAAGGTGGCGCTCTCTTTCAGCAGGCGCGCCTGGGGAATGGAGATCTGGCGCAGCGGGCCATCGGGCGCGTAGGTCACGAAATCGGGATGGCTGGCGAACAGCAGCGGGTCCTCGTTGCGCTTCTCGGCGGACCACTTTTCGCGCCCGGCCACGATTTCCAGGTTGTGCGGCAGGCTGAGATCGTCCTGCTCGATGCGCTCGGCATGGCCGAGCAGGAGCCCGCCCAGGCGGCGCGCCAGCGTGGCCTTGCCCACGCCTTCGGCGCCGGAGAAGAGCATGGTTTGCGCCACGCGGTCCCGCGCCACCATCTGTTCGAGCGCCCGAGTGACGTGCGCATTTCCCCAAAACCGCTCAAACATAGCGGCTCACGATGCTCCAGACCTCGCCTTCGATGGCGTCGATTCCGGCGCGCCCGTCCACCACTTTGACGCGCTCCGGTTCACGCGCCGCCAGCGCGTGGTAGGCGCCGTAGACCTGGCGATGGAATTCCAGCGACTGCTCGTCCATGCGCGTCTCGCAGTGCGGCTCGGCGACGTTGCGGGCGCGGGCGCGGGCCAGGCTGGTCTCGGCGTCGATATCCACCAACAGGGTGAGATCGGGCTTCAGGCCGCGGCAGGCAATGCGCTCGAGCGCGGCTACCGCCTCTGCGCCGAGGCCCCGCCCGCAGCCCTGGTACACCAGCGACGAGTCGGTGAAGCGGTCGGACAGCACGATCTCGCCGCGGCCGAGCGCGGGCGCGATCCACTCGTCCACGTTTTGCGCGCGCGAGGCGAAGTAGAGCAGCAGTTCGGCCGCAGGGCTCAGCTCCTGGTTGGCGGCATCGAGCAGGATGCGGCGGATCTTCATGGCGATGGGCGGGCCGCCCGGTTCCACGGTTTCGAGCACGGTGCGGCCCAGCCCGCGCAGGCGCGCCGCCAGGCGGTGCATTTGCGTGGTCTTGCCGGAGCCATCCATGCCTTCGAAAGTGATGAAGAGACCTTTGGTCAAGGGAGAACCCATTGTAACGGGGGCCGGGGGCCGGGGGCCAGGGGCTGGGGTAGGTGCGGCGCTTCGCGCCGGTGTTTTTGCGCCTACCCCACGTTTATCGATGGGGCTTGACAAGAGCGGGGCGCGTGGGGCATACTCTTCCCATCGAGAGGCGATGGAAAAGAATTCCGAGCTCCTTCCGGGCACGCTGGATCTGCTGATCCTCAAGGTGCTGGTGCGCGGCACGATGCACGGCTACGGTATTGCCCAGCGGCTGAAGGCCATCTCCGGGGAAGTGTTGCAGGTGGGCGAAAGCTCGCTCTATCCGGCGCTGCAGCGGCTGCTGCTCAACGGCTGGGTGGAAGCGGAGTGGGGCGCCTCGGAGAACAATCGCCGCGCGCGATTCTACAAGCTGACCCCGCTGGGACGCAAACAACTGGGCGTCGAGCGGCAGGAGTTTCAGCGCATGATTACCGCCATTCAGAAAGTGCTGGAGACCGCGTGATGAACAGACTGCTGCGCCGTTTGCGATACCTGCGCGACCGGCGCCAGATGGAGGCCGACCTGGCGGAAGAAATCAGAATCCACCAGGCCATGGCCGCGCGCGACCTGGAGCGGCGAGGCATGACGGCCGCGGAAGCGGCGCTCGAAGGCCGCCGCGCCATGGGCGCGATCGCGCAAATGCGGGAGGACGCGCGCGGCGTCTGGACCTGGCCGTGGCTGGAAAGCGTGTGGCAGGATCTGGGCTATGCGGCGCGCAGTTTTCGGAGACAACCGGGATTCGCGGCCGTCGCCATCCTGGCGCTGGCCTGCGGCATCGGCCTAAACACCAGCCTGTTCACGGTGTTCAATGCGGTGGCCTTGCGGCCGTGGTCCGTGCGCGAACCGGCGCGGGTGGTAAGAGTCTTCGGCTTCGTCCGCGATGTCGTGAAGCAGTTCGACACCCTCGGCGGCTTCTCCGCCGTCGAATACCGCTACCTGGCCGAGCACACCAAATCCATGTCCGGGCTCTTCTTGATGCGCGGCGAAGGCGGCCTGCATACGGACGTGGGAAAGGCCCGCGGACAATACGTCACCGCCAACTACTTTCGGGTGCTGGGCGTGGAAATGGAGCGAGGCCGCGGTTTTCTGGCGGAAGAAGATCGTAGCGAGTCGCCGGTAGCGGTAGCCGTACTGAGCTACACCGCCTGGCAGAATCGCTTTGCCGCGGATCCCGCGGTCCTGGGCCGGCATATCAGGATTGAAGAGGTGCCTTTCACCATCGTCGGTGTCGCCCCACCCGATTTCGGCGGAACCAACCCGGAGCCCACGGATCTCTGGCTGCCGTTTCGCAGCATGGCGATGCTCAATCCCAACGATTCATGGGCTCGTGCCTTCCTGCGCGACCGCAATTCCTGCTGCGCCGATGTCGCCGGGCGGCTGGCGCCGGGCATATCGCGCGCGCAGGCGCGCACTGAACTCGGGATGCTCAGGGCCGACTTCCACCACCAGTTCGGAGAGAAGAGCCTTGGTGTCGTGCTGCGGGGCACCGCGCCGCTACAGAGTATCGGCCGCAAGGCTGGGAATTTCTACGCCGTCTTCGGCCTGATGTTTGCCGGCGTCATGCTGGTGTTGCTGTTGGCCTGTGCCAACGTCGGCAACCTGTTGCTGGCCCGTGCGGCAGCGCGGCGCCGGGAAATCGGCGTGCGCCTGTCGTTGGGCGCCGGCCGCGGACGCGTGGTGCGGCAGTTGTTTACCGAAAGCCTGCTGCTGGCCGGGATCGCGTCGGCTGGCGGCGTCTTCCTGGCGTTTGTCCTGCCGCGGCCGCTATTCACCCGTATCGCGGGCGTCGTATCGTTTCCCCTGCGGCCCGATGCGGTGGTTCTGGCGTTCACCCTGGGCCTGGCGGCGCTGGCCTGTGTTGCGTTCGGGCTGGCCCCGGCCTTGCACGCCACGCGAGACAACTGCAGCGGCGCGCTCAAGCAGCGCCAGGCGCCGGCGCGCGGCTCTCTCTCCCTGCGCAGTTTCTTGCTCACCGTGCAGGTGGCGGTCAGCGCGATTCTGCTGGTGGGCGCCGGTTTGATGGTACGCGGGGTCCAGCACGCGCGCGCACTGGACCCGGGGTTTGCCGTCGAGGGCGTGGACAGCTTGGCTTTCGAATTCCCCACAAGCGCGTACCAGACCACGCGCGTCGCGGGCTTCTACGACAACCTGGCGCGCGGGCTCGATGGTCTGCCCGGCGCGCTCCCGTTTGGCTTTACTGCGCTCGATCCGCTGGGTAATACCAGGGGCTACACGAGCTTTCGTTTGCCGGGCCAGGATGACTCGCGCCGGAGCGGTATCCTGACCAATACCGTCTCGGCCGGATACTTCGAGATCCTGCGGATTCCGATTGTGGCGGGCCGTAACTTCGAGCCCGCCGATTCCGGCCACAGCGTCCTGCTGATCAATCAGGCGATGGCGGACCGTTATTTTCCGCACGAGAGCGCCATCGGCAAGTCCGTGATCATCGATAAACCGCAGCAGATCGTGGGGATCGTGCGCAACGCCCATACCTGGACGCTGGACGATGTCGAGCCGGCGCTGTATTTCCCGATCTCCTACGGACTGCCGCCGCGGCTGCTGCTCTCCCATACCGCCGCCAATATGGCCGCGGTGACCGCCCTGACAAAGAGCCTGGACCCCCGCGTCGAAATGCGCGAGACCCGGCTCAGCGACAACCTGGACCAATGGCTCAGCGCCACCCGCATCGGCGCCCTGATTGCCGGCTTGCTGGGGGTTTTGGCGCTTTCGCTCGCCTCCATCGGAGTATCGGGTGTTTTCGCCTATGCCGTGCAGCAACGCACCCAGGAGATCGGCATCCGCATGGCCCTGGGAGCCCGTCCCAGCCAGGTGATCGCCCTGGTTTTTCGTTCCGCCGGCCGCCCGCTCCTCGCCGGACTGGCGCTGGGGCTGCTGGCGTCGGTCGCCGGTGCGGCCTTGCTCCGGCAGTACATCTTCGGGCTAAGCCATCTGGACCCCGTGACCTACGTGGCGGTGCTGGGGACCTTGGCGATGGCCGGGATGGCCGCCACATGGCTGCCCGCCAGGCGGGCGGTGCGCGTGGATCCGATCGAGGCGCTGCGGCAGGATTAGTGGGGCATTTGCCCCAATTCTCAGGGGCGACGCCACCAGACCGTTGCCTTCCCTCCTCTATTTTCAGCCATCCGGATCTTGGTCCCCTAAATGCAAGTGAGTGTCATCTGGAGGGGGGACCAATGAACTTCGATCAAGCGCCCATGCTGGTGATCTGGGAAGCGACCCAGGCCTGCGATTTGGCCTGCGTGCACTGCCGCGCGTCGGCGCAATCCGAACGCCACCCGGCGGAGCTGACCACCGAACAGGGATACCGCCTGCTCGACGAAATCCGCTCCTTTGGCGAGCCCCTGATGGTATTCACCGGCGGCGATCCGCTGAAGCGCCCCGATCTGTACGACCTGATCCGCTACAGCGTCAAAATCGGCCTACGCACCAACGTGACGCCCAGCGCTACACCGCTGCTAACGGCCGAGGCCATCGACAAATTCAAAGAGGCCGGCATCACCCGCATGGCCATCAGCTTGGACGGCCCGGACGCCGCCACCCACGACGATTTCCGCGGCATCCCGGGAACCTTCGATCGCGCCATGTTCGCCCTCGAGCACGCGCGCGACATCGGCCTGGACACACAGTTGCAGACCACCGTCACGCAGCGCAACATGGCCCGCCTGCCGGAAGTGGCCGAGATCGCCAAAAAGGTCCGCACCAAAATGTGGAGCCTGTTCTTCCTGATCGTGACCGGCCGCGCGCTGGAAAACGACGACCTGGATGCGGCGGGATACGAAAAGGTCTTCGAGTTCATGTACGAGCTCTCGAAGACCGTGCCCTTCGGCGTCAAGACCACCGAGGCCATGCATTACCGCCGCTACGTGGCGCAGCGCATCAAGGCCGAACACGGCGTTACGGAAAACGAAAACGCCAAGGGCGTGGCGTGGCGCACCGCCGGGGTCAGCGACGGCAAGGGATTCGTCTTCGTCTCCCATCAGGGCGACATTTTCCCCAGCGGATTTCTGCCGGTGAGCGGGGGCAACGTGCTGCGCGATTCGCTCACCGACGTGTACCGCAATTCGGGCCTGTTCCGCACCTTGCGCGACACCACCCAGCGCGAAGGCAAGTGCGGCATCTGCGAGTATCAGAAAGTTTGCGGTGGGTCGCGCTCGCGGGCCTACGCCTTTACCGGCGACTACTTGGCCGAGGACCCGCGCTGCATCTACCAACCACACATGACCGAAGCCTTGGTGGGGTAAGAGGCTCCAGCGAGAGGCTGCTTTGCGGGCGATGCCTTCCTTCCGACGCCGCGAAGAGGGCACGGGAACATTCGCTGCCTGCGAGGAGCTGCTGCCCCCGCTCTACCGCTGGATCATGGCGCCTGTGCTGCGCCGCCGCCATGCCCGGGCTGGCGCTCGGTGTGGCAGGCGTCGGCAGCGATTGCCTCGCAGTGGTCCTGTTTGCCCTGCTGAAGTGGGCCGGGTTGCGGGCAGTGCAAACAGGCCTCAGCAGCGCGCGGGCCACCAACAGGCCCGGCGAGCGCGGAGCGTGCCATCGCGCCCGCGCGGTTTATGCGGCCGTTCCGGTGGCCGCGGCCGGCGTGCAAGGCGGCCAGCGCCCGCTCGCGGGTGCATCGGCCCATCTTTGGTAGAAAAAGTGCAGTTCCGGACACTTCCCGTCGAATTTTGGGTGTTTTCCCCCACCCGCGGAGCCGGCCGAAATTGCCGGGCAACGAAAAAATGAGAGTTTTTGGTGTGAAACTATTGACGCCGGGGCTCCGCTCGTGGTTTAATCGGGCCAGCCTGGACCAGCGGCGGGTTTTTTGGCTGGCGAGCTTGCGGTTTCGCGTTGAAGGGAAAGAATTTCTCTTGACACCGGCCCTGCAATCAGTTATGAATATCTTTACCGCGTTTGGTTTCAGCGAGCAATTTTGCGTTTTGTACCCTGCGAAGCACAGAAGAGACACCAACAAAAAACATGTGCTGCAGGCCGGACTTCAGTAAAAGTCCGATGGCTGGCTTGGTAGCCGTCGGAAAGTACGACTCTCCGCCCGACACGGAGAAGTTCCCTAGGTTGACTGAACGGTTTTGAGAGTGATTCATCGAGGCTCAGGTTGAGAGAGAACTTCGACCGATTCAATTTCGCACTTTACAAGGAGAAGGAAATGGTAGATTTTCGCAGATGGATTACTGCGCTAGCGGTGCTTGCCCTCTTCGCGGGGCTGGCCAGCGCGCAGATAGGAACTCCAACTGGTGTGGGAGGCTCGCTCCCGCAGTCGTGCAACGGCAACTTCGCGACCAACGCGCAGCTTCGCGGCGAAGGTTTCACGGAGTTGGTTGGCGACATCGTGATTACTTGTACGCAGGGCGCCGCGCTGCCAATCACCACGCCGAACCCCACCAGGATCCCGTTTTCGGATATCACGGTATTCATTACCGGTTCGGGTGCTAGCAGCGCCATCACCAGCCGTCTGTTGGGGACCACCTCGAACACCCTTCCGAAAGCGTCGGAAGTATTGTTGATCATCGACGATCCGGGCACGGGCCTGACCCCGGCGGTGGCCGGATTCGGGCCGAATGGGCCGCAGGTTGGTTGCAACAACTCGGCTGCGGGTTGTGTAGAGTTTCCCTTCAACGGGCCAAATGGTGTACAGGTGGCGACGAGCGATCCGACTGCTGAAACCGTCGTCCAGGGACCCAATGTGTTTCAGGGTGTCGTCGGCCAGTCGGGTGCCAATTCGGTCACCTTCTTTGGCGTCCCCATCCTGCCGGCAGCATCGGCTGGCGTGCAGCACACGTATCGCATCACCAACATTCGCGTGAGCGCCTCCGGCCTTGGGGACCAGCAACAGGTTAGCGCGTTCATTTCCAGCAGCAACCCCACCGCGTTCCCGGTGACATCGACCTCGCTGCTGGTTGGCACCGTCGCCAACCCGTCGCTGAATTTCCAGGTTGGCCGAACCACCAGCTTCAACTCCGTAACCAACTTCCAACAGTGCGTGGGTACGGGTAGCACCAAGGCATTCGCCGCCACCATCAGGTTCTCCGAGACGCGGGACGGCGCTGCCTTTAAGATCAGGCAGAGTGGGAACCAGAATATTCCGGGCGCCATCAATAACAACTCGGAATCGGGTTTCGTCTTCCCGTTCTTCGGGTCCAGCGTTCAGGGTGTCACCAATGAGGCGGGCAGGGCCGATTTCGGTACGCGATTGAAGGCCGTGTTCTTCAACATACCCTCCGGCGTTACGATTTTTGCGCCAGTGGTCCTCAGCGGGTCTGGGGCACAGGCAATCCTGCTGCAGCAGGGCGCCGAGGGGGTAAGCGACCTGACCGGGTTCGGCGTCCCCTTCGTGCAGACGAATAATGCCGACTTCCAACTCCCGAACACCAACAACACGGCAACAGCTATTTGGGAGGTCGTCAGTTCCAGTGCCAACCAGATCGACACCCTGTCGGGCAACGTCACGGTCTTATTCGCCTCCGACCCGCTGAATAACAGACCGTCGGCAACCGCGAGCGGGATATCAACGGTGCAGGGGAGTTACGCGCCAGAACCTTCGCAGGGCGCGTTTGCTGCAACCGCCGGACCCATCGCCAGCACCTCGGCTTTGATTCCGCGCTTCGCAGCGCCCACGGCTGCGCCCAGGACGTTCATCATCATCAACATCTGCCAGACCGTCTTGCTGTGGCCGTTCGTGACCGCCTCGCCGGGCTTTGACACCGGCATCGCCATCGCGAACACCTCGACTGACCCGATCAACCTGGACGGGAATGCTCAGGCCGGTTCATGTACGTTGAACTGGTTCGGCACCACCACCGCCGGGACTACGCCGCCGCCCACTCTGGGTTGCGACCAGCCTAAAGCAGGCGCGGTCTGCTTCCCCGTCGTCAAGACCGGAACTGTGCAGGCGACGGACGTCATCACCGTGCTGGGCAACACCGGGTTCCAGGGCTACATGATCGCCGTTTGCAACTTCCAGTTTGCGCACGGCTATGCGGCCGTCACGGACCTTGGTGTCCAGCACCTGCTCTCGAATTACCTGGCGCTCGTGCTCACCGACGACCCCGGGTTCTGCGGTATCAGCGGTGCCACCTTTATCGACGGGGATGGCAACACTGTTAATATTACCGGGGCGAACTGCGGCGTCGTGCGCGGCGGTATGCCTCAAGCGGAGAACGTGTCGCGCTAAAACTGATCCGTTGATGTTTTGCTAGGGGGGGGGGCTTCGGCCCCCCTCTTTTTTTTTGCCTGGCCCCCCCTCCCGTATCGCCGCAAGAGGTGCTACACTACTTGTCTCACCGCGTCCATCCCAATCTAACCGCGTTCATTTCCATGAACCAGGAGGTCGTTTTGCCAAGAATCAGGACTTATGTATCCGGCGCGTTGCTCGTGGCTCTGTGCGGAGCGATTAGTGCGTCGGCGCAGGTAGCCAATCTCTCGGTCGTATCGGGTAACGGCCAGTTGTGCTGCACTGTGCTGAACAATGCTAACTTCCAGCCGCTGGTGGTTAAGGCCACCGATGCGGCCGGAAACCCAGTGGCCAATACCATCATCACCTGGACCATTACGACATCTGGAGCCCTCGCCGGCTCCGGCAACCTGATCGACCCGTCGGGAGCGCAGGATCCAGGGGCTTCCGTCGCGATCCGTACCGACACGAATGGACTCGCCACCGTCCAGTTTCAGCAGAATCTTTTGCCGCTGCAGGGTGAGCTGAATTCTCCGTACGTTCAGAATTCAATTCAGGCGGCAGCGAACAGCGGGAGCCCGGCAGTGACTTTCGTCTCCAAGACGGCGCTACGAGATCCGTCGTCCGGGGTGAACCTGGTCACCGCGAATGCCCCCCTGGTGGGCGGGTTCGACCCCAGTGTGGTGCCGCCCCTCGCCGGACAATCCGGAACGCAGTTCACCACTCCAATCCAACTGAGGGTCGCCGGCCAGGGTCTGGCGAGCGCCGGCGTTCCCGGGGTATCGATCCGCCTGGTGATCCCCGCCGATCAAGCCGCGACCATAGCGTGCGTTACGGGCGCGGGCGCCGATCCGGGCTCGGTCCTTTCTGACGCCAACGGTCTGGCGTCCTGCACCCCCGTGTTTGGCGGTTCCGGCTCGGGGACCTATTTTGTGCTGGCCGGCGGCATCACCAACACCGACCCGACGGTGGCACCAATCGGTTACGCCATATTCGGTCCCTATAGCCTGGGACCGATCACCCCGGCCGCGCCCGGATTGGTTACCATCGTCAGCGGCAATGCTCAAAGCGTCAATCCGGGGCAGGCTATCGCGGTTCCGTTGACCGCCAAGGTGACCGACGCCGCGGGCGCCAACCCGATTCCCAACGCGCAGGTGACGTGGACGGTCAGCCCGGCCGGCGCGGGCACGCTCACCAATACCATCGCCACCAGCGACGTTAACGGCCAGGTTTCCACGAGCCTGACGCTGGCCGCCACCGCGTCCGGCGCGGTGCAGGTCAAGGTTGCGCTGGCGAGCAACGCCAACGTCTCCGCCACCTTTACCGTCAACGTGAACACGGTGATCAGCGGGCTGCAGAAACTCTCCGGCGATTCGCAAAACGCCACCCGCAACACGGCGTTCACGCAGCCTCTGGTCGTGCAGGTGAACGACACCAGGGGCAACCCGGTTCCCAATACTCCGGTGCAGTTTGCGATCGCCGCCAGCTCCGTGGGAACGGCGACCCTCTCGGCGGCGGCCGTCAGCACCAACAACTCAGGCCAGGCGTCGATCACCGTGACGGCCGGATCCGCTGCCGGTGCGGTCGCAGTAACGGCCAGCTCCGGCGGCTTCACCCAGACCTTCAACCTCACGGTCGCGCTGCCGGGTCCCACTCTCACGCAAAGCGGCTTCCTGAACGGGGCCAGCTTCCAGGCGGGCTCCATTTCGCCCTGCAGCATCGCCACCATCGTCGGCACGGGCATCGCTCCCACCGTGCAGGGCGTGGTGGTGGCCAACCTCTCCAGCTTCGGATTCGGGCTCCTGCCCTTCGCGCTGGCTGGCGATACCGTCTCCTTCGGCGGCAGCCAGGCGCCCATTTACAACGTCGCCAATGTGGGCGGCCAACAGCAGGTCAGCGTTCAGGTGCCGTGCGACGTGACCCCCGGCAACGTGCAGGTGACGGTCAACGTCAACGGCGCCACGGCCAACATCACCGTGCCCGTGGGCACCGTCAGCCCCGGTATTTTCCAGACCACCATGTCCGATGGCGTCGTACGCGCGGTGATGGTGCGGGCCGACGGCTCGTTCATGAGTCCTTCGAATCCGGCCCGGCTCGGCGAGCGGGTCCGCGCCTACCTGACCGGGATGGGACAGACGTCGCCCGCCATCGCCACCAACGAAATCGATAACCCCGGCGCCGACCTGGTGGGCAAAGACGCCACCGTGACGGGCTCCGTCGTCGTTGGCATTACCAACAACGCCGGCCAGGGTGCGGGCGTTACCGCGGACAGCGTCCGCTATGCGCCAGACCTGATCGGAGTCTACGAGGTCGCCTTCCAGATTCCTTTTGACGCTGCCACCGGAAACAGCGTCACATTCTCGATTTCCATCACTCCGGCGGGCGGCGGCACCCAGGTCAGCAGCCTGGGCAGCAAGATTATCGTCCAGTAAATCGGATCGAGGAGTCAGAAGACAGGAGTCAGAAGCCAGAATGGCATCCGCCACCCGGTCATTCTGACTCCTGACTTCCTCGACTCCTGACTCCTATCCTTCGCCTCTTATTCGCCCAATATCTACATGTTGTGTGTTGCGTAACTATTGTAGACCCCGTAGTGTCCCCATAACTCCGTAGCTATCAGCAAGATCCTGAAAAAAACACTTGCTAATCCGAAGTGGGCGTGGCACTATTGGTTGTGGCCATTAAATGGCCATAATCTAGACATTATCTGGCAGGAAAGTGGGAGAAGACCTACAACTATTGACGGTCGAGCCTCCTCGGGGGATGTATCCGGGCCGGTTGGACGACAAGGGTCGTGTCAAGCTTCCCACAGCCTTCCAGCAGTTCTTCGCCGCCCTTCGGGAGAAGAGGCTATTTGTTACCAGTCTCGACCGGCGCATCGCTCAAATATATCCCATGGCGGTTTGGCGGCAAAACGAAAAATTCTTCGAAACGTACCGCGACGATCCCAAGATCGCGCGCAACGTGGCCTTCAATGCGGCGGACCTGGGCGCGGAGACGGAAATGGACAGCCAGGGACGTATCCTTTTTTCGCCGGAGCTGCGGCGCGAGCTGGGAATCGAAAATCAGCCCGTGCGGCTTTTCGCGTACCGCAACCGGATTGAAGTTCTGAGCGAAAAGACGTACGAAGAGCGGAAACAGCAAGCCTCGCAGACGGCGGAAGACGACCTGGCGAAGCTGGAGACGGCGGGGCTCAACTGATGACCTATGCACCTTTCCGTCATGCCGGAGGAATCGCTGTCGCTGCTGGCGGTCCGCCCGGACGGAGTCTACCTCGATGCCACCGCCGGCCTCGGGGGGCACACCGCTCTGATTGCGCAGCGGCTCACGACGGGCCTGGTGATCGCCAACGATCGCGACGCCGAGTCGTTGGCCATCGCCCGGCGCAACACGGCGGAGTGGGCTTCGCGTATTCATTTTCACCACGGCCGGTTCGGCGAATTGCCGGCGGCGCTGCGGGAATTGCGTCTGGAGAAGGTGGACGGGCTCCTGGCGGACCTGGGCATCAGCCGCTACCAGATCATGGAGCCGGAGCGTGGATTTTCGTTTCTGCACGAAGGGCCGTTGGACATGCGCATGGATCAAACCACGGGCATGACCGCGGCCGATATTGTCAATCACACCGCCGAAAAGGCACTCGCCGACCTGATCTATCAGTTGGGCGAAGAAAGGGGGGCGCGGAGACTAGCCAGAGCAATCGTCCGAGCACGGCCCTTACGGAGCACACTGCATCTGGCCGATGTGGTGGAGCGGGCCGTGCCCAGGACGGGCCGTTTGCATCCGGCCACGAAAACGTTCATGGCCCTGCGAATGGCGGTCAACGACGAGCAGGGGGAGTTGGACCGGCTGCTCGCCATCGGTCCCGAGCTGCTCGAGCCCGGAGGCCGCATGGTAGTGATCAGTTTCATGTCCCTGGACGACCGAAAAGTGAAAGAGAGATTCAAGGCGCTGGGCAGGGAAGGGCGTGCGGCGATTCTCACCAAGCACCCGTTCCGGCCGAGCGACGAAGAAATTGCCCGGAACCCAGCTTCGCGCAGTGCCAAGCTACGCGCGCTGGCGTGGAACTAGAGAGGTAAACGAAAAGATCATGGCGACGTTGCCGGCATTCCTGCGAAGAACCAATGGAGCAGTCCTCGCGGCCTGCCCCGACAGGCCTGAGCGGCTGTCCTTCTCCAAGCCCGATGGTGGCCCGTTCCAATTGCGCGCCCTTCCCCAGGAAGACGTCTTCTTCTTCTGCAAAAAGATCGACAACTCGCGCCTGGTGCGCGAGCCCGACCCGCAAGCCCGCGGCGCCTGCTGGTCCGCGATCGGAGCGGCCTCGGTGGTCCTGGCGCTGCTGTCCGGCGTACTGGCGCCCAGCGTCGCCAATACGCTGGCCGGATACAAAATTGAGGCCCTGCGCGGCGAAGAGCGCCGCCTGCTGGACGAGCGCCGCGTGCTGGAGGTCCAGGAAGCGGAGCTGCGGGACCCGGCGCGGCTGGAGCGGCTGGCGCTGAGCCGGAACCTGGCGACGCCGCGCTCCGAGCAGGTGGTGCACCTCGATGGCCGGCCCGATGGCGCCGTGGCCATGGTGAAGCGCCAATAGCAACCGCAACCGGTCACCGAGCGGTCATATGGTGGAGCGTCGTCTGACATGGCTCGCCGGGATCGTCCTCCTCTGGGGCGCAGCCATTTTCCTGCAGCTCGTTTCCTTGCAGGTTTTCCATCACCAGCATTACTTGAACCTGGCGAAGGCGCGCCAGGAAGTGGTGATCGGGATTCCCGCACCTCGCGGCAGTATCCTGGACCGCAGTGGCGCGCCGCTCGCGATGAGCGTGCCCACCGAGTCGGTCTACGTCAACCCGCTCAAGGTCCCGGACCTCGACGTCGCTTCCGACATGCTCGCGCGCGTGCTGCACATGGACCGCGTGGAGCTGTACGGCAAGATGAAGCTGGCCCGCGACAACCATCGCGGATTCTTCCCGGTGAAGCGCAAAATCGCGTTGGAGGAGGGACAACTCCTCCGCGACCTCCGCCTCGACTGGGTGGATATTGAAACCGAGACCCAGCGCCGCTACCCCAAGGGCACGCTGGCGGCCCATGTGCTCGGCGGCGTCGATTTCGAAGAGAAGGGCAATGCCGGCATCGAGAAGTTCATGGACGCCGATTTGCGCGGACAGGCGGGCCAGGCGCGGCTCCTGACCGATGTGAAGCGCCGCGGCATCGACCAGCAGTCGGCTACCGAGGCGCGCGCCGGCACGTGCATCACGCTCACCATCGATGAGCGGCTGCAGTTCGTGGCCGAGCGCGAGCTGGCCGCGGCCGTGGCCGCGCATCACGCGGTGAGCGGCAGCGTGGTGGTCATGAATCCGTCCAACGGCGAGATCCTGGCGCTGGCCAGCTATCCTACCTACGATCCCAACCAGCCGCCGGAGCCGGCGGCGAACCTGGCGGCGCGCCAGAATCACGCCATCGGCGTGCCGTTTGAGCCGGGATCGGTCTTCAAGGTGATCACCCTTTCGGCCGCTCTGGAAACCACCGCGCTCCGGCCGGAGAGCCTCATCAACTGTCACGGCGGCGTGCTGAAACTGCCCGGGCGCGTCATCCACGACTCCCACCTCGGGACCGGCATCCTTCCCATGGCCATGGTGCTCGCCAAGTCGAGCAACATCGGCGCCATCCAGGTGGGCATGCAGGTGGGGAAGGACAACATGGACCGGTACGTGCGGAAGTTCGGTTTCGCCCAGAAGACCGGGGTGCAGTTGCCGGGCGAATCGCGCGGCCGGCTGCGCGCGACCAACTACTGGGGCACCACATCGCTGGCTTCCATATCGATGGGGCAGGAGGTCAGCGTCACCACGGTGCAACTGGCGCAGGCGGCCAGCGTGATCGCCAACGGCGGCATGCTGGTGAGGCCGCGGCTGGTGCTGAAGAAAGGCGACGATGCGCTGCCGCAGGAGCCGCCGGTTCGCGTCATCGGCGCGGAGACGGCCATCACCATGCGCCAGATGATGGAGGGCGTGGTGCTCCACGGCACCGGGACGGCGGCGCGCCTGGTGGGCTATACGGTTGGCGGCAAGACCGGCTCGGCGCAGATTTTCGATTACGCCAGCAGGCACTACACGCATACCTACAACGGCTCGTTCGTGGGGTTCTCGCCGCTGGTCAATCCCGCTATCGTGGTGGTAGTGACCCTGAACGGCACCCATGGAACGGCCGGCTTCGGCGGGGCGGCGGCGGCGCCGGTGTTCCGCGTCATTGCCGCCGAGGCGCTGCGCATTCTGGACGTTCCCCGGGACCTGCCCGACGAGCCCATGCCCAAAACGCTCTCGGCGAAAAACCTGAACGATCTCGCCATCGCCGATATCGGCTCCGATCAGCCCAACATTCTGGAGGATTCCGAGGACGAAGGGCAGCCTGCGGCCCCGGCAGTCTCCGGCCCCACCATCCCGAATTTCCGCGGCATGACCATCCGCGCCGTGCTGGCCGAGGCCGCCGCCAAGGGTTTGACCGTGCTGCCCGATGGCAGCGGCGTGGCCAGCAGGCAGGACCCGCCGGCCGGTTCCGCCATGCACCAGGGAGAGCGCATCCGCGTAAAATTTTCCCGATGAACCTAGGCGAGATACTCTCGGGCGTCCGGCTGAAGCAGCCACTCTCGCCGGCCCTGGCCAGCGCCCAGGTGGAGGGTTTGGACTACGATTCACGGCGCGTCTCGCCGGGATTCCTGTTCTTCGCCTTTCCCGGCAGCCGCAGCGACGGCCGCCATTTCGCGCAGGACGCGCTCGAGCGCGGCGCCGTGGCCGTGGCCAGCGAATCGCACGCGCCGCCGGAAATGGCCTCGTCCTGGGTCCAGGTGGAGCATGGCCGCCAGGCCCTGGCGCTGGCCGCGCGCAACTTCTACGGCAATCCCGATCAGCGTGTTTCGCTCACCGGCATCACCGGCACCAACGGCAAAACGACTACGTCCTACCTGATCGATTCCATCCTGCGCGCCGCCGGCCATACCACCGCGTTGATCGGCACCATCGAATACCATCTTGCCGGGCGCGTGCTGCCGGCGGTGAATACCACGCCCGAATCGCTCGACCTGATGCGCCTGTTTGCGGCGTTGGAGCGCGCCGGCGGAACCCATGCCACGCTGGAGGTGTCCTCCCACGCGCTGGCGCTCGGCCGCACCTACGGGCTCCATTTCCATACCGCCGTTTTCACCAACCTGACGCGCGATCACCTGGATTTTCACGGCACCATGGACCACTACTTTGCCGCCAAACAGATGCTCTTCGAGGGCGCGGGCGCTCCTCCGCCGCGCTTCGCGGTGCTGAATCGCGACGACGAATTCACGCGCCGCATCAAGATCCACCCCAAGACGGAAGTGCTCTGGTACGGTTTGGGCCAGGAACCCAGCCTGCGCGCGCGGCACATTTCATCCGGGTTCCAGGGCCTGCGGTTCGACGTGCAGTTCCGCAAGCTGCGGTTTGCCGTGGAGTCGGCGCTCATTGGCAAAATCAACGTGTACAACATCCTCGCCGCGTGCGGTGCGGGCCTTTCCTACGGCATTTCGCCGGAGACGGTGGCGCGCGGCATCGCCGATTTGCGCGCCGTCCCGGGCCGCTTCGAGCGCGTCGACCAAGGCCAGCCGTTCGTGGTGGTGGTGGACTACGCGCACACCGACGATGCGCTGCGCAACGTTATCGCCGTGGCGCGCGGACTGAATCCCAAGCGCGTGATCACCCTGTTCGGCTGCGGCGGCGATCGCGATCGCACCAAGCGCCCCCTCATGGGAAAGGCGGCCGCCGAGGCCAGCGATTTCGTGGTGCTGACCAGCGACAACCCGCGCTCGGAAGACCCGCTGGCGATTATGAACGATGCGCTGGTAGGCATCCGGCGCGTCGATGTGCCGCACATCGTCGAGCCCGACCGCGCCGCGGCCATTGCGCGCGCGTTGAACGAAGCGCGCGAGGGCGATATCGTGATCCTTGCCGGAAAGGGCCACGAGACGTACCAGGTATTGAAGGACCAGACCATCGCCTTCGACGATCGGGCGGTGGCGCGAGAAGTGCTGAAGGGTTACGGGTACCACCAGGCGCGGTGAACCATGACCCTGGAATTACAAGAGGTTGCGCGCGCCATGCGCGCCGCCGGCGACCCTCGGCCGGCGAAAGTGACGGGGTGGAGCGTGGACACGCGGACACAGAATCCGGGCGACGTCTATTTCGCTTTGCGCGGCGCCAGCCACGACGGCCACGAATATGTCGCGGCGGCCGTGGAGAAGGGCGCTGCCGCCGTGGTCGTGGAGCGGCCGTGCGGGCGCGGCTTCGCCAACGAGCTGGTGGTCTCCGATACCCTGCGCGCTTTGCAGGAACTGGCGGCGTGGGCGCGCGCCCAGTGGGGCGGCACGGCGATCGGCGTCACCGGCAGCGCGGGCAAGACCACTACCAAGGATGCCATCGCGCAGCTGCTCGAAGGGGAAATGCCGGTGGGCAAGACGGCCGGCAATTTTAATAACCACGTGGGCGTGCCGCTCTCCATCCTGCGCCTGCCCGATGGCTGCCGCGCCGCCGTGCTGGAAATCGGTATGAACCACGCGGGCGAGATCCGCGAGCTGGCCGCCATCGCCCGGCCCGATATCGGCGTGGTGACCAACGTCGGCTATGCGCACGTGGAGTTCTTCGATTCCATCGAGGGCGTGGCCGCCGCCAAGCGCGAGCTGATCGACCAGTTGCCCCGCGAGGGCGTGGCCGTGCTCAATGCCGACGATCCGCGCGTGCTGTGCTTCCGCGACGCGCACCCCGGCCGCTCCGTGACCTTCGGCTTTTCGGAATCGGCCGAGGTGCGCGCCGAGGCCGTGGAGTACCACGCCGCGGGCGCGCGCTTCCGGGCCTTGGACGTGGATTTCGAAACCGGGCTGGCCGGCAGCCACGCGGTGATGAACCTGCTGGCGGCCATCGCCGTGGCGCGCGTGTTCGGTATACCGTCCGAACGCTTGCGCGAGCCGGTGCGCACCTTCGCCGTGGGCCATATGCGCGGCGAACGGATCGCGCATAACGGCATGCTGGTGTGGAACGATTGCTACAATTCCAACCCCGAGGCGGCGCAGGCCATGATCGACGTGCTCTTGCGTACGCCCGCCCAACGGCGCATTGCCGTGCTGGGCGAGATGCTGGAATTGGGGCGCGCCGCCGAAGAGTTGCACCGCCAGGTGGGACGCTACGCGGCGGCGCATGGCGTGGATTTATTGATCGGCGTGCGCGGCCACGCGCGCGCCATGATCGACGCGGCGGTCGGTGCCGGTCTTCCGGAGAGCGCCGCGCTTTTTTTTGAGGACGCCGCCGAGGCCGGCGAGTTCGCGCGGGGGAATGCGCGCCCCGGCGATGCCATTCTGTTCAAGGGCTCGCGCGGCGTCCACGTGGAGCGGGCGCTGGAAAGGTTCCTGGCCTAAATGCTCTATTTCCTGCTGTACGAACAGCTCTTCCGCTACGTGAAGGCGTTCAACGTCTTCCGCTACATCACCTTCCGCACGGCCATGGCCAGCCTCACGGCGCTGTTCCTGTGCATCGCCCTCGGACCGTGGCTGATCCAAAAACTGCGCCAGTTTCAGATCGGGCAATACATCCGCGAGGAAGGTCCCAAGTCGCACCAGAAGAAAGCCGGCACGCCCACCATGGGCGGGGTGCTCATCATCATCTCCATCGTCATCCCCACTTTGCTGTGGGCCGACCTGCGCCATCCTTATGTGTGGATCGCGGTGGCCGCGCTCCTTGCCTTCGGCTGGATCGGCTTCCTCGACGATTACGCCAAAATATCGCGGCAGCGCAACCTCGGCCTCTCGGGCAAACGCAAACTGGTTTACCAGTTCTCGCTGGGATTCGCCTTCGCCGCGATACTGCTGGTCATGCGCGCCTACGGCGATTTTTCGACGGCCATGAACATCCCCTTCTTCAAGCAGTTTCAACCGTCGCTGCTGCTCGAATCCCTCCTGCGCAATCCCTGGACGTATCTCATCGGGGTCGCGCCCTTCTGCATCTTCGTGGCCCTGGTGGTGGTGTTCGCTTCCAACGCCGTGAATCTTACCGACGGCTTGGACGGCCTCGCCATTGGCCTGATGGTGATCGCCGCCGGCGCCCTCACCGTCCTGACCTACGCCGGCGGCCACCTGACGCTGGCCGAGTACCTGCAACTGGCGCGCAATGCGCACACCTCCGAGCTGACCATCTTCTGCGGCTCGATGACCGGCGCCAGCCTGGGCTTCCTGTGGTACAACGCGCATCCCGCGGAGATTTTCATGGGCGACGTCGGGTCGCTCGGGCTGGGTGGCGCCATGGCGGTGGTCGCGGTGCTCATCAAGCAGGAAGTGCTGCTGGTGTTCATTGGCGGCGTTTTCGTATGGGAGGCGGTTTCGGTGATCCTCCAGGTGGGCAGCTACAAGCTGCGGCACGGCAAGCGAATTTTCAAGATGGCGCCCCTGCACCATCACTTCGAGGCTCTCGGCTGGACGGAATCGAAGATCATCGTGCGCTTCTGGATCGCCGGCCTGGTGCTGGCGCTGTTCGCGCTCACCACGCTGAAGCTGAGATAAGCATGACTATCGAGGGAATCAATGCGTTGGTGGTGGGGATGAAAAAATCCGGCATGGCGTCGGCCGGGCTGCTGGCACGCCACGGCGCCCATGTGCGCGCCACCGATTTGAAGCCGCTCGACGAACTTCCCGAGGCGCGCCCCCTGCTGGAGCGCCTGCGCATTCCCTTCGCGCGGCAGACCCCGGAAGTGTTCCAGGCGTGCGATCTGATTGTTCTCTCCCCCGATGTGCCGGCGGACCTGCCGCCGCTCGAGGAAGCCCGGCGGCGGGGCGCGCGCGTGATGGGCGAGGTGGAGCTGGCCGCGCCGTTTCTCAAGGGGCGGACCATCGGCGTCACGGGCTCGAACGGCAAGACCACCACCACCAGCCTGGTCGGCCATATCCTGCGCGACGCCGCCGTGCCCGTGCAGGTCGGCGGAAACATCGGCACGCCGGTCACGGCCATGGTGGATGCCTCCCGCGACGATGGCTGGAACGTGCTGGAGCTTTCCAGCTTCCAGCTGGAAACCATCGAGGAGTTCCGGGCGCACATCGGCCTGGCGCTCAACGTCACCCAGAACCACCTGGATCGCCACCACACGTTCGCCAATTATGCCGCCGCCAAGGGCCGGCTCTTCGAAACCATGCACGCCGCCGATTGCGCCGTGCTGAACGCCGAGGACCCCGTGTGCGCCGCCTATGCGGAGCGCACCGTGGCCGCCATCGAGTGGTTCAGCAGCCGGCGCAAAGTATCGCCCGGCGCCAGCCTGTGCGGCGAAAAACTGGTGCTCGACGGCAAGCTGCTCATGGATGCCGCGGAGATTCCCATACGCGGCCGGCACAACGTGGAGAACGTGCTGGCCGCCGCGGTGGCCGCGGCGCGCGCCGGCGTTGACCGGGAGCACATCCGCGCCGCCGTGCGCACCTTCAAAGCCGTCGAGCACCGGTTGGAATTCGTGCGCCAGGTGAGCGGCATCGATTTCTACAACGATTCCAAAGCCACCAGCGTGGATGCCACCCTGAAAGCCCTGGAGGCGTTTCCCGGTGGCCTGTGGGTGATTCTGGGCGGTAAGGACAAGGGGCTGGACTACAGCGTCCTGCGCGCGCCGCTGGCCGTGCGGGCGCACGCCGCGCTATTGATCGGCGCCGCGGCCGCGAAGATCGCGGACCAGTTGCAGGGCGCCCTGCCGCTGGTCGATTCCCGCACGCTCGATGCCGCCATCGCCCACGCCTATGCCCACGGGAAGCCCGGCGATACTGTGCTGCTGGCCCCGGCCTGCGCCAGCTTCGACCAGTTCAAAGACTATGAGCAGCGCGGCGAAGTCTTCAAACAGATCGTCCACCAACTGCAACCCAAGGATTGAATATGGCACAACGGCTCAAAACCGACTGGATACTCTTCGGCACCGTCCTGGCGATGCTGTCGTTCGGCGTGCTGATCCTCTATAGCGCGTCATCGATCATGGCGCAGCTCGACCCGCGTTACGGCTCGAGCTGGCACTTCGTCATTCACCAGTTGGAGTGGGCGGCGGTGGCGGTCGCCGCCATGATGACCCTCAAGCGGACGCATTACCGCCGGTTCCAGAACCCCACGGTGGCGCTGAGCGCGGTTGGCATTGTCCTGCTGCTGCTGGTGGCCGTCTACTTCATCGATGCCCGGCACCACCGCTGGCTGCGCCTCGGCGGGCCCTTTGGAGTGCAGCCTTCCGAACTGGCCAAGCTCGCGCTGGTGATCTTCCTGGCGTACTTCGTCGCCTGGCGGTCGCGCGCCATCAACAACCCGCGCTACACCCTGGTCAACGCGGCCCTCGCGGTCGGACTGTTGATTTTCTGCGTGGTGGTGGCCGATCTCGGCACCGCGGTGGTGCTGGGCGGCACCGCCGCCATCGTGTTCTTCGTCGCCGGGCTGGAATGGCGCTACTGCGCCATCGTGGCCGCCGTGGCCTTCCTGGGAGTGCTGGTGTTCATCCTCGCGGCGCCTTACCGGATGGCGCGCGTGGTGAAGTTCTTCGACCCCGATTTCAAAATCATTGCCAGGTTCGATCCGCAAGGGCGGATCAAGGCCCGGCTCCAAAAGTCCCTGGTCACCAGCGACACCAACTACCAGTTGGAGCAATCCAAGATCGCCGTCGGCGCCGGCGGCCCCCTGGGGCTCGGCCTGATGAACGGCCGCCAGAAGCTGCTGTATCTGCCCGAAGCGCACACCGACTTTATTTACGCGGTGGCCGGCGAGGAAATGGGGCTGATCGGCTCGGTCGGACTGCTGGCCGGCTTCTGCGTGATTTTCTGGCGCGGCCTGCGCGCCACCGTCCGCATGCGCAGCGACGATTTCGGCCGCTACCTGGCGCTGGGCGTGACCGTCGTGGTGGTGGTGCAGGGCTTGATCAACATGAGCGTGGTACTGGGCATGATGCCCACCAAAGGCATTCCCCTGCCCATGATCAGCTACGGCGGAAGCTCGCTGCTGAGCACGCTTGCGTTGCTGGGGATTTTGATGAACGTGTCGGAACACGCGGGGTAGCTCGCTCCGCTCGCGGGGCCGGGGGCCAGGGGCCGGGGAGAGGTTGGCCCTCCGGGCCTGGCTTCCTGAGTGGCGTGGGTGTAGGGGTTATGGCGAAGGTTTCGCATTTTCGGGAGCTACACGTATGGCAGCGTGGCATGGATGTGGTGGTAGCGGTGTATCGCGTCTCCGGAACATTTCCGAAGTCCGAGGTGTACGGGTTGACGTCGCAGATCCGGCGGGCCGCGGTGTCGGTCCCGTCAAACATTGCCGAGGGTCACTCGCGAGCTTCGACAAAAGAGTACCTGAACCATGTTTCCATCGCGCAATCTTCCCTGGCAGAACTGGAAACGCAACTCGAGATTGCATCCCGGCTAGGCTATGTGTCCGCCCCGGATCTTATGCCGCTGTTGGACCAGACCGGCATCCTCGGCAAACAGCTCTATGCGCTTCGCGACGCGCTCATGAGGAAACAATGACCGAGCGAAGCGAGCAACCTTCCCCTGGCCCCCGACCCCCGGCCCCCGGCCCCTTTCTTCTCTCCGGCGGCGGAACCGGCGGCCACGTGATTCCCGCCCTGGCCGTCGCGCGGGAATTGCGCACGCGGGGGCATGAAGTGTTCTTCGTTGGGACGGAACGCGGGTTGGAGGCGAAACTCGTGCCGGCGGAGGGATTCGAGTTGAAGACGATCGATATCGGCGGCTTGAATCGCGTGGGGTTGCGGCAGAAGCTGGCGACCCTTGCCCGGCTGCCGTTCACCACGGCGCATTGCGCCCGTTTCGTGCGCCGCGCTTCGGCCGTCTTCAGTATGGGCGGTTATGTCGCCGGGCCTCCGGTACTGGCGGCGCTGCTGTGGCGCGTTCCGGTGGTGGTGATGGAGCCCAATGCCGTTCCCGGGTTCACCAACCGCGCCATCGGCCGGCTGGTGGCGCGCGCGCTGATTTCGTTTCCGGAGACCGCGGCCTGGTTTCCCAAGGGCCGGACCGAAGCTACCGGACTGCCCGTCCGCGAGGAGTTCTTTCGCATCCGACCGCGCGCTCGCGGAGAGACGCTCAACATCCTGATCACCGGCGGCAGCCAGGGGTCGCGCCGGCTGAACCAGGCGGCGCGCCGGAGTTGGGCCCTGTTTCGCGGCGCCGGGCTTCCCGTGCGCCTCGTCCACCAGACCGGGCCCGCCGGATTCGAGCAGTTGCGCGACGATTTTGCCGCCTCCGGCCTGGAGGGCGAAACCGTGCCCTTCATCACGGACATGCCAGCGGCGTTCGCCGCCGCCGACCTGGTGGTGTGCCGCGCGGGCGCGGGCGCGGTGTCGGAACTGGCGGCGGCGGGGAAACCGTCGATCCTGGTGCCGTTTCCCTTCGCCGCTGACGATCATCAGACCCGCAACGCCGAGGCCTTGGAGCGCGCCGGCGCCGCCCGCCTGGTCCGCGATGCGGAAATGGACGGCGAGAAGCTCTTTGCCGCGGTCGCGGAGCTCGCCCGGACGTCCGGGGCCCTGGAACGGATGGGAGAAGCGGCGCGGCAGTTTGCCCGTCCCGGCGCCGCGCGGCGGGCCGCGGAAATACTGGAGGAGGTTGCGCGGCGCGCGTAACAGTTTTCCATTGACAGATCGGGCGCAAGCCGGAACAATACATTAAGGAAATGTTTTTTCGTCCCCAGCACCTTCATTTTACGGGCATCGGCGGCATCGGCATGAGCGGCATCGCCGAGGTGCTGCTCAACCTCGGATACCAGATCAGCGGCTCCGACCTGAAGCTCTCGCCCGTTACCGAGCGGCTCGAGCGCATGGGCGCCCGCATCTACCCCGGCCACGACGCCGCCCACATCGCCGGCGCGCGCGCCCTGGTGGTGAGCTCCGCGGTGGACGCCCAGAATCCCGAGGTGCAGGAGGCGCGGCGGCTGCAGATTCCGGTGATCCCGCGCGGCGAGCTGCTGGCCGAGCTGATGCGGCTGAAGTACGGAATCGCCGTGTCCGGCAGCCACGGCAAGACCACCACCACCTCGCTGACCGCCACCATTCTGAACTTCGCGGGGCTCGATCCCACGGTGGTGGTCGGCGGGCGCGTGGGCACCATGGGCGGCTCCAACGCGCGTGTGGGCCGCAGCGACTTCCTGGTGGTGGAGTCGGACGAAAGCGACGGCTCGTTCCTCAAGCTCGCGCCCATCATGGCGGTGGTGACCAATATCGACCGCGAGCACCTGGACTACTATCCGTCGCTCGACGCCATCCGCGCGGCGTTCATCGAGTTCGTCAACAAGGTGCCGTTCTACGGAGCGGCCATCGTCTGCCTGGACGACGCCAATGTGCAGAGCATCATGCCCGCGATCAGGCGCCGCACCATCGCCTACGGCACCACCGCCCAGGCCGACATGGAGGCCGGCGAAATCGCCTGCGGTCCGTTTGCCAGCGACTTTTCGCTGCGCTACCGCGGCGCCGATCTCGGGCGCTTCCACCTCGCCATCCCCGGGCGGCACAACGTGCTCAACGCCACGGCGGCCGTGGTGGTGGCCATGGAACTGGAGGTGAAGCCGGACCTGATCCGCCAGGCGCTGGCCACCTTCGGCGGCGTGGACCGGCGGTTTCAGGTGCGCGGCAAGGAGCGCGGCATCACCGTGATCGACGATTACGGCCATCATCCCACGGAAATCCGCGCCACCCTCGACGCCGCCCGGCTGTGCGGTTTTTCGCGCATCCATGTGCTCTTTCAGCCGCACCGCTTCACGCGCACGTTTCACCTCATGGACGAGTTCGCGCGCGCCTTCAACCAGGCCGACAGCCTGTTCGTCATGGATATCTACGCGGCTTCGGAGGCGCCCATCGAAGGCGTCACCGCGGAGGCCCTGGTGGAGCGCATCCGCCAGTTCGGACACCGCGGCGCCGAGTATGTGGGCTCGATCGACTGCGGCGTGGACGCGCTCGCCGCCGCCGCACGGGAAGGCGACGCCGCGCTGACGCTGGGGGCCGGCAACGTCTGGCAGGCAGGCGAAATGCTGCTGGAGAGGCTGCGTTCATGACGCGCGACAACCGGAAATCCCGCGGCGTCCGCTGGCGGCTGTGGCTCTCGCTCACCGCTCTCGGCGTGGTTTGCGTGTCCACCGCCATGGCGGCCCGGCGCCTGCAGCAGTACGTCCTCGCCGGCCCGCAATTCACCTTTTCCCGCGAGCGCAAAGACGCGCTGGTCATACAGGGTTTGCAGTATGCTTCGCGCTCCAAAGTGCGCCGCATCTTCGCCGCGGATTTCGAGCACAGCGTCTTCGCCATCCCCCTGGCCGAGCGCCGCCGCCGGCTCCTGGCCATCGACTGGGTGGAAGACGCCCTGGTCTCGCGCGTCTGGCCCGACCGCCTGGCCGTGATCGTGCGCGAGCGCAAGCCGGTGGCGTTCGTCTTTTTCCGTTCCGGCGTCCTGCTGATCGATGCCCACGGAGTGCTGCTCGATCCGCCGCCGCAGGCGCAGTTCGCCTTCCCGGTGCTGAGCGGCGTGCGCGAAAGCGAGACCGAATCCGAGCGCCAGGAGCGCGTGCGCGCGCTGCTGCGCGTCGAGGAGGATATGGGATACCTGGCCAAGGATGTTTCCGAAGTCAACGCCGCCGATCCCGATGATATCCGCATCGTCGCCCAGATGGACCATCGCGCCGTGGAATTGCGGATGGGCGACGGCAACTTCGCGCGGCGCTATCAGAATTTTGTCAATCACTATCCGGAAATTCGCAAGCGCTCGCCGGAAGTGAAGGTTTTCGACCTGCGGCTGGACGACCGCATCACCGCAAAGGATTAGCAAGTATGGCAACGAAACCGATCTATGCAGTAGGGCTCGACGCGGGCAGCACGAAAACGCGCCTGGTGGTGGCGGTCCTGGAAGAGGGGTGTCTGCGTTTCCTGGGCTCGGCCGCCGTGCCCTCCAACGGGTGGTCGAAGGGCCGGATCGCCGACCAGAGAGCGGTGGCCGACACCATCGTGGCCGCGCTGCGCGAGGCCGAGGCGAAAGCCGGCGTTTCGGTGGAACAGGCGGTAGTGGGAATCGGCGGCCCCACCGTGCGCGGCGCCAATGGCCGCGGCGTACTGGAGCTGGGATTCGTGCGCGAGGTCGAGCAGCGCGACGTGAATCGCGTGGTGGACCGCGCCTCCCGCGTGCAGTTGCATGAAGACCGCATGCTCCTCCAGATGTTCCCGCAGGATTTCGTGGTGGACGGACACCCCGGTCACCGCGACCCCCGCAAAATGCTGGCCTCGCAACTGGAGATCAACGTCCACCTGCTGACCGCGTCGGTAGTGGAGCACAATTCGCTGATCGGCGCCGTCAACCAGGCCCACATTGCGGTGGAAGAGACGGCGTTTGAAGCCCTGGCCGCGTGCTACGCCGCGGTCCTGCCCGAGGAGCGGCGCGAGGGCATCGCGCTGGTGGACATCGGTTCGGAATCGACCGAGCTGGTGGTGTACCGCGGCGATGCCATGTACCTCGCCTCCACGGTGCAGGTCTGCGGCGACCATTTCACGCGCGACCTGGCCAAGGGCCTGTGCCTGAGTTTCGAGGATGCCGAGGTGGTGAAGTTGGAATACGGTTGCGCCGTCTCCGAATCCTGCCCCGAGAATGTGCTGGTGGAGCTGCCCACGCCCGAGAATCGCGAGCGCCGTCACGCGCACCTGAAGTTCGTCAACGGCATCCTGGAAGCGCGCGCCGAAGAGCTGTTCCGCTTTGTCCGCGGCGAGCTGGCGCGCGTAAGCATGGACAATGCGCTGGTCGGGGGGGTGTTTCTCACGGGCGCGGCGGCGCGGCTGCCCGACCTCTGCGACGTTGCCGAGCGCGTGCTGCAATGCCAGGCGCGCTATGGCCTGCCCTTTGGAATTCAGAACTGGCCGGAGGCGATGAACGATCCCGCGTGGAGCACCGCCGCCGGCCTGGCCATGTATTCGGCCAAGTTGAAAGTGAAAGCGGAGCAGCAGCGGATGACCACCGGGTGGTTGGGGAAGATTTTGCGTTAGAGATGGAAGGAAGGTGACTCATGGGACTGATCGATACCGACATGGACGACCTGAAATACGAGATCGAAGAAGAACCGCACCTCGCCACGCGCATCAAAGTGATCGGTGTCGGCGGCGGAGGATGCAATGCCGTGGCCCGCATGGTGGCGGAGGGCCTGGAGGGCGTGGAATTCTATGTCATGAACACCGACCTCCAGGTGCTCACCAACTGCGGGGTGCCCAACAAGCTGCAGATCGGCGCCAAGATGACCCGCGGCCTGGGCGCCGGTTCGAATCCGGAAATCGGCCGCCAGGCGGCGCTCGAAAACACCGACCGCATCGTCGAAGTGCTGCAGGGCGCCGACATGGTCTTCGTCACCGCCGGCCTGGGCGGCGGCACGGGGACCGGCGCGGCGCCGGTCATCGCCTCGCTGGCCAAAGAACTGGATGCGCTCACCGTGGCGGTGGTCACCAAGCCGTTCGGCTTCGAAGGGCCGCGCCGCATGCGCCTGGCCGAAGAGGGGCTCGCCAAGCTGGCCGGCTCGGCGGACACGGTCATCGCCATCCCCAACGACCGCCTGCTGGCGCTGGTGCCGCGCGGGACCAGTTTCTTCGACGCCTTCAAGGTGGCCGACGACCTTCTGCGCCAGGCAGTGCAGGGCATCAGCGATATCATCATCACTCCCGGCCTGATCAACCGCGACTTCTCCGACATCAAATCCACCATGGTCGGCATGGGCTACGCCATGATGGGCACGGCCATCGGACGCGGCGAAAAAGCGGCCGTCGATGCGGCGCGCCAGGCCATCAGTTGTCCGCTGCTGGAGGATTCGCGCATCGCCGGCTCGCGCGGCATCCTGATCAACATCACCGGATCGAGCCGCCTGGGCCTGCATGAGGTCAACGAAGCTTGCTCGATTATCCGCGAGGCCGCCGAATGCGACGACGTACAGATCAATTTCGGCGTGATCATGAACGAGTCCATGGCCGACGCCGTGAAGATCACCGTGATCGCCACCGGCTTCCAGCCCGAGCATGCGCCGGTTGCCGAGCGGCGGACCAACGTGACGCCGGTGATCCGCGTGCAGCCGCCCCCGCCCGAGCCCGCGCGCGCTCCCGTGCCCCCGCCCGCGCCGGTCGCGCCGCCGCCCGTTTTCCTGGAGCCCGAGCCGGAACCGGAACCGGTGCTGGCCGCCGAGCCCGAGCCCGTGCTCGACATGGACGACCTCGATACCCCGGCGTACCTCCGCCAGGGCCGCCTGCTGAATTGAACCGGAGCGCTACTGCTTGCCCTGCTATCAATCAAAAATCGGGCCGAAAATGAGCGATAGAATAGGGGCGTATCGCTCATGGCATGGAACTGGCAACAAGCCGATTGGCCCAATTTCACGTGGGATCGGCGTCGCCTCGCAAGAGCGGAGGAGCATTTCCTGCGGGGCAGCGGCGTGCTCGCCGGGACGGCAAGACACCTTGGACTGGAAGACCAGGAACAACTCACAGTCGAGGCCATCACCCTCGAGGCCGTCACGACCTCCGAAATCGAGGGCGAGGTGCTCGACCGGGCGAGCGTGCAATCGTCGATCCGTAAGCAACTGGGTTTAGCGACCGGAAAGCGGCGAGTTGGGCCGGCCGAGCAAGGAATAGCGGAGATGATGGTCGATCTCTACCGCGTGTTCGCAGCACCGCTTTCCGGCGCGAGGCTGTTTGCCTGGCACCGGATGCTCAGGCATGGACGTCGAGGCTTCAAGGATATTGGCCGGTATCGCACGGGGAAAGAGGCGATGCAAGTGGTCTCGGGCGCCATCCACGCTCCCGAGGTGCATTTTGAGGCGCCTCCTTCTGCGGATGTGCCCGTGGAAATGGCGCGCTTTGTCAGGTGGTTCAACCGCACAGCGCCGGACGGAGGCGAGCCGCTGCCCGCTCTCACGCGGGCCGGAATCGCGCACCTCTATTTCGTCTCCATTCATCCGTTTGAGGATGGCAACGGCCGCATCGGCAGGGCAATTGCCGAGAAGGCCCTGGCGCAAGGCGTTGGCCAGCCGACGCTCACGGCACTGGCGGCGACGATTCTCGCCAGGCGAAAGGCATATTACACTGCGCTCGAAGCGGCGAACAAGGGCAACGAAATCACGGCCTGGCTTTCCTGGTTCGCCGCCATAACCATCGAAGCGCAGCGACGCACCATCGCGTGGGTGGATTTCCTCATCGACAAGACCCGGTTGTTGGACCGGCTGCGCGGCCGGCTCAATGAGCGGCAGGAGAAAGCGCTGCTGCGCATGCTGCGCGAAGGTCCAAAGGGTTTCGAGGGCGGTTGGAGCGCCGCCAATTATGTCCGCATCACTGGGGCATCGCCAGCGACAGCCACACGCGACCTCACGGATCTGGTCGCCAAGGGCGCTTTGGTGCGCCATGGCGAACGACGCCATGCCCGCTATCGCGCCGCCATTCCGTTGCGGCCTCTAGTGCCTGTCACGATCGAGGAAAGCGGCGAACTGCGGGAGGGGATGCTATGATGATCGGAACTCACCCAAGAGAGATCGTATCCCGTGGCCACTCCCGCGCCGCAACTCGGATTCCGCGAAGTCTTGCGGATTCGCGCCGTCCGGCGGCTTTGGGTGGCGCAACTGGTCAGCATCTTCGGCGATTTCCTGGCGGTGTTCGCCGTGTTGAGCGTGGTGACGTTTCAACTGCACGGCACTCCCACCCAGGTGAGCATGCTGCTGGTGGCGTTCCTGACGCCGCTGGCGGTCGTAAGCCCGCTGGCCGGCGTCTTCGTCGACCAGTGGACCATGATCGCCAGCGACCTGGCGCGGGGCGTCCTGGTTCTGACCCTGTTATTCGTGCGCGACCTGAACGCCATCTACGCCACCTTCTTCGCGCTCAGTACGATCTCCAGTTTCTTCGTGCCGGCGCAATCGGTGGCGGTGCGCACGCTGGCGCCGGCCGCCGGGTTAATGGCCGTGAACGCGTTGATGTCGCAGGCGGTGCAGGGCATGCAGATCATCAGCCCGGCCCTCGCAGGGCTGCTGGTGCAGGGGTTGGGCGCGAACTCCTGCTTCCTATTTGATAGCTTCAGTTTCTTCTTTTCGGCGGGCATGGTGATGACGCTCGCCATTCACCGCGAACGGACGCCAGGGGCGCACGGGGCGGCCGCGGCGGGATCGATTCTCTCCGCGCTGCAACAGGGATTCCGGTTCATCTTCGGCCATGCGGCCATTTCGTTCGTCATGCTCTCGATGAGCTCGGGCATGTTCGCGGTGCGCTGCTTCGGCGCGCTGCTCTCGGTCTACGTGCGCGACGTGCTGGCGGCCAACGTCACGCTCTTCGGCACGCTGAACTCGCTGATCGGCATCGGCATGATCGCCGGCACGCAGTCGCTGCACCGCTTCGCGCGGAGCGCCTCCCATCAGCACCTGGTCATCTACGGACTGGGCGGCATGGGCGCGGCGGTATTCGTGACGGCGGTATTCGGCAGAGTCGCCTCGACCGCCGTGGGCATGCTGGGATTGGGCTTTTCCGCCGCCTTCATCATGATTCCCTCGCAGACGCTGTTGCAGCGCGAGACTCCGCACGAGCTGCTCGGGCGGGTGAGCAGCAGCGCCATGTCGCTCATGGCGTTCTCCCAGGTGTTGGCGATGTTTGTGGCCGGCCCGGTGGCGCAAAAGGCAGGCATTCGCAACCTGTATTTTGGAAGCGCGGCCATGCTGGCCGAACCTTCGCAGTTGAGCCGAGTTTCACACTAAATTCGGGCGGATCGGCGAGGTAAGCCCTTCGCGGTGAGTAAAACATTTTCGCAAGTGCTTGTAGTGGAGACCTACCCTCTATGCAGCCGGGCAGGATTCTGGCATTCTGCAATGGAGCATGTTTCTGCGCAGCAATACGCGGATCAAAGACGGCAAGCCGCACCGGTACTACACGGTAGTGGAAAGTCGGCGACTGCAATCGGGGAAAGTAGC
>JAIQEX010000071.1 GCA_020073615.1 Terriglobia bacterium
GACAGCGAGATCCTGAAAGCCGGAGTGAGCGAGGTCCTGGATCACGGCAAAGAAGTCGTGGTTCTCTTCTCTGTCGTTAACTTGCAGGAACATCCGGTCGAGCTCATGCCGCCACAGGTACAACTGGGCGGCAAGGTCAAGAAGGGGAAGATCGTGCACCACATGGTGTGGTCCACATCGGAGCAACTACCGGTGGAGGACTTCCGCATGAGCCGGCGCCGGATCGGGCCTGGCGAGCGCGCCGACGGCGTTCTGATCTTCGAGCGGCCAAGCTTCAAGCAGTCCACGGAAACCTTACTCCTTCAGATGGCGGACTCGGGCGCCGTCGATCGGCCCGCGCTGGCGCCCATCGGTTTCGGAATCAGCAGCATTCGACAACGAGGAGGCGAGTAAATGACAACGGATCCACTTCATCGCGAGGACATACGGCCGAATGACGGCGATTCGGACGCGACGCGACGCATCCACCCTGGAGTTGAGGAACCCATCGAAACAACAAAGCCGGAACCGCCCAAGGGGCTCATGGCTTCGCTCCGGGAAGCATACGAACGCGCGCGGGACGGACGGAGACAGCAGCCCCAGGAAAAGCATCCCCGGACTGCCAAGAGCGTGGACCGCAGCAAGGGGCTGCTGGTCCTGGCTGGCGCGGTGGTGATCATGATCTTCGGGTTTCTGGCGATGTTCTCCAGTTCGAACGCGACGAAAGAGCATACTGCCGGTAGGAACAAGCCCAATCTCGGCCGGCCGGACATTCCAGCCGCCACGCGCCAGAACCAGGGCTCAGTGACCCCGTTGCTCGCCGCCGACACCAGCAGCCAGGACAGCAACAGCGATCAGGTCAGCCCGGAGGACGTCAAGGCCACAGGGCGCATGCGGCTGAATGCGCCACCCAAGGCACCGAAGACGCTCGCGAGCGTGCCGCCGATGGACGACCCGGCGTTGGAGGCATACCGCCAGGCCAAGGCAGGCTCCACTGCCCCGGCACCTCCCGCGGCAGTCGCAAGCTCACCCGCTCCCGCACCGCAAGCGGCCCCTGTCCACAACGAATCGGATGCCCTCAAAAAGTCATCGCTTGTTTTCGTGCGGAACAACTCGGCGGGTTCCGAGGCGACCATCCGTCCGGCTTCCCTGAGTGCCGAACCCGCGCTACTCCAGCGAAAAGCGGCGGGAGTCTTGCCCAATGGCAGTCGGCTGGTAGCGCGCCTGCAAGCGGCCGTGAGCACGGCGGTCAAGTCGCCGGTAGTTGCCGCGATCGAATACAACTACGAGAAGGATGGCGAGATCGTCATCCCGGCCGGCACGAGGGCATTCGGTGACCTGCAACAGGCCAACCGCAACGGCAACATCGGAATCCGGTTCCATACGCTGCAAATGCCCGATGGCGCCACAGAAAAGATTGACGCCACCGCGATGAGTCTCGCATACGGCCCGCTGAAGGGTTCCGTTTCGGGCGGCAACGCGGCGAAGCGGCTTCTGGTGCGGTCGATGACCGGCGTCGGAACCATGGCGGCGTATCTGGTGGGCGGCCCGGGCGGTTTCGGCGGAATCAACGGGCAGCTCAACAACAGCGTCCTGCTTCGCGAGCGCATTGCTTCGAATGCCGGCCTGGCAGGTGAGCAGGAGATGTCGAGCCTGGCGTATAACGAGAACATCGTGATTACGGTGCCCGGCAACACGCGGTTCTTCCTCGTGCTGCTGCAAGACGCCGGCGAGAAGCCGGATTCCAGAGCGCTCCCGGGCGGCTTGCGGAACACAACGCAGATCGCGGCCGATGGGAGGCCGTCGCTTCCATCCGCTCAGGAACTTCGCGAGCTGATCGATCTGAAGGCGGAACTGAATCGGATGTATGGACAGACAGCGGCGACCAGGACCTCGGGACCGGCGCAACAACAGTGACTTTCCACACTTCGAGCCTGCCCGCGAACACCGATGGCAACCCCGGCTTGCATGAGGTTGCGGTACATTAGGCGCAAGGGAGGGGGCCCGTGGAAACCGGGCAGCGTTTTTCGCCCATCGCCGACTCCTTTGCGTCCCGCCTCAAGTGGATGAGTGGCCGCCCGCCGCGCGAGCATGTCGCAGTCAGCATTATTCTCCTCGTATTTGGGGTGGTTGCTTTCGGAATTAGTCCCTGGCTTGCCTGGTTTACGCTTGCCGGCGGTCTTCTATTGCTGACGTGGCACACCCGGATGCAAGGAACCTGGCGCGGGCTGCTGTATTTCCTCGCGTTGCTGCCGGTTCTGCACTGGTTCAACAGCATCAGCCAATTCCAGTTTCATGAGGACGCCGTCACCGGCCTTCTGTTGGCGCGTGACAGGGCGTCGCCGCTCGAAGTCGGCTCGGGTCTCATTCTTGCCGTCGCAGCCGGCATCGGTCTTGTCGCCGTGATCCGACACCGGCCACGGGCTGGCGGCGTGCCGATAGGGACCGCGAAGGCTGGAGTCCGGCAAACCGGGTCGGTCCGGTGGTCGAACGTCCCAGTCCACACGTTTGCCGACGTGGGCGGAATGGATGCAGAGAAGCGGCGCATTCGGGCGGTGGTGAACAACCGCTTGCACCCCGAACGGTTCGAGCGGCACGGAGTCACCCAGAACGGGATTCTGCTGTACGGCCCCCGTGGCACCGGGAAGACGTTTCTCGCGGAAGCCACGGCCGGCGAGTTCCGGATCAATTATTACCACGTCCAACCGACGGCGCTGGTCGGCGGGCAGATCGGCTCCAGCGAGGCGAACATCAGGGCAGCTTTTCAGCGGGCACATCAGTTTCGGCCGGTTCTGTTCTTCATCGATGAGCTGGATTCCATCGGGACCCAACGCCAGCAACTGGGCAGGCACGACGACGCTGGCGGCGGCGCCCGGGCCTACAACGCCATCGTCACGGAACTGATGCAATGCGTGGACCGCTATCGTTCGGAGGCGGGGTTCATCTTGATGGCGGCCACGAACTTCTACGATGGCCTTGATGAAGCGCTGGTGCGGGACCTGCGATTCGACGAGAAAATCCGAGTGGATTTGCCCGATGCGGCGGCGCGAGAACAGATCCTGACGGCGCAACTCGCTAAGCGGCTTTGGAACCCATTTTCGATCAGGCCTTTTGCCGAACGGACACCGGGATGGAGCGCGGCGAAGCTCGCCAGTCTGGTGAACAGGGCAGCCTCGTCCGCGGCGGTGGAGAATCGGCGCATCGAGGAACAGGACCTGCAGCGAGCGTTCGACGATACAGGTGGCGCGGACCGGCCTCTGCTGATGCCTGTCGGTTGGGATGACCTGGTTCTTTCTCCACCGGTCGAGCGGGATCTGCGCAATCTGATCCGGCTTATGAACCCCGGTGAAGCCGAACGTCTGAAGGTGCGAGTGCCGACTGGGTTGCTGCTCATTGGGCCGCCGGGAGCCGGCAAGACCTCGATCGCGCATTTGCTTGCGACGCAGACGCGCCGCAGTTTCTACCCGATTACCCCCGCGGACGTACCCACGCCGGACAAGCTGGTTCAGGCATTCAGCCGCGCGAGAGAGAATAGTCCTTCCATCCTGTTTATCGATGAAATCGATAGCCTGCTGCCGCGGGGTGACAACGGCTACTACAAGGGACAGCACCAGATCCAACTCGTCGAACAAGCGCTCATGCTGATGAGCCAACTCGATCCGGCGAACCAGGTGTTCCTGGTTGGGACCACAAATCACATCGACGACATCGACCCACGCGCGCTCCGCGGAGGCCGATTCACGGAAAAAGTCGAGGTCTGCATGCCCGACGACAGTGGGTATTTGCGGTTGATCGAGAAGTACCTGGGGCCGATTCCGCTAGCTGCCGACTTTGCCAAGAACGACCTCCTGGCCCGGTTGAGAGGCATTTCGCCGGCGGATCTCCAGGCTCTGGTGAACACCGCCAAGCGAATGGCGATGAATCGGATGGAGGACAGCGCGGAAGCCTTGCCGCCGCTCGTTTGGGACGACTTCGAGAAGGCTCTCCAGCGGAATCAGGTTTCCCATTAGAACTGCGAGGCCTTCGCCGCGCGCAGGAACTGACTCTTTAATCCGCCAGTATCCACGTAGGTCGCTTTCCAGCCTGGCGGCTTCTGCCTCGGGCCCGAACTATCCAGCAGCGACACTTCGCTACTACCCACGGCTGATCATCGGCCAAGCAGCGGCGGCAACTTCCGCGAGTCGACTACGCGTCCGAATGGCTCGGTCCGTTCGCTCCACGTGCCGTGACCGGCGTATCACACGAGGAATCCGGCTGCTTGGATGCCCAGACCCTGGCCGACTTCCCGTTCCTAATCCGGAACGAGCAGAAATCGCGCCGATTTCGGAGAAGACTGAACCCCGATCAGCCTTCATCGCTCTAAACCCCACCAACTCAGCAAATTACGGTTGCAAGTGTGCCATTTGTGTGCCGCCACTTCCGTGGAGGTGTCACTGTAGCACGAAAAGTCGGGCAGATCGTCGGGCGTGGACGGCGCACGTGGCTGGTGGGTGTGTAGAACGGCCACGATCCCCGAAACCAAGAAGCGAAAGTACCTGAACCAGACCATCCACGGTGGACTGCGGGACGGCCAGCGTCATCTCAACAATATGCTCGGTGAGCGAGACCGGGGACGCAATCTGGAAACTGCGCGTGGAATCCCCCAAAAAAATTTAGTTTGCGGCTTTATAGTCCTCATGAGTTATAATACTCTTGAGGACTTTTATGGACGAATTGACCCTCGACCAAATCCGCATTTCCAGGCAACTCACGCAGGCGCAAATCTCACAGGCATTAGGAGTCACCCAGGCCGCGGTCTCAAAACTGGAGTTCCGTAGCGATTCCTACATCAGCAGCGTGCGCAAGTACATCGAGGCGCTCGGCGGAAAGATGGAAATTCGGGCCATTTTCCCCGACAAGGAAATCAAGGTCCGGGGGCTCGATGGCGACGACATGCTCGACGTGCTGAAAAAGATGCTGTACCAGTCTTGCCGACTGGGGCCGCTCAACCCAGCCCGCGGGAATTTCCAGAACCGATTCACGGTGCAGTCCATATCTGAGGATGACCGCATCGTGACATTCGAGAAGGACAACGGCGACGGCGTGCATGTTCCTGTGCGCCGCATCCGTGAGTTTGTACCGGCGGTCGCGCCGAAGCTGGCGCTATTCGTTCTGGACGGCCACGTTCAATGGCACGAGGACATCCTGCGGTGGCGGTTCGCAGAGTAGTCGCTTGACAGACCTCCATAATGGGTCTAGCCTCCACCGCGATTTCAACCCTTAAGGAGGATCTATGTCCGGCAATCAATCCCATGCTGATCGTGTCAACCCACCCACCACCTTCCACGCTGGCCCCGGTATGTCCGTTAGAGTGAGGCCGGCCAGCGACAAAAAAACAAATACCCGCAGTCTGTTATCGACGTGAGCTATCAGAAGGAAGGCTCTGACGAGTGGGTCGCCAACAAGGTCTACATCGACAATCGCAATCTCGCCGCTTTATCGATCGCTGTCAGGACGGCCACCGCGAAGTGAACCGTCAGGTCCAGCAGAATCGGGCCGACGAACGCGCACAGAGTCGATAGGCTCCGATTCCCAAGGCTTGATTACTGATTCGCTTCGTTGCGATCGGCGGCCTCAGCGGCGTCAATATCGATCAGATACCGGTGTCGCGACGAAATCGAATCGGCCTGGCCATTTTCGCGAAGCCATTGTCGATAGTGTTCTGCGCTCATTCCGACCTTGTTCGCGACCTCATCGAATTTCCGGCGGAAGTCTTCAAAAAACTCCCTGAGGTGCAGGTCGCATCCGAAGCGGTTTGTCTCCTTTAGCGTCTGCATCGAACGCCTCATCGGACGCTTCACCGGACCCACGGTGTTGTCCAGGTGCTTCATCACTTCGCGGGCGTACAGATCTGCAGCCTGGATTCCGACCTCTGCACGTGACGAAATCTTCAATGGAGTTCGCAGGTATTTTGCGCAATCCCAATCGGGCAGGCTGGCGATGTGTCCATACAAAACCCCGGCATTGTAGTCGCTCTCGACCCGCTGATCGAAATGGAATTCAGCCGTATCCGCAGGTATGGCCCATTTTGCCCACTTCCCGCACTGCCAGACCACATCTCTGAAGCATCTGTAGTACGGAATGTCAGCCGGCGCTTCGCCGAAGAACTCGTTGTATCCGGCCAAATCCATAGCGGACCCGAATCCCAGCAGCTTGGATGATGCAAGAATCCTCGTCAGGTCGGCATATAGGTCCAGGTTTTCCCAGTGAGGCGAGTCCGCGAATTCACCGTGGTCGGTCTCGCAATCTGAAGCGTGGAAGATTCGGCCGCCGAGGCGAGCAATCCATAGCGGCTGAAAAGCGTTCCATTGTTCTTCGGTTCCAAACAGAGCCGCCACCGCGAAGACCCTTTCGGATTTCGGGTCGTGGCTTTCATCTCCAAATACCTGCAACATCGTTGGGCTTTATTTTCTTCTGTTCTTCGCCTTCGATGATACCCTGATTCAATGCCGGAACACTGGTGCAAGGTGAACGTTGTCGATCCTGACGGATGCCGAGATTCCGTAGACGCTAAGGCATCCAGCATATACGACGCGGCGCATCTTTTCGTCACCCACGCCAAGGGGAATTCTCTACCGGAATTGCCGCCGCTGACCCTTCAAACCGTTTTTTGATGTCGCGGCCGGAAAAGTCTATGTGGTGTAGGGTGAGGCACCACAGCGTTGGATCGATGAGCGCCGAAAGGACTGGAAAGGCCCACGAGGACTTCTGTTCAAACAGCGACTCGATCTGGCCTGAAGAAACATGCAACGCCTCTTTGCGATTTTTGGTACGATCTAGCCGTAAAAAGGAAAAGGGGCTTGTGCTCGCGTTCGGACCGAAGTCCTAATTGCTGAGGACGTGCCCCTTGTTAGATCGCGGACGTGATGTCCTGCTTGTAATTTAGCAAAGCAGCATGATTGATGTCAACGACCAGTACGACACCTTGGTAGGGGCACGGCTGCTGGACTTCTTTGGCACCAGAAGCCATTGGCATCGCCGCCTTTGGACTATCGGCCTCGTGTTGACCCTAAAGGAGTTGATCGAAGTCTCCAGTGCTGTTCGGTCGTCCATCCTGTACCAGAATTCGATCGAGGATCTTTCGCGCTCCGCAATGGCGCTCGCAGGGCGCGATCCCGGAGTTGGCGGCAAGCAGCAACACGACTCCCTCCAGAAGGCGCTGCGCTCAGAACTCCGCTTTCTCGGAATGGACTACCGCGTCGTCGAACAGCTCACCAGCGAAATCGAATCGGCATACCTGACCCGCTGGGCTACCTCTCTTCGGACGCCGGCGCGGTCGGCTCCCGAGCGCACGGCACGGGCAATCGCTGGCTACCTTCTCGACAGCGGGTTCAGCCAGGCCTTTCTGCATCGATGGTGGTCCTTCAAGCTTCGGTACGAACAAGCAATCCGTCCTCTCGCCGACATCGTAGAAGACGCGCACGCTCTCGCGATGACGCAGGCGAAGACCTACGAGGTTCTGGTCGCGTTCAGCGACTTCACCAAACGCAAGAACGGGATGCCCGCCGGTTGGCAAGATGCTTCAGCAGTCTCGACTTGGCTGAAGGCGCGAAGCTTCGACGTCAAAGAGGTCCGGCAGAAGGGCGGCCTTCTTTTGCGCGTTGCCGCCCGCGACCCTAACGCGGCCATCGAAGGGACGCGTGAACAACTCGAATGCATGTCAGCGCGTGTACGCGCGAGGGTACCCACATCAATACATCGCGTGGTCGGGCTTGATGTGCCTGATGATTTCCGGACTGCTGCGCGGCGTCGAGAAATTCGCGTCGCAGGCGGCGTGGAACAACCCGGATCTGATCTGGATCACGCTGGTGGGGCTGGTGAACTGGACGTGCGACGTCTTCATGCCGGTGTATGCCGTACTGCAGGTCCTGCAGGGCGTCCTCGCATTCGGCGGCGTCGGCCATCGCATTTACCATGGCATGCCGTGGATCCGGCATTTCGCGGCGGCTGGAATGGCACTGGCGCTGTCGGGCTTGCTCCGGCTCGCGGAGTTCTTCGTCAGGCGGGGTGTCGGAGGCATCAGTTAGGAGCTATCGGGAGCGTATATGAGCGGACTGAACATCACTCCAGTTCATCGAAACCTGCATACGCGCGTCACATTTTTGTACCTGGAATTTGAGGATGCGTTCGTGATCCTCGGCATCGCGGTCTTCGCCAATGTCTTCGGCCGCTTCTTGCACAGGGACCTCGCGGGCATCCCGGACCAGGCGGAGCGGTTGAAGCTGTTCAAGGGCAGGCTGCGCCGCATGATGGCCGCCCAGCGGGACGCGAAAGGCGGTTTCAAGGTTAATGTCGATGCCCGGGTGGCGGAAGGGCAGTTGATGCAGACCCTGCAGGACCTGATCTCCAGCTCACTGAAAAGCGCTCAGGTGAGTGTGGTGGTGGCAGTGCGGACGTCCACACCGATCCAGAGCCGCCGCGATCTGGAAGAGCAGGAACGGGTTCTCGCGGACCGCCGGCAACGGGCATTGCACGCGATTATGCGGATGAACGGTGCGCGGGGGTTGCCTGAAGACCTGGCGAAGCGCCGCCTCTACATCAACGGCCTGCCGGGAATGACCGAGGAGAACAAGCGGGAGCACGACTGCTTCACGCTCCATGCCGCGGACCTGCTGATGGTCGAATCGCCCTGGAGGGGGACGCCGAATTCGCCGCTGATCCTGTTGGAGACACCGTACCGGCAGTTGGTTCCGTTTTCACCCTTCGACCCGAGTTTGAGCGACGCGAACGTGCTGATCACGGCGAAGTCGGGCGGCGGGAAGACCTTCATGGCCCAGATGTTCCTCACGATGATGGCTCGCTTGAACCCGCTCATTTCGATTCTGGAGCGCGGCAGTTCGTACCGGCCGCTGGTCGAGTTGATGGGCGGGCGTTGCATTGATGTGGATCTTGAGGGCGCGGAGACGCTCAATGCGTGGGATCTTCCGATGGGGTCGACGACGCCATCTAACGACAAATTGGCGTTCTTGAAGAACCTGACCCGGCACATGATCGGCATGAATAGCCCGGCGGCGGATACCGCGATCCTGGACAACCTGCTGACCGATGCCATTGTGAGCACGTATCAGCGGTGCAGAACGAGGGAGGACAGGCCGATCCCGACATTCAACGATTTGCGGCAGGAGCTGGAGACATGGCGTGACGAATCGGAGGTGGAGCGGATCCGGGATGAGGCGCAGTTGGCCGCGGTGAAACTGCGCGAATGGACGGGAGACAAAGTATACGCCAGATTGTTCGACCGGCCCACGACCATCCGCACCGACGAGAACTGGCTCTTCTTCAATGTGGAAGGCCTGACGTCAGATCCGAAGCTGGAAAGCTCGATGAGCATGATCATCGCGAACGCGATGTCGGAGCGCGCGTCGGGGCGAAGCGGGCAGCCGAACATCACGGTCCTCGACGAGTGCTGGTCGCTTCTGGATTCGACGGTCCTGGCGCCGCAAGTGGAACAGTTGTTCCGGACCGGTCGAAAACGCGGGGCTAGCATCTGGGGCATCAGCCAGGCATTGGAGGACTTCGTGGGCACTGAAACCCAGCCGCGACCTCACGGGCCCGGCATTGTAAAGAACGTATCCACGAAGATCATCGGGCAGCAGCAGGGCGACCTCAAGTTGCTTGGCACATATCTGCATCTCAACCAGACGGCTCTGAATGAGGTACGGGGCTTCAGCGCGCCCCGAAAGGGTCGTAAAGCCCAGGCTCTGCTGGTCCTGGGTGAGAAGGCCGAGACCACCCAGACCATCAACATTGTGCCGACGCCGGTCGAATACTGGATCTGCACAACGTTCAAGCGGGAACGAATGTACCGCGCGTGGTTCCTGAAATCGAATCGGGGCATGGGTTTGTTTCAGACGTATGAAGCGCTCGCCGCGAAGTTTCCTTCGGGTCTGGCCGACGTCGCTGAACTGCCCGAGGAACTGTCCGGCGCGGTGAAGTCGGCCGCGGCAACAACGGTAGCAGGGTAATCCCATATGCAACACCTCAAGCGCTTCTTCGCATCGTTCCTGACCGGTAAGGGGAGATCCGGCATCGCCGTATTCCTGGCGATGGCGCTGGCAGTTGGCCTGGTCGGTCCACCGCCGGTCACGGCACAGATAGGCGCGATTGCGGTTATATCGGCGGCCGCCGCGGTGGTCGGCATCATTACGATTACAGTCGGGGCTCTGTTGGGCACCTCCAACGGTCTTTTGAGCGACATCAATGGCTTCTTCCAGGCCTTGGTCAACCTGTGGCAAAAGGTCGTCTACCCCATCGCCCTGATCAACCAGGCCCGGCTGATGGTGACGCAACTCGTCGCCCGGTTTCGCGGTTTGGTTGCGGCCATCGACAAGGTGAATGTCCGGAGTGCCACGCTGCCCAATCCGACTGCCCTGGAAGGAATCATGCGGAACGGATCGGTGGCGGACTTCGGCCAATTCGACCTGGCGTTCCGGACGACGTTCCAACCATTGCCTCCGGCGGCGAACATCAATCCCGGCGACCGGCAGCGCGTGGACATGAGCGACGCGCTGGCCATGGATACGATGAAGGCACTCAAGGCCTCCGACCAGGTGGTGCAACAGACGCTTCAGGCGTCGCAGATTATCGAGGACGAAGCTGCCCAAGCGGCGCCGGGCTCGGCCGCCTTTCTCACGGGCGCCGGTCTGGTGGCGGCCGTCGAGAACCAGGCAACGATGCAGCGAATGCTAGCCGCCGAACTACGGCAGGAGGCGGCCATCCTGGCGCACACCAATGCAATCCGCAAGCGCCAGGCCGATATGGCGGGCCAGTTCCGCCAGGACACCAAGACGTTGTTTAGGTAAGGGGACTCAAATGGACTCGAAGTGGCGGTTGTTACACCTATTGTGGGAACACCGAACAAAACTCGTGGTGTTGATGCTCATCGTATCGCTGGCGGCGCCTCAGCCGGCCAGAGCGCAGTTAGGAATCGACTGGGCCGCGATTGTGGCTGCCATCAACCGCATCGGCAGCGCCATCACCACAACAATCGTCCCGGCGCTGGGGAAGATCAATGGCGCATTGGGAACGCTCAACAATCTCATGAGCAGCCTGCAGGCGTTCTTCACCAACATCGTGTATCCCCAGTCCGCCATCAATCGGGCCCAGGGCTTGGTGGGAGTGATCCAGCGTCTCTACACCCAGATTCAGGCTACCTCCCGGGTGAACGTCGCCAGCGCCACGCTGGCCAATCCGCAGCAACTCGAGCAGGTGCTGCTGTCGCGCAACCCCACAAACGTGCCGAACGTTACGGCGAACTATCACACGCTCTATCAGACTGTTCCAGTCCCGCAGGCCGCCTCACCGCAGACACGGGATTTGGTCGATATGAACGACGCCGCAGCGCTGGCCGCCATGAAGCGAGCGATTGCCATCGATGCCATTGCCGATACAGAAATGCAGGCCGCGGACCGCATCAATACCGAGCTCGGCCAGGCGGCGCCCGGCACTGCGCCGATGATTGAGGCTGAGGCGGCAGCCTGGCTGGTGCGCGCAAACGCATATACGCAGTCGGCGCTGGGAGACGTGATACGGCTGCGCGCGGTCGCCCTGGCGAACAGCGGTGCGCAACTGAAATTCAACGCGAATAACGCTGCCCAGATTCGGCAGAACGCCCTCGATTCGATGAAGTGAGGCGACGGCATGTTCTATTTCCAATCGATGTTTCAGCAGGTGTACAACGGCATCACAGGCTCCACTGTGCTGCCCGCGGTGCAGCAGGTCGCCGAGGCGATCCTCCTCTTGGCTGCGCTCTTCGCCGTCTACGAAGCCTACGCAAAGGGTGGAGACGCGCGGGCGCTGGCACTCGCGGGCGTGCGCTACCTCATCATGGGCTTGCTCATCAGCCAGTACCCCAACGTCTTCAAAAACGTGAACAATGCCTTTGCCAGCGTGGCGCAGGCGATTGCGCCCACAGACGTTTGGACGAACTTCCGGGATCAAGTGCAAAGCTACCTATCGGCGAACACTGGTGACGGCGCCTGGTGGAATTGGATCGTGGGCGGTGTGGCTGGCACGTTCAGCCTGATTCTTCAGGCCGTTGCGGTGATCGTGTTCCCCATTTCGTACGCGATCTTTTCGTTTTTCTACAGCATGTATGGCGCGGTCCTGTATGTCTGCGGGCCGTTGGTGCTGGGGCTGTACCCCGCCCTGGGGGTCGGCCAACTGGCAAGAACGTACATGGTGAACCTCCTGGTCTGGAATGCGTGGGGCGTGATTTACGCGATCATCAGCCAGTTGCTGACGATCATGAGCGCCAACAGCCTGGCCAACATTTTCACGGCGCAGAACATCGGGGGAGCGTTTCAGGGGGCCAGCCAGATGCTCCTGATTTCGCTGGCGAGCATCCTACTCTCCATCATGATTCTGCTGATTCCCTTCCTTGCAAGGCGGATCGTCTCCGGCGACGTGGGAAGCACGATGTTCGCCGTGGCCGGCATCGCTGCGACGGCGGTGCGGATGGCAGTCGCAGGGTGGGCTGGTATGCAGAACGTCGCGGCAGGCGCCATGAGGGAAGGGGGCGGCGGGGAGTCCGGCGGGGCGTCGGCCGGCACGGTCGGCACGGCGGATGGTTCCAGCCGGCCACCGACGCCGCCCGCAGAGGGCGTGGGCAGTGGCGCGATGGTCGCTTCGAGCGACGCGGCGCCCGCAGGTCCCGCGGCCCCCGCCGGTAATGCAGGCGGCTTGGGCGCCGGAGGCGCTGTCGTCGTCTCTGGGGCTGTCTAAAAGAGGAGGTCTGACATGGACAAGAGGCAGTCCAGCGAGGTGCCCGAAAGGCTCCGATACAGCAAGTACTACGAGCACGACGGCGCCTTACGCGCCTATGCCAATCGCATGATGTGGTTTGGCATCTCGGCGGTGATGATTTCATTCGTCCTGGCGGTCCTGTTTTTTTGGGTGCGCGTGCAGCCGCCGACCGTGATCCGAATCGCGGCGAACGGTGATGCAACGGTTGTCAGTGGCGCCACCACCACACCGCGGACACCGCTGGGCTTCATCAACGCCCTGGCGGCGGGCTCCGCGCCCGGCGAGCAGCCGACCGACATCGAAGGCCGGGCGGTGGTGCGGAGGTTCCTGGAGAGCTACCTGACGTACACGCCGACCACCATGGAGCAGAATTGGGCCAACACGCTGAACCTGATGACCCACAACCTGCGGACCGTGACGCTGAACCAATTGCGCGATCAGGACATCGTCTCGAAAGTGAAGGATGAGCAGATCACTTCGACGTTCAAGCTCCGCTCGCTGGAGTCGGTCAAGGGGCAACCGTGGACATACGTTGCCTTCGGCGTGAAGGAAGTGCACAGTCTCCACAACAAGATTGAGTCCACGGACAGGCTGGTCGCTCGATACAACGTGCGCCTGCTCCAAACGGAGCGCTCCGAGCGCGTTCCGAGCGGGTTGTTGGTCGCCGAATACGGCGAGAGCCAGATGGTCGGGGAAAAGGACAACAACCTCGTGCAGTCGAGCGTACTGATCGACGACGGGAAGAAGTAGACGGATTCTGTCGCTGCCGGGCCAGGAAGACGCGTATCTCCTCTGGCGCGGTGGCGACTGGAACGCGGGCCAGGCGATATCTGGCAATTTGATGGACGCCGGAGGAGGGGCGTGAATGCGGCTCGTGGGCCTGACCGGCACGCGAGCCGCAATATTCCTCGGCGGGAGGAGGCAAAGAGTGGCAAATTCAACGGCGGCCCAGGAAGTGGTTGGAGAACGGCGCGAGGCGGAACCGCGGCCGTCAGCCGAGCCGAGGCTAACCAAGGTGCCTGGAACACCTGACGCGAAACCGGAAGGCCGGCCAGCAGGGCGGCGTGGGCTGAAGCGCCGGCGCGCCCCGAAAGACACCGATCTCGCCATCACGGCGCGCTATTTCTTGACGAAGCCCAGCAGCAACGGCAAGCCCGAATTCGATGAAGAAATGCCAGATGAGAATCAGGCGATGATCGAGGCCCTCAAGCGAGACCGGCATTTCGTGATCGTCACGGAGTGGCGGTCCAGGGTGGACGTAACGAGGGGCGCGCCTGTGATTGAGAAGGAGCCAATTGGCCGGGAGTAAGAACCGTTTTCATATGTCGACAAGATGGCTTCATAGCACAGAGTGAATCTGTCGAAGCGGCCCGGAGCATAACCGGGAAAGTGCTGGTTCGGCGACTCAACGAGTTCCGGCCAAGGGTAGTAACCTTCGCACGGGACTCGGGAGCACGCTGACATCAGCGCCCTCCTTGCTGTCCTGTGCTCATCCACAGAACCGCGAGGAGAAGACATGTTCCTTCACAGAGTGAAGATGAACTGGAAGAAGTACCAGAAGCTGACCATGGCGATCCTGCTATTTGCACTGGCTCGGATCGTTTTGGAGACATGCTTCGGGAAGGCGCCGTTGGGTGGTTTTGCAGTTCTCAAGCTCGCCTTGATTCTGCTGGCTGCAACGGTTGCCTGGGCGTTCCTCAAGACCTGCGGGGAATTGGGGGCCGTCTACTACAAGAAGCTGTGCACCTTCAAGGTGGCACTGCGCAAATTCTGCCGCGACTACTGGGGCAAAACGGCGGCAGTTTAGCTATGACTACGCCAATCCGGCTGGCTGGATAGGCAGTAGAAGACCTTTCACAACGAACACCCGGCTCTCTTGAGCCTGGGCAGGGGAATTCCGAGTAATTTCACCCGCATCAGGCAGAAAGAGACCGCGCGTGGTCTCGCTTCTGCCCGTTGCGCAACGAGAGCAGAAAAAAAGGAGATACGCAAATGTCCATCGTCAAAGAGAACAGTTTCCTGCGCGTTGAAACGCTGGAGATGAATGAAGACGGCAAGGTATCGAGGAAGAACATGACGGTCGATCGCGACAGCCAACTGGAGAACACGCTCCTGAAGGCGGACTATCCGGCGATTCGCGTTGCCACGATCGACATACCCCAGCAACAACTCGATCAATACCAGCAGGCCATGGTCGAGCATTCGTTGGGCAAGAAGATCATGTGCGACGGCGTGGAGTACTGCCTTGTGGGCGCCTCGGCATCCGCGAAGAACGGCAAGTACTACGCCGTGGACGCCGCGCACGCCAAAGCGATCGCGCAGCGTTTCCGATTCTGGCCGGAAGCCGCGATGACGTACTTCGGGATCCTCGTCTCACCGTGCAAAGTGTGCGTCGAGTTTCCGAACGCTCGCGTATTGGTGGTCAAGGACCACGAACTGGGAACGAACGACTGCCGGGGCTGGATCAGCCGCTCGCTATTCGAGCATCTCCATCTCCCCGACCGGCGTTTCTACCAGTTCCGGTTGTCCTTCGACAACAACCAGGCAAAGGGCAGCTTCAAGATCATGGAGGACGATGTCGCGAACGCACTGGCGGCGGAGATCGTCATCCCACGATCGAGTTGCAAACCCGAATACCGAAAGCCCGAAGTCGCCTATCGGTGTCCAACCAACACCGGGCGCGTTACAGGGCAATACTCGGCCGGCAGGGTGGTGGTCGGGATTCGGGAGATCTCGCGGGATCTCCAGTTCTCGTCCAGCTACACACTCGTCGAGCACGCGCCGATCAAATCGATCGAGACCGAGATTAAACCGATTGCTATGGCCGCTGTGGAAGCCGTCAAAATTGCGATTGCCAGCAACGACTTCACGGAGTTGTTTCAAATTCTCGGAATTTCCGACGAAGTCGAGCTATTCCGGCCGGATGAAAGCGTCGCCGACCCGGAACATACCTCAACGGAGCACACCGTGGTGGAAGCCGTCCTCAAGGCTGACAGCACGGGGTACTGGGTGAAGCACCCGTTCGTGAATTCCCATCTGCAGCGCATCCTGGCGAGATGGGCGTTCAAGCTTTGCACCGCGGGCGGCTTCACGTTGCCGGCATTCGCTCTGGCCGACGACGGATACCTGGTGCTCCACAACGGCAACATCCTGTGCGGCTCCGACTGGATGCCGGAATGGAAGGCCATCACCGACCTCGATTCGCAGCGAATGCTGGTAGTTCGGTATCCGATCCGGACGAAAGCGGATTTGCTGCCGGTGGAAAGAATGACCGATTCCGGCATGCTGGAACTGTTGACGTGGCGTCTCGGGCGGCAGAACGGCTCGGTTGACGCCGGAACGGCAGCCGAGGTCGTCGAAAAGCAGCTCCGGCTGGACGGGACGTTTACTCTTCACTCGGAGACAGCCAGGAAAAATGGTGGGGACTACGACTTCGACTGGATCTGTTTGGTCGAGGGTAAACGGTTCCCATCGTTCGTAGACGACCGGTTCAGCCACAGGCCATCGGGGGAAAACACCAAGAATAAACAAAACAAGAAGGAATCCCCCTGGTGGAACCTGGCGCAGGTCGCTTACTCTGCCAAGGGCAACACCATGCGGACCCGCGCGCGTACACGGATCGGTTGAATGCGCTCTTCACAGTTCGTGGATGGACGCGCGAGTATTCGATACAGGTGATCCAGAATTTCGAGCGCATGGAGCGCGGGAACTCCAGTGCGCGCATCTCGGGGAAAGTCGTCGTCGCCTGCAAGTTGACGATCGAGGGATTGGGCGCGCACAGCGGTCTGGGGGAAGAGTGGGCTGACAACGAAAACGCCGCGACGGCAGCGGAAGCGCAGGCGTTCAAGCGGGCATGCTCCTGCTTCGGCCTTGGGCGATACCTGTACGACCTCGCCGGCAGTTGGGTGGACTTGGATGGGAAGAAGCAACCTCTGTCCAGACCGAAGTTGCCCGATTGGGCACTCCCAAAGCGGAAGTCGAGCGGGCGACACCTGGGAGACGGCGCAAACCAAAACGGCCAGCCGACGGAAAGTGCAGCGCTGGACGGTGCGGCCGTCAGGCAACGCGTGAGGAGCCTGTCCGGACAGGTGGGATTCAGTCTTGCTCGCTCGTTAACCATCGCGATTGCGGGTGCGGAGACCGCGGAGGAAGTAGACGACGTGAGCGTGCTCGGGACACTTGCGGCGAAACTGGAGGATACGGCGCGAGGCGTCGAGCGCCTGCGCGCGGCCACAACCGTTGTTGGCCAAGCGAAGTGCTCAGAGATTTGCCGGGCTCTGAACTTCCCCGGCGACTCCTTAGACGACGTTCCCGACCGCGCAGGCCTGCGGCAACTGATCGAAGCTCTGGAAAAGGAAGCTGGCGCCACACCGATGCGGCAGGACCGAGACGGGGCCGGAAATGCACCTGGACCTAATCAAGGCCCGGGCGGAGCTGGACAACCTGCCCGCAGTTTTGCACCACGGGAAATGAGGAACCTCGGAGAAGCGCGAGGAAAGTTGTTACGGGAGGCTCAGCGGGTCGCGCGTCTCAAGGGGTTGAAACTGGCGGAGGTCGTCGACCGTGCAGCGAAAGGTGCTTTTCAGTTCGCTGATCTGCAGCGCCTGATGCCGGACGCGGTACCGGCGATCCAAGCGGCAACGCAGATTCTCCAACGGGTCGCATAGCCAGCACAAATCCGCGCGGCCGCATCAAGAAGGATGGTGGAAGGCGGACATGCTGCAATCCAACTGGATTGCCGCACGTGCAAACACCAATCAATAACGAAAGGAGGTCCTGTATGGACAAGGTAAAGATCGAAGACGTCCTGCGTCTGCAGGATTTTGGGTTGGAGCGACTGGACGAGGATCGAGTCATTGTGGGTTTCGCGGCACGAGCCGAGGCGCGAATTGCCCGATGGCTGGACTTCGCCAAAGGTGCGCTGTTGCTTTTGATGGTTCCGGGCGATCCGGAGTCGGGTTGTTTTTACATCTACGACCGAGGACGGGGGGCGTTTTACTCGCTATCTCTCCCGGTGGAAGGCCGTTACGGCGGTTTCCGTGAAGGCGAGTTTGAAGCCCTCGCCCAGACATTCGGCTTGGCAGAACTGGCGCGGGACCCGCAACCGCTAAGGGCTTGACGCTGTCGTTTTTGGAGGAATGCAGCCGATGCCTTATACAGAACTGGTGAGCACAAGGACGGAGCAGCGGCTATCCAGGCAGACTATGATTTTCTGGCAAACGCCTGTGGACTAGCCAGTTCACTCTTGTGGGAGTACTATCCGCCCAGGGAAGTGCCACCGATGCTTTCCCCGCCGCGCCAGAAGTCGAAGCCGGACTTGGAAGAGCTCTACCCGAAGTAGCCACGTGGTGGACGCCGGTCCTTCCGCCGGCCAAGCTTCCGCGGATGACTCCCGACCCAGGGCCACCGGAATTCCGAGAATGTTTGCCCCTTCGGGGATGGGGAGCCGACAGGCCAGGAGATTCCTGGGTTGAAGCGGAGGTGAGAATGGGGAGGGTCCGGCTTCGGAAGGGGCCAGCCGCGAGCCGCCATAACAGCGCACCCGCGTGGACAGCACCGCGATCCAGTCTCGTCGCCGCTGAAACCGGATCCTGTAACGTCAAAAATGAAACCGCTGCCAACCGCGGCCGCAGAATGAGGCCGTGCGGGACATATCTCCTCCTGGAGAAGTGGATCGTCGCAGAGATCGACCATGATCGAATGAAGAGTCCACTCGAACCAGCGATTCGAAGGTCTTCGGGTCACGCCCCTTCGGCATAAGGAGGGCACACGGCAGCCGTCGAGTTGATCATCGAGAATCTGGACGCACATCCCTTCCAGATGCTCGCGGGCCCGGCCTCGTTCTCACATTCCGGAAGCAGATAACACTGGGCTCCAGCCGGAGGTCTTCCAGACTCGGTTCGACACTCGTTGGAACTGCCCGATGCAGCCAATCCAGGAATGGCAGGCCCGGCCTCACCACAATCACTGTTTGGTTAATCGTGATCATCCTGTCAGCCCTCACGGCCGCCCTTCAGGCGGCATGGCCGCCTTATCAATGAGATCGAAATCTTGGACGACCTACCTTCTTGGCACAAACGGGGGCCGAGGGTCGTTTGGCATGTTCGGGTCGGTCAGCACCTGGGTAGCGGGCGGTAAAGGCCGGCGCTGTTCGAGAAATGGCCGGCCGTTGGGTGCCAGCTTGGGATAGCCGATGTGTTTGTATTCGTTGTATTGCACCTTGTCCTTGGTAACACCAAATTCAAGGTAACGCGTGCGGCTCAGCCAATCCTCAGGAAGGCCGTCGTACATCAGCAGCGCTTTCAATTCGTCCATTCGCGGAGACTGCCATAGCTGTTCCAACGTCGCACCTTCCTTCACCCAGGATGCGAAGGCGTTTCGAGCCTGTTCCCGTACCGCGGCGGAGAGGTCGTGTTCGCCACTTCCCAAAATTCCGCGGCCATCTTTCAGATCGGCGAACAATCGCTCATAGCGGGTTTTGCGATCTATGCCCTTTGCATCGGCGATGCGAATGCGAATGCTGCCGAAACCCCCGGGCTTCGCCATCCCGATTTTGTGCGCGCAGCCCGCCGGCAGATCGATGGCGGCCAGCAAGGCACCAAGCTCGGTCACGTTGAGATTTTCATAGCGGACTCGTGCGCGGAGAACGCAGTCCTTCCTGGCCGGCCGGATCGTGCTGATCACATTGTCCTTCTTGGTTATGTCCCTCGGGTCGGTAACGCGGGTGGGCGATGCGCCCGGCCGGTGGAAATAGAGCTTGTGGCCTCGGGTGGACGGAGTGCCTTGCCCCTGGTAATTACCATCCCAGTGCAACGAGTTCACGACATCCTCACGAGGCTGCACCAGGTAATGCTGGAATGTGGTCGGCTTGGGGGCGCCTAGAACGATGTGCCAATCGTCGGATACGACCGGCTGCGGCGGGCCTGACACGAAAACGGCGTCTTCCAGGAAGACCCGCCCGCAGTGTCCCGGAGTGGATCCGTCATCGGTGCGGCCAAAGATGGCCTGCGCGAGATCCCATTGGCCGGCATCGCGCCGGCACGCCTCGGGGACCCGCTGGGCGACGGAGTGCTCATAAGGCAGGCGCATGTTGTAGGTGTGGGAGAAGGTGATGTGGCGCTTGCCATCGTCCGGCGAATTCCACTCGACGTAGAAGCACGGCACGCGGTTCGATTCGCTGGAGTAAGCGAACTCGTGCTTCTTGATAGCCTGGCTAACGCCGGTATCGCGGTAAGCCGCCGCGTCCCATTCCGGGATCTGCACCGGGTGTGCCTGGGAGTCGGCGGGGCGGATCACCCACTGATGCCGTTTTCTCTTGATTCCGCCGGAACATACCATTTCGCCCTCCTCGAATCCGGGCTGTGGCTGGTTGCTCCATTCCGCATACTTGGGCAGTCTTCCCGGGCGGAACCAGATCTTCGGTCCCCTTCGCCACACCTGGTCCTTCGCGAGATCGTCGCGAAATCCCTTGGGCTCCAGGGCCACCTGATAGAACTGGCGCCCATCGCGGCTCTGGGCCGGTACGATTGTCCACTTGGAGTCGTCGGCATGGCCCGCCAGGTACCCCGCCTTCACGTTGTTGGGCAGGCGCAGGGGATCGATGCGGCTCTTGTAGGCGACGGCGTGCGGCTCGAAGGAGTTCCGGTCACCAGGGTTGCTGGTCGAGCCGACCGTGCGGAAGAAGAGCTGCGAATCGTTTATGGGATCTAGGGGGGACTGGCCGATAATCTCCACCAGCATGCGGAGCATGCCGCGCAAGGAACTCCCGGGAAGGGCCGGTTTACCGCCGATCATGAAGGGCAACGACACTTCCGGCTTCTCGTTCTTTCGGGAATGCCGTATGTATTCGTCCCAAGGCGCCGTGCCGCGAATGTAGAAGTCCGTGAGCGCGGTGATCTCCAGTTCGAGAACGCCGCTCAGCCCGCTATAGGAATCGGCGGGAGGCGGCGCGCTTACCCATCGCGCTCCCGGCGGCAGGGGGACGAAATTGTATGGGGCGCGGCCGGCGCGGCGCGGGTCGCGAATTCGGGGCTGTGAGGGAGCGGGCGGTGGTGGAGCCGTCTGTCCCGCCGGCAGGTTCGTCCGACCGGTCGCGGATGCCAACTTATCTGCGAAGTTACTCATGGCTCTCTCCTTCCGTCCACGTAGCCCGTCGAATTACCGAATCCACCACGCCATAGAGTCCGGTGTCTGGATGCGCCGCTATGATGGGCTGGACGACTAACACCGGCCGCTTGCCCGCAACGTCGCGCTTTGGCCATTCCGCCGGTACCCAGACCTGCGGTCCGCGCCGTTCGCTGCGGAGGATCCACCCGTGGTCCTCTCGCACATCGTGCCTGCCGAGGATAGGGTAGTCACGATAGTCGAGGGTATCTTTCAGATCCTCGAACATTCTGGTGCGATCAAACCACTCGTCGTCCCGCCAGGCGTGCCATTCGCCGTTCTCGCCCCACACACGGATGTCGTAGAACAGGCTCCAATCCAGCGCGAAGCCCCGGCCGCGAAACGCATCGAGCTTCGGGTCCGGCGGCAATTCGAAGCCACCGGGTTCCACCCGGGCGAAGAAGGTGGCGGGATAACCCGCAATCAGAGCATAAAGTCGCCCTCCCAGTTTGTCAGGCAACTCAGCCACACGAGTGGTCGGATCAAGCATTGGGGGCCTCCGAAAGATATTGGCGCCATGGCTCCGCGCCGCGGGTCTCGACACAATTGCGGTCGGCGGGATCGCGATCCCAGGTCATATCCAGTTGTTCACCGGGTCCGCGGAAACGCGCCCGGATGCCTTGCAGCACGCCGCGTCCCACACTCGATTCGCCGCCCAGCGTCAGGTCGCCCAGCCACAGATCCTTGAAAGCACCCAGCAAAATCTGGGCCTCGCGAGGGTTGGGGTCATCCAGTTCCAAACGAATCGCCAGGTGGCGTTCGGCGTTGGGATCGCCACGAAAAGGAGCTTCATCGAAGAGCCGGGACTCCAGGGAGCCGCCGGTAAAGCGATCGATGGAGACGCGCGACTGCACCGCGAGCGACCCTCCGGAAAGCGGCGCTTCGTCGACGCGCAGTCTGCCGGCCCGTTCCGGAGTTCCGGGCTGGTTGGCAATGCCGAAGAGGTTGACGACGAAATCGCGGCCCACGTTGCCAAGCGTGTTGGCGATGCGCTCGATGCGGTGCCGCAAGGCGCCGGCGACGGCCGTTCCCGGCAGAATCATCCGGCCATTCTCGCTGAACTGGGTGACGTCGGGACCGCCCTCCTCTTCGCTGGCGGCCCGCACCAGCAGCGAGGTGCGCACGTGGAACTCCGCCTCGATGGTGAGGCGATCGACGACCGAGGGCAGGGGAACGGGGCCAAGGTCCTCGAGCGGAAGCTCGCGTCCGCCCTGCGAACCGCGGTGCTCCAGCCAGTCGAGCGCCTGCGCGCGGTCGTGCAGATCGTAATCTCGAATCTGCCACGAGGAAACAGCGCCACGGCCGAAACCTTTTCGGACCTTGGCGCCGAGCTGAACGCCGCGCTCGCCGAAACTCTCCAGAATCCACCGAAGGACCTGTCGTGCCTCTGGGTTGGTAATCCCTACGGGCGGCTGCTCATAGAGCAAGAGCTGAAAGCCCAGGCAAAACGCCGTGCCCGCCGGGAGAACCTCCCAATCGTACTTACCTTTGGGTTCGGCATTCCCGGTTTGTGAGTTGATCTTGACTCCATCGCGGATCCTGGCGGCGGGCCCCTGCTGGAAGCGGCCCTCTTCCACGGAAATCAGGCTCGCATAAACAGCGTCATTGCGGCCGCGAATCACCTTACCGCCAAACGTGCCCGTGACGCCAGCTTTTTCGGTCCCACCCAGGAACTCCTTGAAGGACGTCGAGAGAACCCGTGACAGATGGCTGCGCACCGCGCCGGCGATCGACGCACCGGGGATATAGGGACGGCCGGCGAAATCGCGGGCCAGCGCCATATCGGTATTGGATTCGAAATCGCCATCGCCGCCAATGTGCAGCGGCGAGGTGGATTCCCAGATCCCGCTGGCGCACACGCGCGCAATCACGGGGTATCGCTGGTCAGTTTCGCCCACTTGGCACCCTCCTCGCCAAAGCGTTCAAGTATCGCAACAAGTAACCGCCCACTATGGAATCGACAAACCGGGTATCGCTCGCGAACTCGGCAGCGGGCTGGTTGCCGAGAAGGTCCGGCCAGGTCAACCGGAGCCCCTTCTGGAGTCTCTCGAACCAATCCCGCCGGTCCCCGGCGACGTCGACCAGCCAATTACGAAGTAGCTTGCCTTGGACGTGGACGCCCTCAAGTTGGCGCCGCGGAACCTTGCGCTCGGTCTTCACCGCCGCGATGAATTTCGGGAAGTCGATCGCCCCCGTCCCGGCGTCCGGCTGCACCAGCCCCGCCAAGGTGTGAACCAGGTGCTTGCGGATGCGGTCGACGCGATCCGTCTTACTGGCCAGGTCCTTGGCATCCTGTCCCGCATACTGTTTGACTTGCTGCCGCAATACGTGCACGGCCACACGACGCACGGCGGCATTGGCGATGGGCTCAAGCCGAGGCGCGTCGGGGTCGAAGAGCGTTCTCTCCGGAGCGTGCGGTCGATACAATTCGATTCGGCCAAAGCCCTCCGCGGTCCGTTGGCCATAGCTGTGACTCAGGGCATCCTGGAGCTGTTTCTCCGTGGCGGGTTCGGGAAGGCCCAGGACGAATACGCTCCCCTCGGCCAGCGCGGCGGCTTGCTCCTTCTGTAGGTTCTGATGGCTGTAGTAGCCTCCGTGAAACTGCCGGCGCGTATAGGCCCGCTCGATTCGCACACCCTTGGTGCCGGTGACCCGCTCAAACTCCGCCATGGGGAATTCCGCCGTGGGATGGCCGTTGGAATTGCGGGCGATCAGGGGCGTGAGCAGATACACGTACACAATCCGGGCGTCATCCCCCTCGCCCTCCCCAGCCGGCGCCTTGGCGGGAGCAATACTTTCGGCGGTATGCCACATCCATTCGGCGCGGCCGCCGTACTGTGTGGAGCGGGAACGGCCCAGCCGCACCTCCGCCCCATCGTCGAGTAAGGCCCGAATGGCGTTCAAGTCCTCCTCCGGTCCGATGGCGCAGCCGGAGAAAAGTTGATCGGGCTGAAGGCTCTCATAGACGAACAGCGCTCCTCCCTGGCCGTCCGAGAGAGCGTAGGGCCGCAACTGCTCGGCCTCCTCGCCGACCGCGCGCTGCACCCGGGAATCATGGGCGCGCTGGTGATGGTACTGGATGGCGGTGGCGGGGCGTGTTTCGCCTACCATGCCGGCCTTCCAGTTTTCCCACTCTTCTTTCCAATACCAGCCGGGCACGCGCACGGAAAACTCGGGGGCCGGGTCGTCCGAGCTCAGGTCGCGATACTGCCCGCGTGCATCCTTGCTCCCACGGAGCGAGTGGGGGATATAGCGCGACGCGCGCGGCCCAGCGCCGCCCTCCTGCAAGGCCGGGGTGGCGGGAAGAAAGCAAACGCGCCTGGAGCAGAACAACTGGTAGAATCGCTCTCCCGCTCCGTACTGCCGCAGGAAACGAGCAGCCAGCGCGCCGTGAATCACCCCGCCGGGGATGTGCTCGAAGGTCTCCGTGGTATTGGGATCACCGGCCAGCGGGTCGGGAAACATGGCGGGTTCCCGCAGGCGAATCGAAAATGCGAGGTACTGAATCGGCCCACCGGCTCCGGCGGGATCGGCGGTCTCGCGGCCGGGCGCGGCGCTCAAGAAGTCCGGCAACGATCCGCCCGTGCGCAGGCGGTGCAGCACATCCTTGGTGAGATCCCGATCGGACTCCACCACGGAGACATGCACCTTGCCCCATCCGCGGGAGCGGGCCGTCCCCATCCACTGCACGCCCGCCGCCGCCATGGCCACGGCGTCCATGGCCGCCCCGGAATCCGAATCGATAGCGGCTTCGAACACCAGCCCCTGCCGCAAGACACGGGTGTAGCGCAGCGTATCCTTGGCGGCGGCTCCAGTGGCGCGCTCGATGGCGGTCTGGCGGCGGATTTCGGTGAAGCACTCCAGCACTTCCTGCAACCGTATGGGGCTGTCCTTTGCCGCGATGATGCGCCGCAGCTCGGCAGCCGCGGCCGCGCCGTCGAGTGGCGCCCCATTGTCGGCGGCGATCTGGGCATTGCCAATCTCGACCCGCGAGGGTTTCTCGCCCGCGCTCCCGAAGACATCTTCGGTCTCAGGCAGGTTGGCGTCGCCGAACGCCTTCCAGCGGCGGATCTGGTCGTAGGAGTCGCGCAGCAGCCCTTTCAGGCGCCGGCCGGGGAGGGATACCAGCCCCGACCGCGGGTCGTGAATCACATCGCGATCCACCACGCCGGGCCGTCCCAGGCCGCTGCCGGCGGCCAGCGGGCTAAGAAGTTCAACGCGCAGGCGCGGCATATTCGGCCTCCTGTTGTGTTACCGGGGCATCGACGTCCAGAAAGAGATCGTATAACTCGAGTGCAGAGAAGCACTCTTCGGCGCTGTAGCCTTCGGGTAATTCGTACCCTTGGGGGGCGAAAGTGGCTACACACGCTGCCCCGCGTTCGCTGCTGGCGGCGACCTCTTCGAGCAGGCGCTTGATGCGGCTGCGCGTATCCCTCCACTTGTAGCGGAAATGGCGCCACGGAGTACAGAAGGCGTCCCAGGTTCCCTTCGGGGAGTCTGGACGGGGCGTTACGCGTAGCGGCCGGCCGAGGTCGAGATCCCCGCGGTAGCCGATCTGGCGGATGGTCTCCAGATACCTTGCGCTGCCTTCCATGACGGCGTGGAAATCCATGTAGGAGCCCTTGTCACCCAATTTGCGGCGGCGGCGCTTGGCAGTGGAGCAGAGCTCGGCGGCCAGCTCGTACGCGCGGCGATAGGGGAATCCGACCGGTACGATGGCAACGCCGGCACACGCGCTATGAGTGGTCCCCAACGTTGCGGCGGTCGCTTGCTCAAAGTTCAAGCAGAAACGCGCGGCTGAAGCCAAGCCGAGCCTCGCTTCGCAGATCCAGTTGAAGTCGTCCCCGGCGGAAACCAGCATGCGCGCGGGAAAGAACGGGCGCGGCGACCTGGGGGGATGCTGCTTGAGATCGCCGGTCTCAAACCATCCGTGGAGCCGGGAAGAGAACCGTTCGAACGTCGAGACCAGCGCCTCCTCGCCGGCGAGGCGGGTATTAACCGAGAGTTCTCTAATGGCGGTGCTGAAGCCCTTATCATCGTTGCGGAACTTATCCTTGAGGCTGTTGAACAGTGCTCCGATACCGTTTCCGTCGCAATGGACGACGGCGATGTGGCGGTCGCTGTCGCGCAGGCCGAGGTCATCGAGCTCGATCGGAAATCGGTACTCAACACGCTGTAGTACCCGCTCCCAGAGCTGTTCATCGACGCGGCTGGTGCTCTTGCCGGCATTCAGCTCCTCGCTATAAGCCTCTCCGCGCTCGTCCTTCTTGAGGGCCTCAAGGCTGATCCAGCTCTTGCGCCCGTGAGCGTGAGAGTAGGTCTGCGCGGCGCGCCCGGTATCGGGACAGGAGTCGGTAACCGGCAGGTACCCGAGCTCGCAGCCGAACGAGCCGCTGTCTTCGTAGTTCCCGAGGGCCGCTCGGGCTTTATCCCACGCCGCGCAGAGACCACCCGGCTTGAACTCTTCGATTGCCGCGGCCAGCCGGATCTCCGGAGCGGCCTCCAGCCATTGGCGGCTCCACGCGCCCAGCAAGCCTTTCGCGGCTTCCCGGTCTGGGTAGACCGCCGCCGCGTTGCCGCCGCCCTCGTAGAGCAGGTCGCCGGCCGGTACCCGCCCGGCAAAGTTCTTGATGGCGTCGTCCATCAGCTTGGACGAGCCCACGGCCTGCCGCAGGCGGTTATTCATGGTCATATAGTGCTGCCGGCCCTGTACGCCGGCCAGCACCACAACTTGTTCCATCGCTCGTACTCCTCGCTTAACCTAATAATGCCCGTCGTCGGACGAACATAACACCTCTTAAAGCCTGGGGGGTAGACGGCCAGGGCCGCTCGCCATGCAGGTAAGGCACCAGGCGCAACAGCCTTTCGCGAACCCGCGATGCGTAGACGTCGCGGCGCCCACGGTGGGCGCGGCCGGCCGCCGGCTTGCGCGGCCCGCAGCGCCAGGAGACACAGCAAACCGCGATGAGAGCCTGGAAGTCGGTGAGTCCGCGCCGCCGGGCGGCGGCGACGAGCTTGCCTGCCCAGCGCTTCGCCATTCCGGACGTGGTCAATGCGGCGAGAATCTCCCCCGCGTGGGCGCGCGCCTGTTCCAGGACGAAGTCCCGCTGACAGCGGCGCAGCACGTCGGCTTCGACGCGGCAGCGCCTGTCCTCCCACTGGTGGGCGGGATCGAGCTCGCAGTTCCGGCTGCGCTGGCGCAGAGAGGCGCGCCTCCAGGTGCGCGCGAAGTTATAAGCGCACGTGGCCAGCCAGGGGTCGCGCTGGTCTTCCGGGATGAGGTTCAGTTTGGCGCGGAAACCGTCATCGAGAAGCTTCTGTAAGTGGAAGTCCTGATAACAATCCTGCGCGGAATCCGGGTCCAGGCCGCGGAGAGCGGCCCGAATGGGCGTGAGTAAGTGGCGTTGCATAGTGCTCAAAATTTCATCAGTTGATACTTTTTTCTTTTGTGTATAGCAGCCGGTACATCTTACTCCTGTTCCCGGCACCAGGTCAAGCGGTCTTTTCAGGACGTTCAGGACGCCGCCATCCCCCGACAGAGTCAGTATACGCCTGGCTGAATCCACTTGACAAGGGGGGGAAAGCCCCTGGAGCCCCTGGGGGAGCCCCTGGCCCCCACCCCCCTTCCTTCCGAACGGCCTGACCGTCAAGATGACGCCGAAACAGTAACGTAGGTCTCCATGCGGGTCTGAACCCGATTTCCTTCCGACCGTTTCAACTGGAAGCAGGCACGTTGTCACGGCTTGTTTCAATGCGGGCCCCTGCCCGCCTTCTTTCCGACCCAGCCGTGGAAGCCGCCATCGCGACAATCATCGCCGTTTCAAGGCGGGCCCCATGCCCGCCTTCCTTCCGACGTTCGCGTGGGGATGCGGTGCCAATCTCATCTATTACGTTTCAATGCGGGCCCCTGCCCGCCTTCCTTCCGACTTCTGTTCAACATGGTGATCCATCCCGGGAATGTCGAGTTTCAATGCGGGCCCCTGCCCGCCTTCCTTCCGACACGGCCTACACACGGGGTGGGCACACGGAAATCGTAGTTTCAATGCGGGCCCCTGCCCGCCTTCCTTCCGACATTTCGTCCCCGACACCAACCAGCACGGAGAAAACGGTTTCAATGCGGGCCCCTGCCCGCCTTCCTTCCGACTTGGGATTATGAAGATGTGGGCACGCAGGGGCGAATGTTTCAATGCGGGCCCCTGCCCGCCTTCCTTCCGACCATGCCTACGGCCCGTTCCAAACCGGTAGTTTAAGTTTGTTTCAATGCGGGCCCCTGCCCGCCTTCCTTCCGACCGGGCGGACGGGTGTTGATCAACCCGCAGACGGAAGCGTTTCAATGCGGGCCCCTGCCCGCCTTCCTTCCGACCGGAATTTACGGGGGGCTGGAGTGCTACGCCGACGAGTTTCAATGCGGGCCCCTGCCCGCCTTCCTTCCGACCCTTTCTTTAACGCGTCGCTGCTTTTTGTACTGGGGGTTTCAATGCGGGCCCCTGCCCGCCTTCCTTCCGACCCTTTCTTTAACGCGTCGCTGCTTTTTGTACTGGGGGTTTCAATGCGGGCCCCTGCCCGCCTTCCTTCCGACCAGGCCTCGCCGTTTTCGAAGCGCCGTTCCCCTGGCGGTTTCAATGCGGGCCCCTGCCCGCCTTCCTTCCGACCGCCCTCGAGAGCCAACAATCTCGGCAGGCCCTCCGGCCGGTTTCAATGCGGGCCCCTGCCCGCCTTCCTTCCGACTAAACAACCGGGGCACGCCGAAAGCCTGCCCCCTCACGTTTCAATGCGGGCCCCTGCCCGCCTTCCTTCCGACGATATCGAAGACCACTGCGCTTGCGCGCCGGAAGCCAGTTTCAATGCGGGCCCCTGCCCGCCTTCCTTCCGACATCATTGGGAAAATCCTGTTCGTGGACCTATGGGTCCGGGTTTCAATGCGGGCCCCTGCCCGCCTTCCTTCCGACAACACACCGAGCACGTCATTACTTCCGAGCTGAACAGTTTCAATGCGGGCCCCTGCCCGCCTTCCTTCCGACCATGACTGACCACAGGGTATCCGGATGGAGAGGAAAATGTTTCAATGCGGGCCCCTGCCCGCCTTCCTTCCGACCGGAACACGTGGACGATCCTGGGTGGAATACATACAGGTTTCAATGCGGGCCCCTGCCCGCCTTCCTTCCGACAAAATCTCAACCGATCCCTTCCGCTACGGTCTAGCAGTTTCAATGCGGGCCCCTGCCCGCCTTCCTTCCGACCCCAAGCTCTTGGCAGGAGGCGAAGCGGACGTTTCAATGCGGGCCCCTGCCCGCCTTCCTTCCGACGGTTGGGAGCTCGTTGACTCCGCATTTACCGCGGCGTTTCAATGCGGGCCCCTGCCCGCCTTCCTTCCGACAATTGATACGGGCACACCGTCACAATTCCCCCTACAGTTTCAATGCGGGCCCCTGCCCGCCTTCCTTCCGACCCGGCATCCTCGCTGTTCGTCCGAGCGGAGCCTCGGTGTTTCAATGCGGGCCCCTGCCCGCCTTCCTTCCGACGCGGCCGGTGAAGGCTTCCTGCCTTACGCCGGCATCTCGCGGGGTTTCAATGCGGGCCCCTGCCCGCCTTCCTTCCGACGAGGGACCATGCATTACCGATACAAGAAGAAACGGTTTCAATGCGGGCCCCTGCCCGCCTTCCTTCCGACTTGATGATGCCTGTGACCGTGCGTGGGGTGGATGCGTTTCAATGCGGGCCCCTGCCCGCCTTCCTTCCGACCCGGCGGGGAAGCTCGCACCCGGATCATCGAAACAGAGTTTCAATGCGGGCCCCTGCCCGCCTTCCTTCCGACCGCGGGGCCGCTAAGCCCCTGATCTACTAGAGGTTACGGAGCGGTTTTCCGTAACCTCGCTTTTTGAGCATCGCCGGGAGCGGTCCGGGCTGTGGAAAACTCTCGGCGCGTGTAAAGTAACTTCCATAGATTCATCCGGTTGGCGATTCCTCCGTAACCTGCCGCCTTTTTCCGGGTCCAGGTGCATTCCCACTAAACCATGGCATTAAAAACACTTACCAGAAAAAACGCTCGTTTTGAGGGCCTACCTGGGGGGTAACGCGACAGCCAGCCAAACACCCGTTCCCCGGAGAATCCTGTCCGTCAATTCACAAAAGACTAAACTGTCACTCTGCGTGAAAGTTTCGATGCGCTACCGCGCCATCCTTGCGACACGCCCAGTGTACTCCATTTTTCCGGTGTAAGAACAGCCGTTCTGCGTGCCCATTAGAGGCATGACGTCTCTTCGAATCCTCGCCCTGGCCGCGGCGGCCGTCACCGCCGTGCCCGCCGCCGATCCCCTGGTACACGCCAGCGAACTCGCGCTCCAGGCCCGCGAACGCTCCCGACTGTGCCACGTCCACGACGCCTTCCGCTTGCTGGACGCCGCCATCCGCGAAACGGGGGCCGTGCCGGGAGACACGGCGGCCACCCTCCTTGCCCGGCTTGAGGCGGAACGTCTGGACTTGGGCGCCCGCTCCCGGGAGTTCCAGAATGCGCAACGGGACGCGAAGCGCCTGCTCGCGGCGGCGCGCGTCGAATCGGCGGCGGCGCGATTGGCCGCGTACCCGGAATGCGCTCCCGAAGAGCACGCCGAAATCGAACGGCGGCGCGTGGCCGCGCGCGCCTGGACCCAACGCGGCGGCAGCGCCGCCTCCGTGGACGCTCCGGGGTTCTACCGCCAGGCCGCGCTCGAGGATTGCGAGATGCCGGGCCTGGCCGCGGCGCTCGAGAACGCCCGGCGGCGGGCGGCGGAACTGCCTTGCCGCGGATGCGCCATCTCCAGGAGAGTGGTCCTCGGCGTGGCGCTCGCCGGCGGGCTGGGCGCGGGGGCGTACTACGGCTACCGGTATTGGGAACGGCGCCAGCACCGCCTTGCGGGCGCGGCGTATTAGCGAGCTTTCTTGAAGAAAAAGGAGAGGTATGAAACGACTCACGATCGCACTGGCATTCTCGCTGGCTTCCCTGCTGCCCGCTCAGGACGGGCAGAAGGCCGAGGTCCGCGTGGCCCCAACCAGCGAACTGTTCACCGAAGAGGTGCGCGCCGCGCGCCAGCTCCACGGCGAATGGGATCTGCGCGACGACGAACTCGACGCGGCGCGTCACGGCGCCTCGTTGAGCAATCCCGATGTCTATAAAGGTCTGCGGACGCAGATCGAAAGCGTCCTGGCCGCCAAACGCCGGGAACTCGACGCCTGGTCCGTGTATTACCAGAAGACCGCCGACTACTGGCAGTCCGTGTTCAGGGCGATTCAGGCCGGCCAGCCGGCGCGGTCCAGCGAGCGGCAGGACTTGGTCAACATGCTGGCCCAGGAACAACGCGACCGGGGCGATGTGCAGCGGCGGCTCAACGACCTGGAGCAGACGCTGCGCGAGAAGAACGTCGCCGCCAGCCAGCCGGCGGCGCTCGACCTGAAGAAGCTGCTCGATCTGAAAGCCGACAACGTGGCCAAGCTGGAGCGGGCCATTCAGGAGTTCGACGGCGGCGGAGCGCACCTGGACCGGCGGCGCGAACTGGCGCAGGCGCGGGCAATTCAGTCACGGCAGCTCCTACGCGGGGTCGAAACGGAGCGTCCGCTATGGGATGCGCTCTACAACGGCAGGCTTCACCGGCTGGACCTGGAGTACGACACCAACATCCCCGAGCCGGAAGCCCGTCCCGACTGGCGGCGCAAGGCCGGGACGTCTCCGGCGGGGGGCGGAACGACGATCCCGTCCACTCCCGCGACGAAAGCCCCCGTCAACCGGGGAGGAGGCGGCCAATGATTCGCGCCGCGATTCTGTTGTTCGCGGGGATGAGCGCCTGCGCCCAGACGAAAGCGGGGCTGGCGCCGCCACGGGAGATCGACCGTGCGGCGCGGCGCGTGGAGCAGAGCTGGAACGCATGGCGGGAGGCCGGCCCGGAACGGCGGCTGTTGAACGAGGCGCCCGCCACGGCGCTGGCGGCCATCGATCGCAGCGCCGCGCTGGCGGCGCGCTACGTCACCGAGAAGAAGGCCTACTATAGCCTGATCGCCGGCGCATTGCGGCGCAGCGCGGTCGCGCTGATGAGCGAGACGGACGAAACCGCGGCCGGGGACACTCATGCCGAACAGCAGCTCAAGCGGCTGGAGGCGCGTCAGGAGGCGATCCGCGACACGCTGGCGGCGGCGGGCCGCCCCGAGGATGAGCGAACCGCGGCCATGCAGCAGGCCTACCGGGCGCAAGGGAAGGCGATGGAAAGTCTGTCCGAAGAAGCGCGGCGGCAAATAGCCGTGCTGCGCGATGCGGCGCGCACGTCGGAGGATCTGGCGAAGCAGCGCAAGGCGGCCGCCGAGGCCCTGGGCCGGGCGGCGGAGGCCGTGGAACAGGTCAACGCCACGGTGGACATGGAAGGCGAAACTCTCGCCCTGTACCATGAGCACCTGCGGGCACTGGTGCGGGAACAGGCCCAGCGGCACGCGCCCGGCGCCGCCGGCCGAACGACCCTGAGTGACGAGTTGGACGCGCTCTTGCCTCGGCCCGCTCCGCCGAAGAAGGACCAGAAAGAGGATCGCCCATGACCCGCCGCTCCCTGGAGTTGAGCCTGGCGCTCCACGGCGCGTTGCTCTCGGCGCTCCTGCTGCCGGCGGCCGGCCGCGACCCTGTGCGCCACGCCCGCGCGCAGCCCGGCCGGACGGCGGTTCTGCTGGAGCCGCCCGATGGGACCGATGCCGCCCCGGGCAGGGGTCCCGATTCGCCGGGGCGCGGAGAAACAAAACGGCCCGGGAGCCCGGTTGCGCTCGACGCCGTGACTGTGGTGGTGGACGACCGGCACGCCGCGGCCCTCACCGCGGTGCTGGCGCGGTGGAACGGAAAGCTGACCGCGTGCCCGGCCGGCGCACCCGGCATGCTGCGCTTCTGGCTCTACGATCCCGCCCAGTGGCCGGAAACGCGCGGGTGGCGGGGCATCCCCTGCGCGGATTTTCCGGCGGAGTTCCGCGCCGAGCTGAACGCGCGGATTTCGGCGGAAGCGGCCCGGCGGGGTCTGAAGGCGGTGTGCCGCGTGGTGGTGGGTTTCTCGCAGGCCGCCCCGGGTGGCGTGGTGGTGCTCGAAATCGAGGAGTAGAATGGAAAATCCGTGCGGCGGCCCAACATGACACTCCTGCGCAACCTTACCCTGCACCAACAGAAAGACGAAGAACTGCGGATTGCCCGCGAAGCCGGTTTCGCACTGACCAGCGAGCCGCAAGGCTTCGAGGTGGCGCCTGGCCAGCGCGGCCTGGAGGAAGCGGCCGGACGCCTGGCGGCGATCCTCGGCGAGTACGGCGCGCTCGGCGAATGCGTGCTGTTGGGCGGTCATACGGGCCTTTGGGTGGCGGCCGTCACCCGGCTGGTCCGTAGCGGGGCGGCGATACCGCCCCTCTATTGCTTCGATACTCCGCGGGAGCACGATGCCAGCGGCCATTTCGAGTTCGTTCCCGAAGGGCTGGTCCGGGTATGTTAGTCAGCATCGTGGCGCTGATGGAGGCGGAGGGACCGGGGACGCTCCCCATGACGACGGGCGAGCTGATGCAGGGGGCGCTGCTCCATCGCCTCTCCGCCATTGATGCCGCGGCGACGGACAGGCTCCACGGCAGCGGCCAGTCCGCGAGGCCGCCGTACACCATATCCCCGCTGCTCTACGACCACGAAGAAGTTCACGGGCGTGACGTGACCATTGTGGACGGCGACCGCACCTGGTTCCGCGTGACGGGACTGAACGAAGGCGCCTCCGCATTCCTGCTGGAGATGGCGCAGCAAACGGAACGGTGGGAACTGGCCAGTTGCGGGAGGAAGGCGCGTTTCCGGATCAACCGCTGGAAGACGCTGCCCAGCGAACACCCCTGGGCTGGGCGGATTGCGCTGGACGATCTTTGGCAATCGGCGTGGCTGGCCATGCAGCGCGAGCCGGACCGCATCTGGCTGGATTTCCTGACGCCTACCGGCTTCCCAGTGGAGCCGGGGCATTGGCCCGCCTGGAGCCACCTGCCTTTACCGGAGCTCGTCTTCGGGAGCCTGCTTCGCAAGCAGCGGGAGCTGGCATCGGCGTTAGGCGAGCCACCCGGAGGCGGCTCGGCCGTGCAGTCGGTGGCGGCGCTGGGGGAGTACAAAGGCGAGAGCCGCGCCCTCAATTTCGGCGGACACGATTCGCTGGAGAGAGGGTTTCTGGGGACTTGCGAGTACGTGATCCGCCCGGAAGCTCCCCGGGTGGAAGTGTTCTGGCTGCACCTGCTGGCGGCGCTGGCATTCTATTGCGGAGTCGGCACAAAGACGAGCTGGGGGATGGGCGTGACGCGGCGCTCGCGTTACGCGAACTTCACTTACCGCGGTGCTGGGTAGAGGCGGCCAACCTGCCAACACCCTAACTTCCGGCGGGCTATTACCCTACGTCTCGATGCAGGTCTGCACCCGCCTTCCTTCCGACAACATCATGCCGGCCAGCGCCCGCTTCACGCTTTGCCGTCTCGATGCGGGTCTCCCGAACTACCGGCGACACCGGCGTTCCTCCACATCATCGGACAAACGCCGCACCTCCGCAAGCTTTATCCACTTAGGGTCACTTAGGGTGGGGCCAGGTATCCGGTGTAAGGCGGGGCGGGCGGCGGGCATTAAGAAGAGGGAAGGAGCGGTGCATGTCGTCGCGCTTGCGAATCCTCGCGCTCGGCGCCCTGGCGACGCCGGCGGCGTTCTTCTGCGCACAGGGAGCGGTCCAGCAGGTGGAATACTACCGGCGGGGAACCCTGGTCTGGCTGGCGGCTCTGCTGGCGTCGGCGGCGCTTCACGGGTTATGGGTGGGGCTGGTCCGCGGAGGCGCCGGGACGCTGACCGCGGCTGGCTGTTGGGCGGCGTGCGCGGCGTTGGCCGGGGCAGGTCTTCGCGCATGGCATATTCAAACGTCCGGCTGGATGCTGGAAGGCCTGGTGGCGGCGGTTGCCCTAGTCCTAACGAGGCTCCGCCTCAGACCGACGAGGTATATTTCCACCGGGTCTGAAGATCGGGCATAATCCGGTAGATGGCTCCGGTCGACAGTGGAGAACTGCAAGCAGTTCTCGCCAATGATTTAGGCCGCCGAAGCGGCAGTCGATCCCGAGCGATCGGAGTCGTGCCGGAGCCAAAATGAGCGTATCACGATCAGTCGCCGAAGTTCTCCATGAGCACGTGACGTTGGAGGTCGAGGGAATCGACCGGA
>JAIQEX010000072.1 GCA_020073615.1 Terriglobia bacterium
CGATATCGGGTATCACGATGAAGTAACTCTCGAGTCCATGATGGAGGAGTTTCTGCCATGGGTCAAAGAGAAGATCGCATCGGGCGACTATCTGGAGTGGCTGGCGGCACGGCCGGTGGCTGGGGCGCGGGGGCGGCGGTTGCGGGCGGTTGCTGGGGCGCCGGGGCTGCCGGGACGGTGGCCGGCGGCGCGGCTTGGGGCGGCTGCGCCAGTTGGTTGGCCGCGGGAGCGGCCGCGCCGGGAGCCGGACCGGGGGGAACGTCTTCCACGCGGCTCAGCCCGAAGGGCGTCCGGCGATATACCCACTTCTTCCCCTGGGGATCGGTGTATTTATAGGTGCCCGGCGCGGTTTCCACCGCCCCGGCGGGAATATCCGGCGGCAGGGGCGTGGTGCGGGCCGGGGGAGCCTGCTGGGCGGCAGCCTGCTCAGCCGGCGCGCAGACCGCGCCGAGCATCGCCGCGGCCGCAAAAAGTACGATTGCCGATTTCACTGGTCCACTCCAATTCTGATTACTCTGCGCGCGCCTGCGCTCGAATCCATTACCGTCCCACCGGATCCCAGCGGCACTGCGGACCGAACGGTGTCGGGCTGACGACTTTGCGGTACCCGTCCACCACCGCCCCATTGGGATAGCTGTCATTGTTGTCGCAAGTGCGATTGCCCCGGCCGGTATCCTGTCCCGGGCCGATCGGGGTCTTTTCCACCGGCGGCGGCGGCGCCACCGGCACCGCCGTACGGGACGCCATGCCCGCCGCCATTTGCTGATTCTGAATCTGCGCGCCGCTGTGGTCGCTCAGCTCGTCCACCATCTTATGGATGGCCTTGCCGTCCCACTCCAGCGTGATCTCGCGGTCGTTGACGTCCACCAGCTTGAACGGGCCGATCATCCCGCCGGGACGAATCTCCTCCTGCGGCGCCCCGGCACTCACGCTCATAATCGCGGAGACGCCGTCCAGGTTCATCATGCCGCGGTAGACCGGCAGCGGAGGCATGGGCTTGGGCGGCGGCGGGGGCGGCTCTTCCACCACCACCGTCGGGTTCCGCGAACGGTCGAGCAGAAACTTCTGCGCGATGTCGTTGTAGCCCGACGCCAGCACCGCCGGCGGGGTGGGAGGCGAGGTATATTGCGGCGCGGGCAGGGCCGGCGGCCGGCGGCGCTCCAGCGTGGCGGCTTCCCGCGACTTCGCCGCCAGCCATTCCTGGTGCAACTGAAACCCGGCATACACCACCGCCGCCGCCAGCGCCGCATCGAGGATCAGCAGTTTGCGTTTCAAAATGCGCCCATCGCTTTCTTTTCCGGCACCAGCTTGCGGGGCACCGCCGCGGAGAGGTTCAGCCGCACCTGGATGTTTTTCTTCTTATCGTTGCCGCCGGTGATGTGGATCTCGCTGGTGGCCACGATCTCGGGTTCGTTGGCCAGCGACGCCAGAAAATTCACCAGTTGCTCGATGCCCCCGGAGAAACTCTCCACCACCGAGACTTCGCCGTAATCCTTGCCCAACGGCTTGGGTTGCGGCAGGGTGTCGGCGCCGCGGGCATCGAATCCGTTGGCCACGCCGGCTTTGTGGACCAGTTCCATGAGCTGCGCCCGCGCCTGCTCGGCGGTAGCCGCCTTGAGGATGCCCCGCTCCCGCCCTTCCAGGTCGGCCATCGCTTTCTTGAGCACGGCTTCCCGGCCCGGGACCAAGGCTGCCTGGCGGCGCAGATTCTCCAGGCGCTGCTCGGCCGCCGGGATCGAATCCACCGCCTCCACCACCGCCGGCGGCCGGTACATGCCATAGCGCAGCGCCAGGATCGCCAGCACCCCCACTACCAGAAACACCAGCGTCTTGCGGTCCAGCCTTCCCACGGTCATTTGCGCTTCCCCCGGCTGGCGTGGATCATGAACGCTTCGCCGCTTCCGCTGCGCAGGGGCGGCGAGTCGAAGGCGGAATTCTCGAAGAACGCCGAGGAATCGAGGATCTTCAAAAGCGGCCCCGCCTGGGGCGCTTCGCCCGCGATGCGCGCGGTATCCCCCGTGAGGTCGATGCCCGTGGTCCAGGCGGGCGGCTCGAGCAGCCTGGTGAGCTCGCTCAGCGCGTCCAGGTCGGCACGCGTCTGGCCGCGGAAGCGATCCAGCAGTTGCGCCCGCGCGCGCGCCTGGTCGATCTGCTCCTGAAGAGCCGCCGCGCGCCGTGCCAGCGGTTCCAGTTTCGCGATCTCGGCCGCGATCTTGCCCAGATACCGCCGCTCGGCGTACTTGGCATAGCCCCACATGGCGCCCGCTACCAGCAGCAGCACGCACGCCAGCGCCACCGTCGGGATGAAGATGGCCCGCGAGCTCAGCCGCCGATCGCCGGGGGGCAGCACATTGGCCGCGGGCGCCAGCCGGGGACATGCACCGGCCAGCGCCGTGGCGTACGGCAGCGCGTTGCGGGAAAGATCGTTTTCCACCGGATTGACGTTGGGCTTGGGGAGCACATCCTCCAGCCGGAGAGCCGCGGTTTCCGGTGGCAACCGCAATTCGGCCAGCGCCAGGTTGACGGCGCGATCCGGGGCGAGCTCGAATTCGGCCGAGAACACCGGCCGCGAGGCGCTCTCGCCATACACTTCCACGGCGCCCGAGGCGGAGCGGCTGAGGGCCACGAACCCGGGCTGGCCGTTGTGCCCGCCGGATCTACCGGCTCCGCCCGAGCGCAGGCGGATGGCGGCATGCACGGCGGCGGCGGAGAAGGTGAAGCTCGCCACCGCGATGCCGGCCTCGGCGAACAGCTCGCTGTGCCGTTCCACCGTCTCGCGCCGCACGATGCCCACCAGCGCCACTCCCGGCGCCAGCGGCGACCAGCCCCAGCAGATCTCGTCGCTGTCCCCATAGGGATGCAGCGCATCCAACTGGAAGCCGATGGCGGCATCCAAATCCTTGGCGGCCACGCCGGCCAGCGCCACCTGGCGCACGATGACCTCCGGCCGCGGCAGCAGCACGGTGGCGCTCAGATGGCTCGCCCCCAGCGATTTCAAAAACCGCGCGTACTCCATGCCCCATTCGGCGGCCGGCCGCGCGGCGAAATTCGCAATCGTCAGCCGGCCCAGCACCTGAATCCACCGGGGACGCACCCGCGCCGCCGCCACTTCCAGATCCGCGCCCCGGATTTCGATGCCCACCCCCGCCCCGAATGCCAGGAGCTGGCGGAAATCCTTGTAAATGGGGATCGGCGAGAGCATGGCCGCGGTCAAAAACTCCAGGCGGTGTCGTACCACCGCAGAATGTGGATCTGGGAGTACCCGTAGCCCCGCGCCAGATACTTGATTTGCGCCGCCACCGTACGCCGCAGATCGGAAAGCTGCCCGTTGGCCAGACGCAGGCGCGCCGTGGCGCGCATGGTCACAATGGAGTTGCCCTCCACGCGCAGCCGGCTGGGATCGGCGCCCACCGAGCCCAGAAGATTGTAGAGCTGGTCCAGGGTGAGCGGCGCCATCTGCCGGCGCTCGACGAGCGCGCTGATGGCGTATGGGCTCAGCCCGATGGCCGCCAGCACCGCCGGATTGGCCGTGTTGCCATCCACGCGCTCGCCCGAACCGTATACCGTGAGGCAGTCCGCCAGGCCGCTGCGCGGCACCAGCCGCGGACCGCCCGCGGCGATGGCGCCCTCCGGCGCCGGGAGCCAGGTTCCGTAAAAGATATCGGGGGTAACGCCTCTCACCAGAAGTAATTCCTCAATCTCTTCAAAAGACGCGTGGCGCGACCGAAAAGACGGAGTCAGGGACAGATAATAGCCGTCGAAAGCGCTGGGGCCGCCTCCGGCCGCCCGCCAGTCGGCGATGCCCTCGGCGATGGTCTGCGCCCGCCCGGGTTCCACGCCCAGCGCCAGGGCGAGGCGGAACAACTCCGCCACCGGCGCATGGTTCACGTCCAGCTTGGCGGTCTCGGGAATGATCTCCACGCGGACATCGCCCGAGGGCAGACGATAATCCACCCGGGTCGAGCCCTTGGGAAGCACCCGCTGGCCGGGGTTCTCCGCCGACCACAGCAGCTCCGCCGAAGCGCGCGCAATGCCGCCCGTGGCCAAGTAGTAACTGCGCAGGCCGTCGAGCTCCGTGGACGTGCGCTCGGTTTCCCCGCGCACCGTGGTGGCGAGGGAAAACGCGATGGCCGCCAGCGCCGCCGACAGCCACAGCACGGCCAGCAGGGCGCTGCCGCGCTGCGAGGAAGCCGGCAAGCTAAAGCATGCCCCACCAGGACAGATGTTCTTCGCCGTGGTGGGGCACGCTTTAGCGTGTCGCCGCCCTGGAGCACAAGACCTATTGTTGCCGGTCGTCATAGGGAAGCTCCGGTTGGCGGCTCAGATAGATCGGCGCGACGGCGGTAATGGGTTGCACGCGCGCCGGATCGGGCACCAGCGGCGCCATCTCGATGCGCACGCCCCAGGGCCAGCCGGCGGACGTCCAATGCGCGCGCCACGCCGGCGGCGGCCGGTCCGGCTGGTTGGGCGGCCCCCCCGGCGTCAGGTACGAAAAGCGGCAGTAAGCCAACTGGTCGGCCAGCACGAACGAGCGCGGCCCCGGCGTCATGGGCAGGAAAACCGGCAGCAGAGTGCCCGTTGCCGGATCGGGCGTCCGAACGGTGCACAGTTGGCCGGCGCTCGCCGGACCGGTATACGGGATTTCATTCACCACCAGGCGGACGCCGCGACCCTCCTCGCCGGGAATGACGAACAGCTCCAGAATCTGCGGCTGGCCCCGCGAAGCCTCTTGCAGGGAGAACGTCGAGACCAGCCGCATGGCCGCGGCCTCACCCTGGAAGATGGCGTATTTCGGGCCGGTTTGCGCTTCCGGCGTGGCGCCGCAAACCCCCATCACCGGCACCAGGCCCTCCACTTGTTGTTCCAGGATGCGCTGCGCGCCGGCCACGCGCCGGTTGTCCATGAGGCGGGTGTTGGTTTTGGCGAAGGCGGAAAGCCCCACCCGCATGGCCATCAACATGCCAAGCGAAAGCAGGCTCAGCAGCGTGATGGCAATCACCAACTCCATCAGGGTGACGCCGGCGGTGGACCTTCGGGTTCTCATTGCGGTGCCGCCACCCGCCCGATATCCTCGGGCCGCAGCACCGACTGGCGGTATCCGTCGAGCGTGAAGCTGCGCCGCTGCGTTCCCGCCATCCACCAGACTTCCAGCTCGATGCGCTCCAGCGCCAGTTCGTAGGGGACCACGCGCGGCGGCAGCTCGAAGATCTTGAGACGCGCCCGCCAGCCGGCCTCCACACCGCCCGTCTGGGCGGGGTCGAAAAAGCCGTCGATCACCGCATCCCGCGGCAGCCTCTGGTCCAGCAGCAGATCGTTCATGCGCGACCGCGCCAGTTGCACCGCGCGGTCGTACTCCCGCAGCCGGGACGCGTTCCGCGTGGCGCCGCCGATTCCCGACAGCAGGCCGACCACGGCGACGGCCATGATGGTGGAAGCGACAATCATTTCCAGCAGCGTGAAACCGCCCGTGGCGCGCGTACGTGATGGCTTCCGCGTCACTTTATCAGGACGCTTTCCACGCGCGGAAAGCCGGTCATGGGATCGAGCCGCACGATCCGCCGCGCGCCCCGCTGGTTGGCCAACTGGATGCCGATGCCCGGAACGGTAGCGCCGGGCATCAGGATTTCGCGGTGCAACCCTTCGGAATCGCCGGCCTGGGGCAGTACGGCCTCGATCTTCACGCCGTCCGGCATTCTCAGCACCCGCGCCGGGCCGGGTTCGTTAGAGTACAGCGCTATCATGTTGTCCTTGATGGAGACGACCAGCTCCATGGGCTGCTGGCGGCGCTCGGCGCGGGTGACCGCGGCGTTCAAAAATCCGGCCACCGAGTTGGTGGCCGACGCCAGGCGCACGCTGTCGATGCCGGCCGAAACCGAGGGAATCGACACCCCCGCGATCAAGCCGATGATGGCCACCACCACCATCATTTCGATGAGGCTGACGCCGCGGGTTGCCCCCCTACTGGCCGCTGCTCTTCCAACTGACAATGTCGGCATTCAATCCTTCGCCGCCGGCCTGGCCGTCGCTGCCCAGGCAGACGATGTCCGGTTCGTCGCCGTGATCTCCCGGATATTTATAAACATAGTCGTGGCCCCAGGGGTCTTTGGGGATGTCCTGCGGCATGTACGGGCCGTTCCATTGGGTCGCTTCGGAGGGCCGCATCCGGAGCGCGGCCAGCCCCTGCTCGGTGGTCGGGAAGGTGCCGGTATCCAGTTTGTAAGTGCCCAGCGCGGTCATGAAGTTCTGAATCTGGCTGCGCGCCGCCGTGATGCGCGCGGTATCGGCCTTCTTCCACAGGCTGGGCCCCACCAGCGCCACAAACAGCCCGATGATAGTCACCACCACCAGCATTTCGATGAGGGTGACGCCCGCCCGCCCGCTATATCGTCTTCGTCGATTCATGGTTACACCGCCACGTCGTTGATGCTCGTAATCGCCAGCAGCATGCTCAAAATGAGCGCCCCTACCATTATGCCCATCACCAGGATCACCAGGGGCTCGAAGATCGAGGTGAAGCGCCGGATGGCCGAGCGCGTATCGTTTTCGTAGATGTCGGCCATGCGGGCGAACATCTGGTCCAGCCGGCCGGTCTCTTCGCCCACGGTCAGCAGGTGCGCCGCCAGCGGCGGAAATACTCCCGCCTTGCGCACCGGCACGGCGATGCCCTCGCCGCGCTTCACTCCCTGCGCCACGCCGTCGAGCGCGCGGGCGATCATGCGGTTGTTCAAGGTCGCCGCCGCGATGGCCAGCGATTGCACCAGCGGCACGGTATTGGCCACCAGCGTGGCCATGCTCCGCGCGAAACGCGCCGTTTCCGCCTTCAGCAGCGCGTCGCCCAGCAGCGGAATCTTCAGCCGCGCGCGGTCCCACCAGATGCGCCCCGCGGCGGTCCGCGTGTACCACGTCCAGGCGATCGCGGCCGCCGCCAGTGCCGACGCGGCCATCCACCAGTAGGTGCGGCACAGGTAGCTGGCTTCCAGCATGATTTGCGTGGGCACGGGGATCTTCATGTGCCCGCCCTCGAAGATGGTGGCAAAGCGCGGCACCACGAAGTTCAGCAGGATGAGGATCGAGCACAGGCCCACCGCCGCCAGCAGCGCCGGGTAGATCATCGACGACACGATGTAGGTGCGCAGATCGTCGCGCGAACGCTCGAATTCCGCCAGCCGCTCGAAGATGGTAGCCAGCGCGCCCGAGGCCTCGCCCGCCCGCACCATGCTGACGTACAGGTCCGGAAAGTACTCCGGGTGCGTGCCCAGGCTGTCGGCCAGCGGCCGGCCGCCTTTGAGCACGCGCAGCACGTCGACCACGATGAGGCGGAAGGCGGCCCGCTCCGTGAGCTCGGCGGTGATGGAAAGCGCGCGGTCGAGCGGCACCCCCGCGTTCAGCAGCGTAGAAAGCTCCTGCGTGAAGAACAGGACGTCGCGGCGCCGTCCCTTGAGAAACACCGGCAGCTTGATTTCGAGCGGCGAGCCCTTGGGCGCGGACCCCACGTAGATGGGCGTGAGCCCCTGCTTGCGCAGCTCGCGCGCGACCAGCTTCTCATTGTCGCCCGTGAAACTGCCGCTTCGGACCTTGCCGTCCGATGCCACCGCCCTGAAGAAAAACGTCGCCATCCGTTCCCCGGCCCCCAGCCCCCAGCCCCCGTTCCTAGAACTCCTGGGTCACGCGCATCACCTCATCCACCGTGGTCACCCCTTCGCGGATCTTCTTCCATCCGTCCTCGCGCAGGTTGCGCATGCCGTTGCGGCGCGCCGCCTGGGTCAGCACACCGGCGTCCGCGTTGCCCATCACGAGCTGGCGGATTTCGTCGTTCAGCTCCATCATCTCGAAGATGCCCACGCGCGCCGTGTAGCCCCGGCCGTCGCACTCCGCGCAGCCCGCCCCGCGGAACGCCTGCAGGCTCTCGCCTTCGGGCGACAGCGCCCTCCCCGCCGGCTGCTTGCACTGCGCGCAAATCACGCGCACCAGCCTTTGCGCCAGCACGGCCACCAGCGACGAGGTAATCAGGTAGTTCTCCACCCCCATGTCGGTCAGGCGCGTGACCGCGCTGGGGGCGTCGTTGGTGTGCAGCGTCGAGAACACCAGGTGCCCGGTGAGCGCGGCGCGTATGGCGATATCGGCGGTCTCGCGGTCGCGGATTTCCCCCACCATGATCACGTCCGGATCCTGGCGCACGATGTGCCGTAGCCCCGCCGCGAAGGTCAGCCCGATCTGCGGATTGACGTGAATCTGGTTGATCCCGTCCATCTGATACTCCACCGGGTCCTCGATGGTGATGATCTTTTTGTCCGGCAGGTTGATGCACTTGAGCGCCGAATAGAGCGTGGTGGATTTGCCGCTGCCCGTGGGACCGGTCACCAGGAAGATGCCGTGCGGCAGGCTGGTGAAGTGCTCCATGCGCGCCAACATATGGTTGTCGAACCCCAGCCGCCGCAAGTCGTAAAAATCCCCCGCCGAGCGGTCCAGCAGGCGCATGACCACGCTTTCCCCGTACAGCGTGGGCAGCGTGGAGACGCGCAGGTCCACGTCGCGCCCCAGGATCTTGATCTTGATGCGCCCGTCCTGCGGCAGGCGCCGCTCGGCGATGTTCAGCTTGGCCATCAGCTTCAGCCGGGAGATCACCGCCGCCTTCAGCTCGCGCGGCGGCGCCTCCTGGCTGAACAGCACGCCGTCCACGCGGAAACGGACGCGGAATTCCTTCTCGAACGGCTCGATGTGGATGTCGCTGGCGCGCTTCTCGAGCGCATCGGCGATCATGGCGTTCACCAGGCGGATGACCGGCGCCTCGCTCGCCATGTCGCGCAGGTGCTCCAGGTCGGCCGTGGCATGTTCGTCGTCGAGATCGAGCGCCTGCCGTTCGCTCTCGCCGTAATATTTGTCGATGGCGTCGAGGATCTCCTGCTCCGGCGCCAGTGCGGTCGCGACCGCCAGGCCGGAGTACGCCCGCACCGCCGCCACCGTCTCGAAATCGAGCGGGTCGGCCATGGCGACGGTCAGCACCGCATCCCGCACTTCGAGCGGAAACGCACGGCACTGCCGCAGGAAACGGTGCGAGAGCCCTTCGATTTCGGGCGCGGCCGGAGGCGCGTTGTCCACCGTCACCAGGGGAATGCCCAACTGGTCGGAAAGCGCGCCCAGCACGTCGCGCAGGGCAATGAGGCCCATGTCCACCAGGATCTTGCCCAGCTTGTCGCCGCGCTCCTTCTGCAATTCCAGCGCGCGCTCCAACTCCTCGGCTTCGATCTTGCCGCGCTCGATCAGGATTTCGCCCAGCCGCATGGTGCGCGGGCCGGGCGCGCCGGCATCGGCGGATTCGGGCGAGGAAGGCAGCGTGGCGGCCACTTACTGTTCTTCCACTTGGATGTTGCCGGCCAGCGCCCCCTGGCGGTCGGCCTTCATGAGAATCTGCCCCGGCAGCCCGGCGGTATCCTCCCACGGCAAATAGAAGATCCGCACCGCGACCACGATCTGGTCCGAAGCCGGCAGGTCTTTCAGCGCCGCGGCGGCGGAGCGCATCATTTCGAGCATCGCGTTTTTGAGGAGCGGCAGGTGCTCGATCTTGCGCTTGTGCGTGTCCGCCTTTTCGGCGGGGGTGATCTGTTGATGAAATGGCGTGATCCTGGGGGTGCCGATCAGCTCGGCGTCGGTGGTGAAGATCGCGCCGTAACCGTTCAGGCACAGCCCGCGGGTGTTGCCCAGCAGCACCATGGGGTCGGCGCCGCCGGCGCTGGAGAGGCGGGCGTCGAAGCCCTTTTCCAGATCGCTCAGCGTCTGCCAGGAGACCCGCGCCGCCGTGGGAGTCCCCACCACCGTCGCGGCGGGCGCCGGCTTGCTGGCCGGCTTCATCTGGGCGAGCGCGGAAAGCCCCGTCAGCAGCAGAACAGCGGCGGATCTCATTGCGCTACCCCCTGCTCCAGTTGCGGCCGGAAGTAATTACCGGCGGACAGCGTCGCCACGCGCAGGCGCCGGTCCAGATGATCCGCGTCCGCCTCCGCCACCAGTCTCATGCGGTGCTCCTCCTGGGCGCGCCCGGCCAGGCCTTTCACCAGTAGCGTGGTCTTCTTTTCCTGGCGGGTTTCGCTTTCGGCCACGGCCTTGGTTACCGCCGCCTGAATGCGCTGGTCTACTTCGGCGCTGGTGATTCCGGCGGTCACCACGGTCTGCTGCGGAACCGGTGCGGGAGCCGGCCGCGTCAGCGCGGATACCAGAATCGCAATCGAAAGCATGGCCGCCGAGGCGAAGCCCAGGCGCGCGGTGGAACCCCAGAACAAGGTCCACCACCGCCGCCACGGCGACGGTTCGAAAACTTTGTCGGAAACGAACGCGATGCGCTGCGGGATCTCTTCTTCCCCCAGCGACAGCAGGACGGACCCCGTCAGACGCAGGCGCTCCAGTTCCTCCCGGCAGGCCGGGCAATGGTCCACATGGGCTTCCACCGAGCGCTGCTGCGGGTCAGTCAGCTCCCGGAGGAAGTAATCCCTCAAATCGAATGGCGAGCAACTCATGACACACCTCGGGTACCTACTGGAGCCAGTTCTCTCTTGAGCAGTTCGAGCGCGGTATACAAACGCGACTTGACCGTGGAAACCGGGCAGGACAGGATCTCGGCCATCTCTTCGAACTTGAAGCCCTGGTAGATCTTGAGCACCACCGCCTCGCGCTGTTCCGGCGAAAGCCGCCCCAGCGCGCTCGCGACCGACAGGCTCAGCTCGACCGGAAAGACCGCGCTGCCGCCCACCGTAATGCCTGTCCCGGTGCTCTCCGGCGCCAGTTCGTCCACATCGGTTTCCGGCCTCCGCTTGCGAAACATGGAGTAGGCCTCGTTGTGCGCGATGCGGTAAATCCAGGGGCCGAACCGCCCCGGATCGTCGAGCTTGCGTAGGTTCTGATAGGTTTTCAAGAACACGTCCTGCGCCAGGTCCAGAGCGTCTTCGCGGTTGCCGGTAATCCGCAGCAGGTAATTGTAGACACGCTTCTCCCACCGGGATACGAGGAGGTTATAGCTCTCCACGTTACCCCGGGCAGCCTGCCGGATCAGGTCGGCATCTTCAACCGCCCGGAAGATCAATCTCTGGCTCCTGTGTTGTAGACGCAGTGCGTCCGCAAAAAGTCGGAAGGGCCCGGAGGAGGGCCTGCAACCAGTTTAGCGGGATTGGGGGAGCGGGGCGCCCCACTGCATCCTCAGCGATAGGCCTCTGAGCGGTGCTATACGGCGAGCACCTACTCAGCCGGTTCAACATCCTGAAGACGTTTGGCGTCCCCCTCGCCGGCTTGTGCGAAGCGCGCCAGCCCGTGCAGAATGTGCATTGCGGTTTGCCGATCCAAGGCGCGGACATCGGCTCTGGCCTGAGGCGTCCAGGCGATCTTCCCAGCCATTACTGCCGGTCTTGGCCATTCTGTTCCGGCGGAGGCGGCGTGCGGCCCGTTTTGTCGAAATCATCCAGGGTGAGGCCCAAATCGGCCAGCACTGCCTCATGCGGAATGGGCTTGTTGTGCTTCAACCAATCGCGAGCCTCGGCAACCGCGCGTTGCTCGTCCTCGCTGATTTCTTCATCGTCCACAGGCGCATTAGCAAGGGCTCGGGACACCGGATCGAGCATGGTCTCCAGCACGCTCCGGACGGCGCTCAGTTGCTCGGCCGGCAGCCGGTCGAGATAGGCGTGGGCCCTCTGGCGTTCCTCGACTAGGTCAACGGCCATATCCATCGCCAAGATAGCACGTACGCTTCTCGACGGGGAATCACATCGCCAACTGCGCCCAGCAGGGCGCTATGATCGAGGGGTATGACGGTCCGCATCACGGAAGCCGAACTCGCCCGCGACATCCCTGCCGTGCTGGCCTAGGTCCAGGAGGGCGTGGAGGTTATTGTGGAGCAGGACCATCGTCCGGTGGCGGTGATCCGGTCGGCGCAACGAAGCGGGCGGCTCATCTCGGAGATCGTCCGGCAAGCCAAGGAGCGTAACTCCACGGTCACGCTCGATCCGGACTTCGGGAGCGATCTGGAAGCCATCATCGCGAGCCACGAGCAGCCATGGAATCCGCCATCCTGGGAGTAGTGCTCGACTCCAGCATCGTCATCACGGCCGAGCGGAGAAGGCTTCCCGTTCCCGCCAACGACCTGCTCATCGCGGCGGCGGCCCTTGAGCAGGACTACGCTGTCCTGACGGAGAACATCCGGCACTTCGAAAAGATCCCGGGCCTCCGGGTCGTAAAGCTGTAGCCAGGCCGTGCTGCCTTCACTTTCCGTCCTTTCCTCCGCTCGCCCCGGCCGCGTCCCGCGCTTCCAGGTAGCCGAGCAGCGCGTTCACGTCCACATCGCCCAGGCGCAGGTTGGGCATGCGCACTTGCCGATACTGCGCGAAGAGCGCCGTGGCGATGGGATCCCCCTTGGCCAGCATTTCGTTGGGCAGCGCGATCATGCCGGCCAGCCACTCCCGCTTGCGGACCCGGGTGACGCCCGCCAGATCCGGCCCCACGCCGTCGCCCTCGCCAATGCTATGGCAGGCGGCGCAGCGGGTCCGGAACAGGTTGGCGCCCCGGTCGGCCGCGCTCGCCGGCAGTTCCGGCTTCTCGGCATAGCTTTGGCCGGGCACGCGGTTCTTCCAATCGCCCATCCAGTCGCCGATGATGGCCGCCAGGTAGTGCGGGTCGTCGGTGGAACTGTCGCGCATCCATTGGCCGGTGGCCTCGTTGCCGATGGTGAAACTGGTGCTGTGGTCGGTCAGCTCGTTCTCGCCCGCGCGGGCGGCCTGCCCCAGCTTCTTGCGGATCGCCTCGATGTCCGCCTTCTTGCCGGTCAGGAACAGCCAGCCAGGCCCGGCGCGGTAGCTCTCCGCATAGGCCTTGAGCTCCGCCGGCGTGTCGCGCACCGGGTCGATGCTGATGGAGTAAAAGAAAATGTCGCGCCCCATGCGATCGCCCAGGAGGCGATGCACCTGCGCCAGCCGAGCGGTTTCGAGCGGGCACGAATCGCCGCATTTGGTGTAGATGAAGTCGATCACCACGCGCTTGCCCTTGAGCAGGTCGTCGTAGAAGCGGACCGTCTTGCCTTCCTGCGTGGTGAGCGGAACGTTGGGAAAATAGTTGGCCCCCCAGGTCGCGGCCCGAGCGAGGCCGGCGTACAGCAAGACCAGGGGGGCCGCCGCCGCGATCATCGCGGAAATGCTGCGTCGCATGGTTACACGCTCCTGTCAACTGGTGTGGGGCAGGATGACCTCCTGCGCGGCGGTTGGCAACCGCCCCCGTGGCCGATTGACCATCGGCACGCAGCTTGACAAGCTGCCCCACGGTCCTAGAAGGCGTCCTTGAGGACGCTGGTGGTGATGAACTCCACGCCCTGCGGCGTCGGATTCGGTGTCGGCAGAGGCACCAGGCCGCGATCCAGTTCCCAGCGGAGCAGCATGGCGTGGTCCTCATGTTGGGTGTTATGGCAGTGCTCCATGAACATTCCGAAGAACTCGCGGAACTGCATGGTGAGGGTGACGCTGCCGCCGGGATGCAGGCGATAGACGTCCTTGCGCCCGCGCTCCCACGCCGGAACGTTATTGAGGCTGCCGTTGCGCGCCAGGATCTGGCCCTCTTCGAAGTGGATGTGGATGGGGTGGTCCCAGCCGCCGCCGCCGTTCTTCAGGGTCCAGATTTCGCGCGTGCCCGGCTTGGGAGCGGCCGATAGCCGGCTGAAGTCCGCCGCCAGTCCCTCCCCGCCGTCGGTCTTGATGGTCCAGGGCGACGAATCGCTGCCGCCGCCGGAACGCCCGAATTCAAAGGTCCGTTGCCGCACCACCGGGATGTTCGACAGGTCCGGGTTGGGGATCAGGGGCTTGGTGAGCAGGTCGGAGACGCTAATGCTCTGGTCCACCCCCGTCGCCGTTACCACGCGGAATTCCAGGAACTTTCCTACGCAAGGGTCGCTCGACTGGCCCGACAGCGCCTGGCTCAGCGAAAGATCCTGCTTCGGTCCCTTCCCATCCTCGTGTTCACACAGGTTCACCATCCACACCTTGTCGCCATTGTGGTAGCGCGAGAAGTCGATGACGATGTCGTAACGTTCGGCGATGCCCTGCTCGTCGAGTTGCGTCAGGGGCACGGCGTGGGGCAGCAGGTTGCCGTCGTTGGCGATCTGGATCATCTGCGAGCCGTCGCTCAGGGCAATCTTGAAGAAGCGCGACACGCTGGCGTTGAGAATCCGGAACCGGTACTTGCGCGCCTCCACCTCGAAGAACGGTTTGTAGCAGAAGTTCACCGTCATGGCGTCGCCCAGGAAGCCGTCGAACTCGAAGATGTCGAAATACAGTTGGCCGTCCTGGTCCCAGGCCTTGTCGGCCAGCATGAGGTTGATGTCGTAGTCCAGGTTGGCCCACGGTTTCGCCGTGCCGCTGGGCATCCGCAGGTTGACGCCGTCGTTGATCTCTTCGTTGCCGCGGTCGATGCCGCTGTAGATATTGAACATCCCGGCGTTGCCCTTGTAGACGTTTTGCGCCGTGAAGCTGAACATGTGGTCGTGAAACCAGTGCGTGCTCATGGTCTCGTGCCAGTCGCCCGGGACCATCATCAGGCCGCCGTCGTCCTTGGGGCTGGAGGCCATGATGTCCGTCCCCTGGGGATTGATGGTGTCGTGCCCGGCCAGGATGATGGGGTAGTGATAGTCGTAGAACTGGCCGGGGAAGAAGAACGCGCCCGTGAAGCCGTCGTTCTCCGCGCCGTGGTGTCCGTTGTGCTCGTGGGTGGTGATGGTGTGCACCCCGAAGCCGCCGTTCTGACTGACGTCGGAGGGCAGTTTATTGTGGTGCCGGAACAGAATCGCTTCCCCGTAACGGCCAATGAGGAGCTTGGGCGGAACGGTGCCGTTGAAAGTCCACATGGCCAGCGGGCCCTGGGTGGGCAGATTGGGATGGAACTTAAACGGAATGTTCCCGTTGAGGTTGGTCTTGGCGCCCTCCTGTGTGACTTCGACGGCCACCTGCGGGGGAAAGTCGGTGAAGCGCTGGTGCGCCCAGTCGGGCCCCGGAGGACGTCCCTCGATCGGCCCAAAACCGCCGCCCAGCGCGGGGTCTACCGGCTGGAGAGTCTGGTTGGCCTGCGCCGCCGGCGCCGGAGTCAGGCTCGACACCGGGTTGCGCGCCAGGACCTCAAAGCGCAACATGGGCTGCGTGAAATCCAGGCCGGCGGTTCCCGGGCTGGGCGGCGCGCCCGTGGGTATGCTGCTGTCGGCGTACGCGCTCTTGACGAAGGGGTTTAACCCGTGGATGGGCGCCAGCAGACCGGCGCCGGTCACCAGGCCCCATTTGAAAAGCTCGCGCCGCGAGACGGTGCCGTGCGAGAGCGCTTTGACGATTTCGAGGCGGTTCCGGCGCGCGTTTTCGGCCTCCCGAATTCGCGCGCGCGACGCATTGCCTGGAAGAAAAAAGCCCGGCCGGCCGCTCATAGGCAGCCTCCTTCTCCCGTGCACGGGCGTTGTTGGTTGGACGGCAGCGACGTTCCCGTATCCGGCAATTCCGGAGGGCACGTGTTTCCTTGGATGTGTGCAGTGCGTAAGGCCATATGGTTCTCTCCTTATGTAAACCGGTCCCGACAAACGTGTACCGATCCCCGTCGACAAAGAACCCGGGTTTAATGCGCTTCATAGCGGCGCATTTCCGATTGGAATTAACTGGCCTTTGGGATAACTTTTAGGATATTAACAGGGAAATTCGTGAGTAGCTTTATATTTTTTTTGAGTACCAGTGCGGTTCAGTACACACCTTGTGAATGCACATGGATGAAAAGGTATTTGCTGCTCCAGCGAAGACCGGAACCGCGGCCGCGCGCGCCGGCCGCAGGGCGGCTTTTCACGGGTCGTGGCGGAAGAATTGGAGTGGATATCAGAAAACCGGGGCCTGTTATCCGGCCCAGGCCCCAGGAGGTCCCCGTACGCCGCCGCAATCCGGCGGGCGGGCGCCGGCAGGGGTTCAGAATCTTCCCGTTAGCAAGAGGATCACGAGGATCAGAACTACCAATCCCAGGCCGCCGCTCGGATAATAGCCCCAACCGCGGCTGTAAGGCCATGCCGGGGCCGCTGCGAAAGCCACAATGACTAATAGGATCAACAGTAGAAGCATCTTCTGCCCCCTTTCCCGAATACCAGATGCAACCCTTGACCCTTTGTCCGCTCAGTCACTAAGGCGGGGGGCCCGACATGAGCGTATTCTCGCAGTGGCGCGGTACCTGCTTCTTTCCCATCGGGCCAGCGGCGAAGGCTGGCCAATCTATGTCAATGGGAGAAAATCGGATATGAACTGGGACCAAGTGGAAGGGAAATGGAAGCAACTCAAGGGATCGGTCAGACAGAAGTGGGGCAAGCTTACCGACGATGACCTGACTTACATAGCCGGCAAGCGCGACGCGTTCGTCGGCCGGCTACAGGAACGCTATGGGATCGCCCGGGAAGAAGCGCAGAAACAGGCCGACGAGTGGCTCAAGGCACAGCGCGAGACCGAGGTAAGAAGCGGCGCCGGTGGATCGGGCACGCCGTCCTAGAGGAAGCAGTCAGCGGCCCGCGGTCAGTCGATTAGCGGGCCGTTGAAGTTAGACGGCCGGTTGCCGGCCGCCGGCTTAGTTAGGCTGCAACTCGTACGCTCAACACGAAGGAGTGTGAAAGGAGTCACTTATGGCAGGAAAGAATACCGCAGTATTTGGCATCTATCGCGACCGGGAACACGTCGAAGACGGAGTCGACACACTGATTGACGCCGGCTTCCGCAGCGAAGACATCTCGGTGCTGCTTCCCGATAACGTGGGCACAAAAGACTTCGCCCACGAAAAGCACACCAAGGCGCCCGAGGGAATCGCGACCGGCGCCGGCGCGGGAGCGGTTGTGGGTGGAACCCTGGGGCTGCTGGCAAGCACCGGCGCGCTGGCCATCCCGGGCCTGGGTCCCTTCATTGCCGCCGGACCGATCATGAGCGCGCTGGCCGGGATCGGCGCCGGCGGCGTGGCGGGCGGGATCATCGGCGCATTAGCGGGCATGGGTCTGCCCGAGTACGAAGCCAAACGCTATGAAGGCCTTATCCGAGAAGGCCGCATCTTACTTTCGGTGCATTGCGACAACTCCGATTGGGTGAAACGGGCCAAGACGGTTCTGGAGCGTACCGGGGCCGAGGATATTGCGGCGGCGGGCGAATCCCGCGCCGGCTTTGCGCAGTCCGGCAAGCCCAAGGTCCGCCACGGCGGCACTTACTAAGAGAAGCTGAGAGCTCCTTCATGCGCCCTTCCCGCCGGCCTGCTCGACGGCCTCCTCCACCACATCCTCGACCGCTTCTCTTACCGCCTCCTTCACTGCCTCCCTTACTGCTCCCTCGAGCTCCTTGGGGTCCACTTCCACACCGGTCCTGTCGCCGGCAAGCTCCCTGACGGCCTGTTCCAGCACCGGCGCCACGGGAGGCATATCCCGGGACAGAATCTTGGCAACCTTTCTGGCTACTCTCCCGGCCGGCTCCGGTTCCTCCGCAGCCGACGCCGCCGATTGCGCCGCCGTTTCCCAGTCTTCCTGAAATATCTGGACCAGGCGGCTCACCACCCGGGCATCGCAGAGAATCAGCCCGACCTCCCGCCGGGCATCCAGTTCCATCTCCCGCAGGCTCTGGCTTCCGACAAACACCAGGCGGTGGTCGCGGACCATGGTGCGCGTGTGCAAGCGGATCTGCGATAGCTTGCGCGCCGCCAGCCCGGAGCTCTTGCGCGTCAGCTTGCCGATCACCCGGACATCCACGCCTGCCTTGGCGCGCTCCTCCAGGAGGCGAATCATCGCCGGATCGCTGATCTTCGGATCGTAGATGAGCAGTTCCTTCTTTGCCCCCTTGATGAAGGCGGCGAGCTGCTTGCGCGCGTTCAGGGGGCTCACCACGAAGCGCGCCAGCCCGGGTTCGTAAGGATGGCGCATGGTGTCCGCCTCGAACAGCTTCACCGCTTCGCGCACCAGGCTCCGGCTCCGCGTGATCACCCCGAAACTGCGGCTGTGTTCGATGTCCAGGTGGGTAAAATTGAACGCCAGCAGGTAAAGCTCGCGCCGGTCGATAATGATCATCTTGTCGTGATACCGCACCAGGTCGTCGGCCGTGCGCGCCACGGTGACTCCCTGCGCCAGCAGCCGCATCTCCAGTTTTCTCAAGCCCTCCTCGCCCGCCCGGTTGGTGTGGGCAATCAGCGCATGTACGAAAACGCCGCGGCTGACCGCGTTCGCCAGCGCCCGCTCGATCTCCCGCTGGTCGAAGCGGAAAATCACGATTTCGACGGACTTCCTGGCGCGGGTGATTCCTTTGATCAGGGGGATAATGCCGTCGTCCGGCTGCATGAGCAGTTTCAAGGATTCCCTCCTTCATGATGGCGTATGCGCGCACCTTGGCACGATTCTTGCTGTTCCTTTTGCAGTTGTCACGCCGTTTCTGAAGGGGCCAGTGTGTATGCATGTGAGAGGTAGTACAATTGCCGTCCTGATGGCGGCCGCCGTCCTGAGCCCTGCGGCTTTCCCCCAGGCGCGCAAAGCCAATCGGGCAGCGGTGGCTTCCGCGCCAGGCCGCCCCGCGGTCCTGTGGCGCAATCCCACCGACATACAGTCGCGCAACCTGTTCTATGGGCCCGGCGGCAAGGAACATGAGCCCCACGGCACATTTACGTTCGTCAAGGAGGACCTCGCAGGCACCAACCCTAAGTTCGTGGTCGAGGACCGGGACGGCGTGAAGTGGAAGGTCAAGCTGGGGGCCGAAGCGCGCCCGGAGACGGTCGCATCGCGCCTCGTCTGGGCCGCCGGCTATTCCGCAAGCGAGGATTACTTCGTTCCCCGCTTGCCGGTGCGGGGCCTACCCGCCCGCCTGCACCGCGGTTGGAAACTGGTGACGTCCGACGGCTCGGTCGCGGACGTGCGCCTGAAGCGCGAGCCGAAGGGCGAGCATAAGATCGGAACCTGGCCGTGGCGGCAAAGTCCCTTCCTGGCAACGCGAGAACTGAATGGCCTGAAAGTATTGATGGCGGTGATCAACAACTGGGACCTGAAGGACGAGAACAACGCCATCTACCAGGAGGGGCCCGAGCGCCTCTACCTGGTCAGTGACCTGGGCGCGAGCTTCGGAACGGCGGGCGAGACCCGCCCGCGCGAAAAGGCCCGCGGCAACCTCGACTCCTATATCCATTCCCGCTTTATCCACAAAGTCCGGCCCAATACCGTGGACTTTTGCGTGCCCGCCCGGCCCAATTATAAGATTCTGGTGAATCCCAGGGAATACCTCCGCCGGGTTCGCCTGGAGTGGATCGGGAAAGATATCCCGCGCGACGACGCCCGCTGGATGGGCCGCCTGCTGGCGCGTCTCTCACCCCAACAGATCCGCGATGCCTTCCGCGCCGCGGAGTACTCCCCGCCGGAGGTAGAGGCGTTCGCGAAAGCGCTGGAAAGCCGCATCGCCGCACTGCTGGAGCTGTGAGCCGGTGGGGTAGGGAGCCTTGGCGGGTGCCGTCTCAGTGCCAGGGTGCATTGATCATCCGGAACTTGGCAGCCTTGATAGGTCACGGCATAACCGGCAGGGGCGGAACCGGACCGCCCGGTGGAACGGCGACGACAACTTGCGATACTTTCCCCCGATACAAGACAACCAATTTATGCTCGTCGAGGAATGCCCTGTAATAGGACCCGTGAATCACGTATACCTTGCCGGGAGGGAGGCGTGGTTCGGGAGCTGCCAGAAACCGCGGGAGCCTGGCCGCCTTCAAGGCGACACGATAGAACTCCAGCGAAGATGCGTATGATCCACCCACTGTGAATTCTTCAATGCCGTAACGTCGATTCAGCCGTTCGATGACGCGATAGACCTCTCTCATCTCCGCGGCCTGAGCGTATTCTTTGAAATAGGTGTATCGGAGGGATAGCAGATAATGCGTTCCGAGGATTAGAAGCACTACCGTCATGACGTGGCCCAGCAAGCGCAAGAGCCGCGGCTTCGCGGGTGATGCGGCAACCAGGGTGATGAACAGCGTGCATAGCGGCAGGAAAAAGATTGCTGTTCGCGATACCGGCAGCGGGAGTTTAGTAATTTGGAACGCCAGATAGTGCGCGCCAACGGTCAGGGTCAGTATTCCTACCACGCTCCCGGCCATTATTGCTCGCATGTTTTGGCGAAACTCCGGATAGAGGCTTCCCAGGCTCATACGGCAGACGCCAGAGATGGCCAATGCGAGAAGCAGGTATCGTCCCGCCGATCGGACCACGCCGGAATATCCGAGCCAGTCGGGTAGTTGGTACAGGCATGCGTCAACCAGGCTTTGCGTCATTTCGCTGAGCGACCGGGCGCCGTACCAGAGATGCTCCCGGGTGTAGTGCGTAATTGTGTAACCGCACACGCCGAACGTCACGGCCAGCACCGGCAACGTACCACAGCCGATCACGCGGAGCACGGAATCCGGCCCACGCTGGCGGATCGCCCATACCATGATGGCCAGGAGCGCCGCACCATCCACGAAAGCGAAAGCGAAATTCGAAACGAAAGACAACCCGACGGTGGCCGAGGCTAGAGCGGCAGAGGCGGCCACGGACCTGCGGCCTGTCCGGGTATGCCACAGGGGAACCGCAAGCGCCAGGATCAGAAATGCGTTGGCTAAGGTGTAGCCCCGCGCCGCAGCGAAGAAATCCAGAATGAATGGGTTGTAAACCAGGCAAATAAGGGCTGCGAACTGCAGGACGAATCGGTCGATAAGTACTCGGCAGAGTGAATAAGCGACGAAGATGTAGAGAGCCGCACCGAGTAGGGCCGGGATGCGCACGGTCAGGACCGAAACGCCGAAGACGTGTGTGCTGAGCCAAATCAATAGACTGTTGAGAACGTGATTGTTAGGATATGGATACCAGATGAACTTCGCCGCCTGGCCGCCCCCAAACCAAAGGTAGGTATCGGCCTCATCGAGTGTGATCGATTGCCGAACGGCTCGAAAGATCGACCATACCAGCGCAAAAACTGCTGCCGCCCGGAGCATCCAGCGGCTAATCGGCCAGGATGAAGAGTCCCTGTTAGACTCAGGCTGACCGGAGCACGGCTTGCACTGGCCGAGCCGGAGACCAGTTGACATACCTCAAAGACTCATGGGAAGTGATTTCAACTACACATGTGGCCTACTTTATCGGGAGCGCGGGAATGTGAGTAGATTGCAAGCAGATCTCCTCGGCCGGTTCCTTGTCAACTAACCCACCTGAGCGCTTTAACAGCGGCAACAACCCCATCAATTGCTATTTCTGCCATCAGCCGATAGCCGCTGAGGAGCTAGCGGAGGCAGCGGCGATGGCCCCGTAGCCGTTCCGGACCTTTTGCCGCGGGCGGTCCCCGAATGCCGTTCTGGGAAACCTGCGCGCGGAGGCCAGCCTCCCGCCCTATCCCACCGCCTCTTCCTCGCTCCGGAATTGCAGCCGGTACAGCTCCGCGTACAGCCCGTCCAGCTTCAACAACTCCTCGTGCCGGCCGCGCTCGGTAATCGTGCCGTCCTGCACCACGAAGATCGTGTCGGCGCGCCGGATGGTGGAGAGGCGGTGCGCAATCACGATGCACGTCTTGCCCTCCATCAGCCGGTCCAGCGCATCGAAGACCAGCTTCTCCGACGCCGCGTCCAGACCGGAGGTCGGCTCGTCCAGGATGAGGATCGGGGTGTCGCGGATCACCGCCCGGGCGATGGCGATGCGCTGGCGCTGGCCGCCCGAGAGCGTCACGCCGCGCTCGCCGATCATGGTGTTGTAACCCTCCGGCATCTTCTCGATGAATTCGCTCGCGTTGGCCAGTTCCGCGGCCTGCAGAACTTCCGCCTTGCTCGCTCCCGGCTTGCCATAGGCGATGTTGCTCCACACCGGTGCGTGGAACAGCAGCGTCTCCTGCAATACGAAGCTGATCTGCTGGCGCAGCGACTTCTGCGTGAAGCGGCGCACGTCGCTGCCGTCGACTTTGACGGCCCCCGAAGTGGCATCGTAAAACCGCGGAATCAGGCTGATGATGGTGGTCTTGCCGGCCCCCGTGGGCCCCACCAGCGCGGCCACGTGCCCCGGTTCGATCCGCAGGTTTACATCCCGCAGGACGGGACGTTCCGGCTCGTAGCCGAAATCCACCTTATCGAATTCGATGCGCCCCCGGAAGGGCGGCGCCGGCCGCGCTCCCGGCAGGTCCTTCACTTCGCGCTCGGTTTCCACTACTTCCTGTATGCGCTCGTACCCCACCGCCGCCTTGGAATAGGCGTCGGCCATTTTGGAGAGCTCCTGCATCGGCTTGTACATCTTCCCCAGGTAGAAAATGAACACGATCAGCGAGCCCGCCGAAAGGGTGCCGTCCAGGGCCATGCGGGCGCCAAACCACAGCACCATGCAGGTGCCGATGGCCACGATGATCTCCACCAGCGGCGCCAGCTTGGCCTTGAGGTCGCGCGCCCGCAAAGCCAGCTCGACGCTCTCCAGGCTCTCCACTTCCAGGCGGCGCTGTTCGTAATCCTCGCGCGCGAACGCCTTGACCACGCGAATGGAGGTGAGCACTTCCTGGATCACCGAGATCATCTCGCCTTCCTTCTTTCGCACCTCGCGCGAGGCCTTTTTGATGCGGCGCGTATAGCTATAGACCACCACGAACAGCACCGGCGCGACGGAGAGCGCAATCAGCGTGAAGCCCCAGTTGATGTAGAACATCACCCCCACCATGCCCACCAGCGTCAGGCAGTTGATCAGCACTCCCAGCAGCCCGGAAGCGATGAAGCTCTGGATGGCGTCGATATCGCTGGTCACGCGGCTGATGAGGTCGCCGGTCTGCTTGTGGTCGTGGTAGGACAGAGACAGCCGCTGGATGTGACTGTAGAGCGTACGGCGCAGGTCGTGCATGATCCATTGGCCGACGCTGGTGGTGATATATCTCTCGGCGTAAGAACAGAGCGCCCCGATCACCGCGATCGCGAGCGAGGCCAGCGCGGCAAAGCGAAGGATGGCCAGGCTGTCCGCGCCCGCCGTAGCCAGAATCAACCGGTTCAACCAACCGTGGATCTGGCGGGACTTCAGGACGTTGTCGAAGACCACCTTCAGCGGCCACGGTTGCAGCAGGTCGGCGGCGCTCTCACCGAGGACCGCCAGGAACCCCAACGCCAGGGATTTCCAGTGCGGCCGCACCAAACCGGTGATCTTCAGGCGTTCCACAACGCGTCTCCCATGCGCGGCCTTCCTTCATCGTCGCCGAACTCACCTCCCGTGGAGCAGGGCGGGGAAAAACTCCCGGACGACGTTGAAGCCCGCGGCGACCCCGATGGACGTCCCCAGGTTGATGCCGGCATTGTGGGGCTGGCTGCTGCTGGCCGGCTGCCACAGGCGCGAAACGAACGCGGCGCCCACGAAGCTGCCGATATGCGAGAAGGACAACCGCCGCGTGCCATCGTTGCGGTGTGCCAGGAAGGTGCTTTCCACGGCATATCCGATTCGCGCCCCGGCGCCCTGCCGCTCCGACGGAAACCAGCGGTTGTCCTCCTGGAGCACGCTCGAGGCGCCGAACAGCATGGTCTCCCGTACGATGTGTTCCGCATACGAGCTGGCAAAGCGCTTGCCGAAGCCTTCCCCGCCCTGTTTCCACTCCGGGGGAGTGTCCCGCCACTGGCCGATTCCCGCGGCGGCGGCGCTACTGACCAGTGAGATCGGGTGGAAGGTATCCTTAAGATATTGACGGAGCCTCTCGCCTTCGGTCATGGGGACGAACCCGGGCGGCTTCGCGGAGGGCTGGACGGGCGGGCGTGGATCGACTCTATCGGCGGTGCGTGGCGTCTGGGCCACGGACAAATGCGCGGCGACTAGGAAAAGGCATACCAGGACTGTGGCTTTCATGCCGTGCGGTTAAGCAACACACATGCCGTTGGGCGGCGCGCGGAAGCATTGGTGTACGAAAGGATGCACACCCGCCCGTGGGGTGGGATTTTTCGGCCAACGGCAAACCGCGTGCAACATTTTTGTAACCGAGGAACGAGATGAAGACCTTGGCGGCGGCGTTTCTTCTTACTTCATTCGCACTGCCGGCGTTCAGCCAGGCGCCGCCACCCCCGGCCGGCGACCGGAATCAGCCGCAGGCCGGCGAAGCGCAACGTGCGGCCGTGGTGGCGAAGCCCGGCCCCCCGGTCATCAAACAGAAAGACCTGTGGGAGCGCACCGGTTACTTCCATCCGTTCGTGCGCATGCCCCAGTACATTCTGCAGGACCAGAAGGCCATCTGGAGCAGTCCCTTTCATACCACAGCGAAGGACGCCAAGTTCTGGGCCATATTCGGCGGGGCCACCGCAGCCTTCATCGCCACCGATCGGCACCTCGTGAATCAGTTGCCCAACTCGTCCACCCAGGTATCGGTGAGCAATTGGGGCTCGCGGTTCGGCGCGGCATACACGTTGATACCCCTGAGCGCCGGCTTCTACTTCCTGGGCAGCGCCCGTAAGGACGAACGTTTCCGCGAGACCGGCCTGATCGGATTCGAGGCCCTGATCGACGCCACGCTGGTGGTGGAGGCGGTGAAGATCGTGGCCGACCGCGCGCGCCCGCTCGAAAGCGACGGCAAGGGCCATTTCGAAGACAGTCCCAAGGGACGCCTGTACTCCGGCTTTCCCTCGGGACACGCCATCAGCACGTGGGCCATGGCGTCGGTGGTGGCACACCAGTATCCGCACCCGCGGATCATTCCCATTCTGGCCTACGGCCTCGCCTCCACCGTGGTAATCGCCCGCGTCGGTGCGCGCCAGCATTTTCCGGGCGACGTCGTCGCGGGCTCGGCCATGGGCTGGTTCATCGGCGATTTCGTCTACGGCAAGCGCCACAACGACGCGCTCGACCAAAAGCCCACGGCCGCGCAAAAAGTGCTTGGCCACGTGCACTTCGGTCTGGAACTTCGTTGAGCCGGCGCCTCCGCGGTACACCCGCCAGATGTGGATCAAGCGTGTCGGGGCGTGCGTACCAGGTGCCTCAACAGGTAAAGGCAGGCCGCCCGACGGTCGGCGTCCTGGTCTTTGTTTTCCATCGCTTGCCAAATGCTCTGCAGCACTTCCCGCCGCTCCTCCTCGAGCGTGGAAGCCTCCCGCGCGGGCCGGCGCCTGCCGCGGTGGAGATATTCGCACCCGGAACCTGCAGTCCTTCGCGATCGCGCAATCGAACCGGCTTCACCCGACCAGATCATATCGGCCTCTTGTGATCCTTATCGGACCGCGTTTTCCGCCTTTGAATTAATTAATGCACCCTGGGGCTGCCGCCGATAAGAGTCCTGGAGCCCTTAATGATCCGGCTGACCCGCCTCAATCGCGTGCCGCTCGTCCTCAACTCGGATCTAATTGAACACATTGATGTTACGCCCGATACGGTGATCACCTTGACCACCGGGCAGATTCTGCGTGTGCGGGAAACCGCCGATGAGGTGGTGCGGCGCATTGTGGAATTCCGCAGACGGATAATCGGCCCGGAGGGGACGGCGGCCGGGCTTTGCGAAGTGGCCGTAGCGGAACCAATAGAAAGCCCGGAACAGACCGGGGACTCGGACTGAAAGCATGGCAGAAGCCGCAAAACCAGCGACCGCGCCCGAAGCCGCGAAACCCGCGAAGCCCGAGGCTGGAAAACCAGCCAAAGCGCCCAAACCCGCTTCCAAAGCGGGCGCGACCAAGCCCGACCTGGCCACCATGGGCGGCATCGCCCTGGCGTTGGCGGGCATCCTGGGCGGACTCATCCTGGAAAAGGGCAGCATTTTCGATGTCATACAGACCACCGCCGCCATGATCGTGCTGGGCGGAACCTTCGGCGCGGTTCTGGTGACTACTCCCCTGCCGGTGTTCTTACGCGCGCTGAGAGGCCTGGGGGGCGTGTTCTTCGAACGGTCCAATTCCGCTTCGGCTACCATCGAAGCGCTCATCCAATATGCCACCAAGGCGCGCAAGAACGGCATTGTGAGCCTGGAGACCGAGGCCGCGGCCATTGCCGATCCGTTCCTGAAAAAGGCCCTCAACCTGGCTGTGGACGGCACCGACCTTCAGGAACTCCGCAAAATGATGGAGATCGACATCAACCTGAGCGAACAGACCAGCGAAGCCGAAGCCAAGGTGTGGGAAGCGGCAGGGGGCTATGCGCCCACGGTGGGGATCATCGGGGCCGTCATGGGCCTGATCCAGGTCATGAAGCACCTGGAGGATATCAAAGAGGTCGGTCACGGTATCGCTGTAGCCTTCGTGGCCACGGTTTACGGCGTGGGCTGCGCCAACATCTTCTTTCTTCCGGTGGCGAACAAACTGAAAGCGCGCATGCACGAGGCCACGCTGCTCAGGGACATGACCCTGGAAGGCGTGGTGGGCATCGTCGAAGGGCTCAATCCCAAACTGATCCGGATGAAGCTGGAAGCCTATCATCCGCCGCCGGAGCAGCCCAAGAAGGCCGCCAAGTCCGCCAAAACAGCCGGTCCGGCCAAGGTCCCCGGTCCGGCCAAGGCGGCTGCCGGTCCAGCCAGGACGGCTGCCGCGCCCCAGCCCGCGACGGCGGGGGAATAGGAGAACCATGAGACGGAACAAAGCGCCCGCCCCGGAGAATCACGAACGCTGGCTGGTCTCCTACGCCGATTTCATCACCCTGCTGTTCGCCTTTTTCGTGGTCATGTTCGCTTCCAGCCAAGCTGACAAGAATAAGGCCAAGCAGGTGTCCGAATCGGTGAAGGAAGCGCTGGAACACGGAACCTTCAGCAACGCGATTTCGGTGGTGCTGGGGCGCGGCAAGCACGAGAACAGCAAGCCGCCGGTGAATGCGGAGCGGACGAACCAATCGGAGAATCAGCCGCCGCCCGCGGCGCCGCCGAAGCCCCATCCGGCCGATCTGACGAAATCGATGGACACCCTGCAGCAGGGGCTGGCACTGGAGCTGAAGAGCGGCAAAGTGCACCTCCAGCTCGATGCCCGCGGTCTGGTGATCAGCCTGCGGGAAGCGGCATTTTTTGCATCCGGCGACGACGTGGTGGCGCCGGCCAGCGTCCCCATCCTGGCCAAGATCGCGGCCGTCATTTTCCCCCTGCCCAATCCGTTGCGGCTGGAAGGCCACACCGATTCGCTCCCCATCCACAACTCGCGCTTTCGCAGCAACTGGGAGCTATCGACGGCCCGCGCCATCGCCATGCTGGAGTTGCTGCGCGTGCGTTTTCAAATGATGCCGGAGCGCATGGCCGTGGCCGGTTACGCGGAAAACTTCCCCGCCGACACCAACGACACCGAGGAGGGCCGGGCGCACAACCGCCGCGTGGACGTGGTCGTGCTCTCCGCCGAAGGCGTGAAATCGGAGCCGCAGCCGGGCGCGGCGCCGCCCGCGCCCGCGCCCGCGGCCGTTCCGGGCAAGTGACCGCGAGAAAGAGGACAGTGGCGGAATTCCGGCGGCGCCTTTTCCGCATCGGGGCAGCGGCTTGCGCATCGAAAGACCATGAAAGCCGCTCAGATCTCCAGCCCCGGAAGCGATTTCGTCCTCACGGAACGGGCCCTGCCCGAGCCCGGGCCAGGCGCCGTCCGCGTGAAAGTTGCCGCTTGCGGCATCTGCCACAGCGATGCGTTCGCCAAGGAAGGGCATTGGCCCAACCTCGTCTACCCGCGCGTGCCAGGCCACGAGGTCGCCGGAACGATCGACGCGCTGGGACCCGGGATCGCCGGATGGGCGCCGGGCGACCGCGTGGGCATCGGCTGGTGCGGCAGCTACTGCGGCCGGTGCGGCCCGTGCCGCAGCGGCGACTTCATCGCCTGCTCGCAGCTCGCAATTACGGGACTCCATATCGACGGCGGCTATCAACAGTACATGATCGCGCCCGCCACCGGGCTCGCCCGCATCCCCGCGGCACTCGGCTTCGCCGAAGCGGCGCCGCTGCTGTGCGCGGGCGTGACCACCTTCAACTCGCTGCGCCACAGCCGCGCACTCCCGGGCGAGTTGGTGGCCGTCCACGGCATCGGCGGCCTGGGCCACCTGGGCATCCAGTTTGCCCGTCAATTCGGGTTCCAGGTGGCCGCCATCTCGCGCGGCCGGGACAAAGAGGAACTGGCGCTCCGCCTGGGAGCGCACCGCTACATCGACGCCGCGGCGGCGAATCCGGCCGAGGAACTGACCCGGCTCGGCGGCGCGCGTGTGATCCTGGCCACCGCTCCCCACAGTGCGGCCATCTCGCAACTGATCGGCGGCCTGGGCCGCAACGGGATGCTGCTCGCCATCGCCGGCACCGCCGACCCGCTGACGGTCTCACCCGCGCAGTTGATCGGCCGGCGCCTGTCCATTCAGGGCTGGCCCTCGGGCTCTCCCCAGGACTCCGAAGACACGCTGAACTTCTGCGCCCTCACCGGCGTGCGCCCCATGATCGAAGAGTTCCCCCTCGAGGAGGCCGGCCGCGCCTACCAGCGCATGATCGCCAACCAGGCGCGCTTCCGGGCCGTTCTGGTGAACCGCTGATCCCCGGACTCAGCGGCGGCGCGCGCTCTCTCGTGTGCGCTCGCCCGTGCCATCGGCTATATTAGACACATTCCGCACAGGAGTGTTGCCATGCATCGCGAATTGGAAATCGGACGCGCCCGTTGGCTGCGTGTTGCTGTTGTTTCGGGCGGCTTGCTCGTGCTGCTCGCCGCATCGATTCCGGGGGCGGCGCGTCCCGACGATGGCGCGCCCGGCGGCACACCCGCCGCCGCCAAGGCGAACAAAGCGAACTATGAGCTGGCCGCCCGCTGGACGCCGGCCAAAATCGGCAAGATGGTCTTCGACGTCGCCGTCACGCCGCACTGGCTCGACGAGGGCGACCGGTTCTGGTACACGTACGAAAACCGGGCGGGGCGCAAATTCTATATCGTCGACCCGGCGAAGAAGACCAAGTCATTCGTCTTCGACCCGGTCAAACTGGCGGCCGCGCTGACCGCGGCCACGGGGCTTCCCTACGATTCGCAGCACCTGCCCATCGTCACCATCCGGTTCGTCAAGAGCGATGCCAGCATCCAGTTCGAGTTTAACGTGCCCAAGGACGCCGTGATCCCCGGCGAAAAGAAGGCCGCCACCACCGAGCAGACCTCCGATACCCACCAGCAGCAGCCCGATGGCGACGGCGGCGAGCCGCCGCAGCAGCAGGGCGGACGCGGCGGTGGCGTGGCGCCGCCCAACCGCAACCAGAAGCAGCTCGCGTTCGAGTACGAGCTCGCCACCGGCAAGCTCACCTTGCTGGATGAGCCGCCGCACCGCAAGCCGGCCTGGGCGTCCATTTCGCCCGACGACAAGGTCGTGGTCTTCGCGCGCAATCACAACCTGTATATGATGGACGCCGCCAATTATGCCAAGGCGCTGAAGAACGCCAACGACTCCACCATCGTCGAGACGCAGCTCACCGCCGACGGTGTCGAGGATTTCGGCTACGGCGGACGCGGCATGGGCGGCGGCGACCAGCAGCAGCAACAGCAGCAGCAGGACCAGCAGCAACAGAACGACAACACTGGCGGCCAGCAGGGCCAGGCCAGCCGCAACCGCACCAGCCCGGGCAACGTCGCCTGGTCGCGCGACTCGAAGAAGTTCGCTCTCGTGCGGCGCGACGAGCGCAAGGTGAAGCCGCTGTGGGTCATCAATTCCCTGGCCAACCCGCGGCCCACGCTCGAGACCTATAAATACGCCATGCCGGGCGATGCCGACTATCCGCAGGCGCAACTGGAGATCTTCGATGTCGCCGCGGCGGCCAAGGGCCGCCTGATCGCCAAGACGGAGGCCTTCAAGGACCAGACCGTGCGTATCGAGATCGAGCGGCCGAGCGCCCGCGCGCGGGAGCACGAGAAGACCGAACCGCTGTGGGCCGGCCCGGGCTCCGACAAGCTGTACTTCAACCGCCTCAGCCGCGACGAGCACCGCCTGGATCTTTGCGTGGCCGACGCCGCCACCGGCGAGGTGAAGCCGCTCATCCAGGAGCGCATGAACGTCTACATCGAGAGCAAGCCACTCAAGCTCATCGGCAACGGAAGCGAAATACTGTGGTGGAGCGAGCGCGACGGCTGGGGCCACTATTACCTCTACGACGCCAACGGTACGCTGAAGAACCAGGTCACCAAGGGCGAGTTTGTGGCGGAAGATCTCTCCTACGTCGACGAGAAGGCGCGCGTCCTGTTCCTGACGGCCTCCGGCCGCGAGGATGGCGAGGACCCCTACTTCATGCACTATTACCGCGCCAACCTCGATGGCGGCGGCATGAAGATGCTGGACCCGGGCGATGCGTCGCATGCCGTCAACGTGGCCGATTCCGGGAAGTATTTCGTGGACAATTTCTCGCGCGTCAATACCGCGCCCAAGTCGCTGCTCTACGACGCGCAGGGCGCGGCCGTGATGCCGCTGGAATCGGTGGACCTCGCTCCGGCCGTGGAAGCCGGCTACAAATTCCCCGAACCGTTCAAAGTGAAAGCCGACGACGGCATCACGGACATCTACGGCGTGATGTACAAGCCCTTCGATTTCGACCCCAACCGGAAGTACCCGATCATCGAATTCGTGTATCCCGGCCCGCAGACCGAAAGCGTGACCAAAACCTTCACCAAGGGGAGCAACAACCTCGCGCTGGCCAACCTGGGGTTCATCGTGATCGAAGTGGGCAACCGCGGCGGCAACCCGCACCGCTCCAAGTGGTATCACACCTTCGGCTACGGCAACCTGCGCGATTACGGACTGGCGGACAAGAAAGCCGCCGTGGAGCAACTCGCGGCGCGCTATCCCTGGATCGATATCGACCGCGTGGGCATCACCGGTCACTCGGGCGGCGGCTTCATGTCGGCGGCGGCCATGCTGATCTACCCGGATTTCTATAAGGTGGCGGTGTCGGAATCGGGCAATCACGAGAACAACATCTACAACGCCCCCTGGAGCGAGAAGCATAACGGGGTGAAGGAGGTCACCGATAAGGACGGCAAAGTGACCTTCGAGTACGAGATCGACAAGAACTCGCAGATTGCCAAAAACCTGAAGGGGCACTTACTGCTTTCGACCGGCGACATAGACAACAACGTGCATCCCGGCAACACGCTGCGCCTGGTGGACGCCCTGATCAAGGCCAACAAGCGCTTCGACTTTGTGGTCCTGCCCGGCCAGCGCCACGCCTACGGCCCCGAGGCCGAGTATTTCTCCTGGGTGCGCGCCGACTACTTCTGCAAGTACCTGCTGGGCGATTTCGACCAGAGCGTGGACATGTGGGAGATCAACCGCGACCGCCAGCAAGCCGACAAGACGCCGCCCCCGCCGGCGGCCGCGGGCCGCGGGCAACAGGGCACCACGCAGCAACAGCAGCAGCAGCAACGCGGCGGCCGGCGCGGCGGGAACTGATAGCGGCACGATTGTGCCCGCGAGTACCCACGGTGAACACCACGCCGAGCTCTGACGCCAAGGGTCGCGCGCGGAAGGCGGCGGTGTGCCGCACCAAAGAGTGGGTGCGGGTGGACGCGGCCAGCGTCGCCTGATTGTTGCAAAGCACAGCAGTTGTACTCGCCGGTACATTCGACCTTCTCAGCACGGTTTGTGGAAGCCTCGCTCCGCTTGCATATTTCCAAAAGTCGCTGCATAATTGTTTCAGAAGTCAAGGTCTTAATATCGCTAGGGCCTTTTAATTGTGGTGTGCAAATCCGCGTTCTGCGGTCGTCAACCACCCCCAGATTGATACAAAAAGCGTGAGGCTGGCTGCAGCAAAGCCTTGAGCTTGCCCCAGAGTCGCGCAACGACTGGGCTTCGAAGGGGGTGAATCATGCCAAGGCAAGGAAGGAGAACGGGCTCGCACGCGACGGCCCTCCAAGAGCCGTCGGAAACCATGTCAAGCGGCGCAGCGAAGATGATGCCTGAAAGGAGCGCCGCAAGGGAATCCGTGAAAACCGCCGCGACCGTTAGCCCCCCTGAAAGCGAAATCGCCAAGGTTGCGTATCAATTGTGGCTGGACGACGGCTGTCCCATTGGATCGAATCAAGAAGACTGGCTCCGGGCAGAAGCGATGCTCAGAGACACACTCGCCGCGAAGTGCGAAGATCTGTCGAGACGTCCATCGATCCCCCGCTGCGATACTCGCCGGGAGTCCGAAATGCCGGTCGAGTTCCGATGGGAGGGACATTGGGAGGTATGGGAGAGTGAATGGGGCGGCGCCCGCTGGATCTGGGATTAAGCCACTCCATGCGTTGGAGTCTCGAATAGAGCAGGCGGGCGCCGCAGTGCTGACCGAGAGGGCGCCGGTTGGCTGTGTCGTCGCGTCGCGGCCGTCAGCGATAGACCGCGCAACCACGCGCTTCGAGGTCGCAGATCCAAAGCGGTAGCGCCAGCGAATCCACCCACCGCAGATCGAGCTTGTCCAGTCGAGGCAGGGCGGCGATGCTCGCAGGCAGGCCGGTGAGCGGGTTCCCGCGGAGATCGATCTGCCGCAATTCCTCCAGTTTTCCAACTGACTCCGGCAGCGACGTCAATTCGTTATTCCTGAGGTGCAGCTCCCGCAGCCGCGACAAATGCCCGATCGAATCGGGCAGTGAGGTCAGCTTATTACCGGACGCCCGCACCTCGATGAGGCTCGCCATGCGGGTAACCGATTCCGGCAGCTCTGCGAACAGGTTCTCACTAATGTTCAGGTACCGCAACTTAGTCAGCCGTTCGAGAGATGACGGCAGCATGGTCAACCGATTGTCATGCAGGTAGAGGAAGTCCGTGAGACTTTCCAGATCGCCCAGCGCATCTGGTACGCTCGTCAGTTGGTTATGCCCGAGATCGAGCATGCGAAGTCTCTTCAGGCGGCCAACCCGGTCCGACACCTCGGATAGCTCGTTGTCGGCCAGCACCAGAGTCTCCAGTTCGATTTCGTCCCACACAGAATCCGGTACGCGGCCCAGCCGGCGCTTCCAAAGGTTCAGATGCTGCGCCGGCGGATGCGACATGGCCCGATCTTATCGCAGAGCATCCCCGAGAGGTGGGGCGGCCTTGCGAGAATGGAAGGCATGCGCAATCTTGGATTGATCGGCGGGCTGGGCCCCGGCGCCACGGTTCACTACTACCGGGAGCTGGCCAAGGCTCAAGCGGGTGAGATGCTGGTGGTCCACGCGGATATGGAACGCGTACGGGGCGATGTGGAGCGTGGGGACCGCAGCGGGCTGGCCGCGTACTTCGCACGCCTGATCGAGCGGCTCGCGCTCGGCGGAGCGCAACTGGCGGCGATCTCGGCCGTTACTCCTCATATTTGTATCCGCGAACTGGAGAAGATTTCGCCGCTTCCCCTGGTCAACATCATCGCGGAAACGGCGGCGGAGATTCGTTCGCGCGGCCTGCGGCGGGTGGCATTGTTCGGCACGCGGTTCGTCGTCGAATCGCGCATGTTCGGCATGCTCGAAGGGGTCGAGGTGGTGGTGCCGGACCAGGTGGACGCCATTCACCAGGCCTACATGCGGACCGTCGAAGGTGGAACGGAGGGCAGAGCCATTCTGTCGGGAATCGCACGGGAACTCACGGCCGATGCGATCGTGCTGGCGGGCACTGACCTGGCGCTGATCTTCGATGAGACCAATACGGATTTCCCGCATGTCGATTGCGCCCGGATTCACATTCAGGCTATCGTGCGCAGCCTGCGTTGACCAACCTCTCCCCCGCGCCGGCAGGGCCGCACCCGGCGCGGCAAAGGGTTCCGCGCAATATGCTTAAATGTGCTGTGTGGTCAAACGGTCCGAGGAATTCATGAGCCGGCTGTCACGGACCGGCCGATCCGTTCTGGGGAGACGCCTGCGCATGCCCGCCATCCTGTGCCTCTGCTCCGTGTCCGCGTTCGCTGCTCAGTCGCTCATCCTCACCGGCCGGACCGGCGTGGTCACCGTGCCCAACGACCCGTCCTATCAGGGCTCGTCGTACATCGACCTGCGAATTCACGGCTGGGCCCTTCCCGCAACCTGTCAGAACATCTTTGTGCCCCTCACCTTGCTGCAACTCAGGCTTTGTCCGGGTGGCTCCGCGGGTCCCCTGCAATTCGACGACTATACGGACAAGGTAAAAGATAACGGCGTTTTCATCAACCCCGCGAACACGGCGGATTTACTGATTCGAGTTCACCGGGACCTTGCAGCCATGCAGCTCGTCATCGAAATCTGGAACGCGAACGGAACCGGCTATGCGTCCGCCGCCTCGCCCATTCTATCCGTGGGAGTGTTTCATCTGCCTTCCGAGGCGCAGATCGGAGATGCGGGACTGTCCTTGAATCTGGCCTTCCTTCGCTGGTACTCCGGTGTCATCCCCACTGGGGCGGCACCCCCGTTGGGAGCGCCTGGAGGGGATCTCGCGGATTGGGAATTCGAGTCCGATGCGAACGACCAAAGCGGACACCAGTTGACATTCGACCTGACGCCACCGGTAAGCCGTCCTTCCAGGCGATTTCCGGGGCTGAAGAACACCTCCTTCACAACGACTCCCGCCTATCCACCAGCCTGCAACGCGGGAGCGTCACAAACGTTTCGAGCCGGGACGCCGGCGATGCTCGATGGGACTCGCTCCTTTCCCCTGGATGGCAGCGGCACCTTGACGTACTCGTGGGCACAGGTTGCAAGTACGGTCGACCTACCGCTGCAAACTGTAACATGGTCTTCCACCACGTCCGAAAAACCGGTAGTCACCGGCTTGGCCGCGGGACCATTCGATGTTCAATTGACGGTCACCGATGGAAGCGGCCAGTCTGCCTCCTGCACAGTCCATCATAGCGTCGTGGGCACAGACGACCTGGGGCGCGTCACGGGCATCCCCGCCGGGATAGACACCATCCTGGGTCCGATGACCGCCATGGGCGTGAATCCGTGGCCGTGGGCCGATACCGCGCAGATTGCCTGGGCGCAGCGCTACGGCGGCTGGCAGGGGACTATCCCCGCGCCGGGCGGCACCTTTGTGGACAACTGGCGCACGCCGGACCCTCCCGCCACACCGGGAACCATCAGCGTGACCAACGGCTCGGGCACGGTCACGGGCAGCG
>JAIQEX010000223.1 GCA_020073615.1 Terriglobia bacterium
GTCATCCAGGCCGGCACCGCCACTGGCGTGCCATCGGCCCGCCGCAAAACATAGTAGACCTCATCGTGAGAATCGTACACTCTGACTACTGGCAGACTGTGTGTACGCAAGGGATGGAACGGGTAATAGATCGTGATTTCAGAAAACCGTTGTTGATGGGCAGTATGTCGTTCAGTTCTTCAAGTGGATCAAGCAGCACTTGCGAATCAAGGCCTTCTACGGCACTGGCGAAAATGCCGTGAAGACCCAAATCTGGATAGCCGTATCCGTTTATGTGCTGGTCGCCATCGTTCGCAAGCGGCTCGGACTCCAGGCCAGCCTCTACCAGATTCTACAGATTTTGAGCGTGACGCTTTTTGAGAAAACGCCCATTTTACGGGCGCTTCAGCCACCGGATTCCGACGAGATCTCACTCGACTTCGCCAACCAGCTGAATCTATTCAGCTTATAGCCGGACAGCAGTGGGAATGCCCTTACCATTGAACGCCGCCACCAGGATCGAGCCGGCGGCCGCGCGCCGAGCATTTTTCCGCTCGATAAGGCGCTGGCCTTGCCGGCGCGGTCGTTCTCTTACGAACTCCAGCGCCGCCTGGTCTTAGCCGCCGTACAGAACCCGTTTCTGGAATCAGTCCCGATCCAATTTCTACCAGCTTTGAGCGCCAGAACCCCACGGCGCGGATGTCCATGCGGCGGTTCACTCGTTTAGCAAACGCCTTCTCAAAGAAGATCGAGAATCATTCAGCGGCCGTCGCACTCTACATGATGTACTACAATTTCGGACGCCGGCATCTCACGCTAGGCACCACGCCCGCCGTCAAAGCTGGGTTGCTCGAACACTCGGGGCCAAAATCGACCCACGCGGCGGTTTCAAACCGAACCACTACCGGCCGCTGAGACTCTCTCAGTAAGAAGCCCATCACTCCTCGCGCAGGAGTGTCATCGGATCGAGCGACAGCGCGCGTTGTGCGGGAATCCACGTCGCCAGCAGCCCCAGCAACGCCATAGCCAGCACCACGCCGGCCAATACCAGCGGATCGCGGGGAGTTGCCTGATACACAATGGATGCCAGCACCCGGGCCGCCAGAAGTCCCAGGACCAATCCCGCCGCCGAACCAAAAACCAGCAGTTTCAAAGCCCGGCCCAACGCTGCCTGTAACACTTCCTTGCGTTGCGCGCCGAGGGCGATCCGAATGCCCAACTCGCGCAGCCGCCGGCTGACCGAGTACGCGGCCATGCCAAAGATGCCGGTGATGGAGAGCATGGCGCCCATCGCGCCCAGCACACCCAGCGACACGGTCGCCACACGCGAAGCAAACAGAGCGCCGTCCATTCCTTTGTTCCAGGTTTCGGTGAAAACCGGCAGCCCCCGATCCACGTCGCGCAGCGTGCCCCGGATGGCGGCCGCCAGTTGCTGCGCGTCGCGGGTGGAGCGCACCACCAGCCAGGTCTGACTCGAGGGCGATTGCAGGATGGGGAGAAACATGGCCGGCTGTAAGGCTTCGGTGATGTTCGTCGTATACTTCCCGTTTTCCACGACCCCCACCACCTGGGTGCGCGTGCCATCGCGCATCTTATAATGACCGCCCATGGCGTTGGTGACGGAGCCGAAGATTTTCCTGGCAAACTCCCGATTCACTACGGCTACACGGGGCGCGTTCCTGTCGTCATGCGGGGTGAAGGCCCTTCCCGACAGCAAGGCGGTGGCCGCGGCATGGAAGTACCCAGGAGATACGGCGTAGATGACGGGAGACGCGGCGGCATTCCCCGGCCGCAGATCGGTCGTCTGGTCGGCAAAGACAATGGTCACATTCCAACCCTCGACTAATGGCGGGTTATCCACCAAGGCCGCGGAAGCTACACCGGGAATGGTCTCCACGGCATCGAGTATCCGCTTCTGCATGGCGGGCACGGCGTCGCCGCGGTAGCCTGCCATGCTCAGGTTGGCATCGACCAGCATCGCATTGCGCGGCTCGAAACCGAAATCCGCGTGCAGCGAGCGGGCCAGTCCGCGTACGGCCACCATGGAAGAAGTGACCAGCACGGCGCAAATCGCAATCTGCACGACCAGGAGCACGTCGCGGACCGTAAGCCGGCGCGCCAGCCTGCCGCCCGATCCCGCCTTGACGATCTGGTAGGGATCGGTGTGCAGCACCTGGCGCACGGGAACGATGCCGAAGAGGATTCCGCTCACCAGCGCCAGCACCAGGGCTACCAGGTACACATTGCCGTCCGGAGTCACGGGCACCTGGATGGGGAACCTGGCGAACGGCTGCCAGGCGCTCAGCCAGCGTAACAGCCCGACGCTGCCCAACAGTCCGAGCGCGCCGCCCACGAGCGAAATGAGCGCGGCTTCGGTAAGCAGGGTGCGGAGAATGCGGCTGCGGCTCGCACCCAGGGCGAGCCGCAGAGCGACTTCGCGGGAACGGTCGGCGGCGCGCGCGGCGAACAGGCTGCCCAGGTTGGCGCAGGCGGCCAGCAGGATCAGGCCCGCCAGCAGCATCAACCCGGTCACGAAGGCGTGTGCCGGGCGGTCGAGGATGTCGCCCGCGAGGCTGGGACGCGCCAGGGAGAACGTCATCCGTCCATGGTCCTTGGGGTAGCTCTTCTCCAGCCAGGAGCCAATCGAGTTCAGATCGGCCGCAGCCTGCGCCGGAGTGACTCCCGCCTTCAAATGCCCCAGGGTGTCGATGACCCAACGTTTCTCGCGCGCGTTCAGGTCACTCTTCCCGTCCACCTGCTCCTGGTCCACGATGGGCACAAAGAAATCGGGGGAGAAGAACAGGAGCGTGCCGTGGAACCCGGGTGGCGTCACACCGATGATGGTAAACGGGAGCTTGTTCAGGCGCACCACGCGGCCCACCGCACCGGGATCGTCCTGGAAATGGGTGTGCCAGTATCCGTAGGAAATCACGATGTAAGGCGCGCTGTTGGGGCCGTGCTCGTCGGCAGCGTGCAGGAACCGGCCCAGATACGGCTGAATGCCCAGCACGTCGAAGTAGTTCCCGCTCACTTCATAGAGCCAGGTGCGGGCGGGAGTATTGCCCGTGTCCACCCCGGCCGCGGAGATGGTATACGCCGCCACACCATCGAAGGTGCGGTTGCGGTCGCGCAGATCGAGGTAGTCGGGATACGACTGGTATCCCCAACCGTCCTCGCGCTGGATTCCGTAGAGGCTCTCCGGCCGCGGCACATTCAGCGGACGCAGGATGAGCGCGTTCAAAATGCCAAAGACCACGGCGTTGGCGCCGATGGCCAGCGCCAGCGTGAGTACGGCGACCGACGTGAAGCCCGGCGATTTCGCCAGCACCCGCAGGCTGTAACGGATGTCGCGAAGAGTATTCTCGATGACGTTGACCCGCCGCATGTCACGGCACTCTTCTTTGCGTTGCGTCAGGCCATCCATCGCGCGCAGGGCGGCCTGGCGCGATTGCCCGGCGGTCATGCCCTGCGCCATGTATTCCTCGATCTTTCGCTCCAGGTGATACTGCAGCTCTTCATCCAGCTCCTGCTCCACCCGCTGGCTGCGGAAGAGGGAGCGTAAGCGCAACGGCACGGCGTACAACCATTGTCCGATGCGCATGGCCTATGCCTCCTCGAGCCGCACCACGTGCGTGATGGCATCGGAGAGCCGCGCCCAGCATGCCGCTTCTTTTTGAAGCTGTCCGCGGCCCAAGCGGGTCAGCGAGTAGAATTTCGCCCGCCGGTTGTTCTCGCTCGCCTTCCACTCGGCGGCGATCCACCCCTCCTGTTCCAGTTTGTGCAGCGCGGGGTAAAGCGATCCATCGCTCACTTGCAGGACGTCGCCCGAGACCTGTTTGAGGCGCTGGCTAATGGCCCAGCCATTCAGCGGTTCCAGAGCCAGGATCTTCAGCAGAAGCAGGTCCAGGGTGCCCTGGACCAGGTCGGATGGTCTGCTCATGGCCTCTCCTATCGGTTACCGAGCTTAGAATACAGCAACTCCTCTCGGTAAGCAAGAGGAAAAATGGGGGCAGGGAAAAATGGGGCCGCGCGAGAGTGGGGAGCTGCCGCCGCCGGACAAGCTGAAAGCCGAGCGCCGACCGCCGACAGCGTGCTCAATAGCTCAGCGTGCCGGTGCGCGGCTCCTCTTCGGAATTCGGCAGGTACAGCGTCATGCAGTGTTCGCAGCGGTAGATTTCGGCCTCCGCGCCGAACTTGCGCTTTACCTCGTCGCCGAAAAAGTACCAGCGCTTCAAATGGCCCGCGCACAGCTTGCCCTTCTCGTCCTTTTCGTTGCACGCCCGCATGCGCGGGGTGCGCCGCTTGACCTTGGTGCCGTCGCTGAGCGTATCCACCAGTTCGGCGACCGGCACGGGCTTATCGGAAACGGCGTATTTCGGGTTGGCCATATCGAGAACGACGAGTATAACAAGGCTGGGGGCTAGGGGTCGGGGGCTGGGCCGGAGGCCGGGGGCCGGGAGCCGTTATGCGCTTTTGACCGGCAATTCGATTTCTACATCGAGCCCGGGCATGGCGTTGCGCGCACGAATGGCGCCTTTGTGCAGTTCGATGGCGCGGCGCGCGATGGAAAGGCCCAGACCGATGCCCCCGCTCATGCGGTTGCGGTCGCTCTCCACGCGGTAGAACGCGTCGAACAGGCGCGGCAGCGCCTCTTCCGGCACGCCCGGACCGCGGTCGCGCACCTCCACCACCGCCCGGCCGTTGTGGCGCGACAGGGTTACCTCCACTGCGGTTGCCGCCGGAGAGTAGCGGATGGCGTTGCGCAGCACGTTCTCCACCGCGCGGCGCAGCAGCTCGGGGTCGCCCTCCACGGTCACCGGCTGGCGCTTTTCGTAGGTCAGGGCGCAGCCGCGCGCGGAAGCCTCAATACGGGAATCGTCCACCAGTTGCTGCACCAGCTCGTCCAACCGCAGCGGATCGCGGCGCAGGGAATTGGGGTCGCCTTCGGCGCGCGTCACCTGGAGGAGCTGGCCCACCAGGGCGTTCAGCCGGTCCGATTCCTTCTGTATGCGGTCGAGCGCGGCCTCGGGGTTCTCGCCGGTGCGCGCCAGCTCCACGGCCACGCCCAGCCGCGCCAGCGGCGACCGCAGCTCGTGCGAGATATCGAGCAGCAGTCGGCGTTCGGCGGCCAGCAGGGTGGCGATGCGCTCCGCCATGCGGTCGAAGGTGCGCGCGAGCTGGCCCAATTCGTCGCGGCGTGCGGAGCCCACCCGCGCCCCAAGATCGCCCTGGCCGAACCGCTCCACCGCCTTTTGCAGGGCGCGCACGGGACTCGTCAAATGAAATGCCAGCCAGTAGCACAGCAGCACCGCCGCGGCGATCACAAAGAGATGTTCCGGCGCCAGGAACCAGGCGCCGACGTGCGCCCGCGGCACGAGGAAGAAGAACCAGTAGCGGCCATCGTCGGCGGCGCGCGCCATGGTGGCGCCGCCGATGCCGAAGTAGCGGTACGGCAGCCGCAGCCGCGCCCGCCGCAGCAGCGCGGAGCGGTCCTGGCCGGTCAGCAGATCGCGCCCGTTTTCGTCGGTGAGGACGCCCTGGGCGTCGTAGATGCGGCGCAGGTTCTCCAGGAACGCCTGCAAGGCCGGCCGGCCGCCGGTTTCGTAGGCGGATCGTGCCTCCTCCAGTTGAAAGGTCACCAGGCGGGCCGCCGGGGACTGCCGGTCCGACGAGTTCTGGTTGACGCTCAGCGCCGAGATGAAGGCCGAGCCCACCACGGTAATCGCCAGCGTGCACCAGAACCAGACCAGGATCTTGGCAAAGAGCGAGTTCATTCGGCCGCGGCATCCTCCGGTGTGCGGCAGAACTGGTAGCCCACGCCGCGGATGGTCTTGATCAGGTTGTCCCCCTGCTCCAGTTTCTTGCGCAGGTGGCTGATGTGCATGTCGATGGAGCGGTCGAAGGGCGTCGCTTTGCGGTTGTAGAAGTTCTCCATGAGGGCGTCGCGCGACAGCACCCGCCCCGCCGCACGCATCAGCATCTCCAGGATGTCGAACTCAAACGTGGTCAGCTCCACTCGTTTTCCGTGGGAGAAAACCTCGCGCGTGCCGGGATCGAGCGCCACACCGTTCACCTCCAGGCGGCCGCCCGCGGGGGCGGTCCGCGGTTCGTAACGCCGCAGGACCGCGCGCATGCGCGCCGCCAGCTCGCGGGGGTTGAAGGGCTTGGGCAGGTAGTCGTCGGCCCCCAGCTCGAGGCCCACGATGCGGTCCACATCTTCGCCGCGCGCCGTCAGCATGATCACCGGGACTTTACTTTTCTCGCGCAACCGCCGCAGGATTTCGAAGCCATCGAGGCCCGGCAGCATGACGTCGAGCACCACCAAGTCTATGCCCGGCTGGAGCGCCCGCTCCAGGCCGCGATGGCCTTCGAGCGCGCATTCCACGGTGAAACCTTCACGCGTCAAGAACTCGCCGA
>JAIQEX010000073.1 GCA_020073615.1 Terriglobia bacterium
CCCCTGGCCCCTGGCCCCCGGCCCCCGGCCCCTGTAGGAGACTTATGACGAGCGATCCCATTGCCGACATGCTGACTCGCGTACGCAACGCGATCCAGGCCCGCCACCCCAAAGTGGACGTGCCGGCCTCCAAGCTGAAAGCGGAAATCTCGCGCATTCTCAAGGAAGAGGGCTACATTGCCAACTTCAAGGTAGCCGAAGAGGGCGCGAAGAAGACCATCAAGATCTACCTCAAGTACGGGCCCAATAACTCGCCGGTGATCTCGGCGATCGAGCGCGTCTCGCGGCCCGGTTGCCGCGTCTACGTGGGGCAGACGGACATCCCGCGCGTGCTGGGCGGGATGGGCATCAACATTCTGACCACCCCGCGCGGCGTCATGACCGGGCGGGATGCGCACAAGGAGCACATCGGCGGCGAGATCCTGTGCCGGGTGTGGTAGCGAGGTTTTGACCTATGTCGAGAATTGGTAAGAAGCCGATCCCGCTGCCCAGCGGCGTAAAAATACAGATCGGCGAGCAACTGGAAGTGACCGGTCCCAAGGGCAAGTTGACGGTGCCCATTCCGGAGGGCATCAGCTTCGAGCAGGCCAACGGGAAACTGGAAGTCAAGCGCGCCTCCGACGACCGCGCGGCGCTGCACGGGCTGACGCGCGCCCTGGCCGCCAACGCCGTGCAGGGCGTCTCCACCGGGTTCACCAAGGAGCTGGACATCGTGGGCATCGGCTACCGTGCCGACGTCAAAGGCCGGGTGGCGACCTTCACCCTGGGCTATTCGCATCCCATCGAATTCCTGTTGCCCGACGGCGTGGATATGAAAGTGGACAAGGTAACGGGCAGCTCCATCCAGAATCTGCAGGGGCGCGTGGTCATCAGCGGCTACGACCGGCAGATGCTGGGGCAGGTGGCGGCCAACATCCGCGCGCTCCGCAAGCCGGACCCTTACAAGAACAAGGGCATCCGCTACACCGGCGAGGCGCTGCGCAAGAAGGTCGGCAAGACCGGCGCGAGTGGTGGCAAATGATTCATAAGATCGAAAAAAAGGAAATCCGCAATCGCATTCACCGGCGCATCCGGCGCAAGCTGCGCGGCACGCCGGAGCGGCCGCGACTGGCGGTGTTCCGCAGCGTGGCCCACATCTACGCGCAGGTCATCGACGACACCGGCGGCCGGACCCTGGCATCGGCTTCGTCGGTGGATAAGGGCGCGAAGACCAAGGGCGGCAACGTGGCCGCGGCCAAGGCCATCGGCAAACTGGTAGCCGAGCGCGCCAAAGAGAAGGGCATCAAGAGCGTGGTCTTCGACCGCGGCGGATATCAGTACCACGGCCGGGTGAAGGCGCTGGCCGATGCCGCGCGCCAGGGAGGACTGGAGTTTTAATGGCTACCTTAGCGAAGCGCATCGATCCGGCGGCCCTGAACCTGAAAGAGCAGGTCGTGGCGATCAACCGCGTCACCAAGGTGGTGAAGGGCGGCAAGAACCTGAGCTTTTCGGCGCTGGTGGTGATTGGCGATCCCTCGGCCAAAGTGGTGGGCTACGGGGTGGGCAAGGCCAAGGAGGTGCCGTCGGCGATCCGCAAAGGCATCGAGGCGGCCAAGAAGAACCTGCGCCGCGTGAACGTGCTCGAAACCACTATCGCGCACACGGTGCTGGGCGTGTTCGCCAGTTCGCAGGTGCTGCTCAAGCCGGCCCCGGCGGGCACGGGCGTGATCGCCGGCGGGGCGGTGCGCGCGGTCATCACCGCCTGTGGCGTGCCCAACGTGCTCACCAAATCGATCGGCCGCCGCAACCCGCACAACGTGGTGAAGGCGACCATCGTGGCGCTGGAGTCGCTGCGCGACCGGAACCAGGTGGCCGAAATGCGCGGCCTGGCGGTGGAGAAACTCTAATGGCAGGCACGATTCGCATCAAACTGGTACACAGCCCCATCTGCACGCCGCAGAAGCACAAGAACATCGTCAAGGGGCTGGGACTGCGGAAGATCAACCAGATCGTGGAACGGCCCGATTCGCCGGTATTCCGCGGCATGGTGAAGAAGGTGCCGCATCTGTTGGTAGTGGTGGAATGAAACGGGGGCTGGGGGCTGGGGGCTGGGGGCCAGGGAATGGACGCGCTTCGCGCGGCGTTGCCTTGCCAGCGACCCCGGGCTCCCGGTCCGCAGGAATGAGCAGGGGCCAGGGGCCGGGGGCCAGGGGCCAGGGAAAGGTACGCGCAGCGTCTCCATTCCCCAGCCCCCAGCCCCTAGCCCCCAGCCCCCAGGAGCGTATATGAACCTCAGCAATATTAGGCCGCCGGCCGGGCAGGTGAAGGGCCGCAAGCGCATCGGACGGGGTATGGGCTCGGGACACGGCAAGACGTCCACGCGCGGGTCCAAGGGACAGCACGCCGGCACCGGCTTCAGCCAGAAGCGCGGTTTCGAAGGCGGCCAAATGCCCATTCACCGCCGCCTGCCCAAGCGCGGCTTTAAGAACATTTTCAAGAAGCAGTACGCCATCGTCAATCTGGGACGGCTGGAGAAGCTGGAGGGCGATGTGTTCAACGCCGATCTCCTGGTATCGTTGGGCGTCGTCAAGAAGCTGGGCGAAGGGCTCAAAATTCTGGGCACAGGCGAATTGACGCGCCGGATTACGGTGGAGGCCCACCAGTTTTCCAAGTCGGCGCTGGAGAAGATCCGGAAGGCCGGGGGCACGGCGCAAGTGGTCGGCGCGGCCGTGGAGTAAGCGCCGGAATCGAAGGGAACCATGAAGTTCTTGGAAGCGTTTGCGAACATCTTTCGCGTCCCGGACCTGCGCAAGCGGCTGATGTTTGCGCTCGGGCTGCTGGCGGTCTACCGCCTGGGCGGCCACATTCCCACCCCGGGCATCAACATCAAGAAGTGGGAGGATTTCTTCAATTCGGCGTCGGGCTCGATCTTCGGCTTCTTCGACCTGTTCGCGGGCGGCAACATCCGGCGGCTGACCATCTTCGCCCTGGGCATCATGCCCTACATCACGGCGTCGATCATCCTGCAATTGCTGACGGTGGTGGTGCCCACGCTCGAAAAGCTGCAGAAGGAGGGCGAGCTGGGGCGCCGCAAGATCACCCAGTGGACCCGCTACCTGACCATCGTGCTGTCGGTGATCCAGTCGGCGACCATTGCCGGCGGCCTGCAATCCATGAAGCAGGGCATCGTCATCAGCCCCGGCATCGGTTTCATGCTGCTGACCATCATCTCGCTCACCACCGGCACGGCCTTCATCATGTGGCTGGGCGAGCAGATCAGCGAGCGCGGCGTGGGCAATGGCATGAGCCTGATCATCTTCACCGGAATTGTGGTGGGCCTGCCCAATGCGCTGCACAATATTTACTTCAACACCTTCGTGACCCATGAGTGGGGCGCGCTCACGCTGATCATGCTGATCGCCCTGATGGTCGCCGTGGTGGCGTTCATCGTGCTGGTGGAGCGCGGCGAACGTCGCATTCCGGTGCAGTATGCCAAGCGCGTAGTGGGGCGGCGGGTGATGGGCGGGCAATCCACCCACATGCCGCTCAAGGTCAATGCCGGCGGGGTGATCCCGGTGATCTTCGCCTCTTCGATTCTGGCCTTCCCGACCACCCTTCTCTCGCTCGAATGGGTGAAAAACACGGTCTGGCTGAACAACATGCTGCGCTCCATCCAGCACGGCGAGCCGCTCTACTACGTGCTGTTCGTGGTGGGCATCATTTTCTTCTGCTTCTTTTACGTGTCCATCATTTTCAACCCCAATGAGGCGGCCGACAACATGCGCAAGTACGGCGGCTTCATCCCCGGCATCCGTCCCGGCCGCAACACCGCCGACTACATGAATAACATCCTGACCAAGATCACGGTGGTGGGTGGCATCTACCTGGCAATCCTGTGCATCATCCCCGACGTGATGATCTCGGGGATCCACCTGCAGCACCTGCCGCTGCTGGGCAACTGGATCGACCGCGTGGCGCCGCGGCGGCTGCTGGAGGGTTTGAACGTGCAATTCTACTTCGGCGGCACCTCGCTGCTGATCGTGGTGGGCGTGGCCATGGATACCATCAACCAGATCGAAGCGCAGCTCATCATGCGTCACTATGAAGGGTTCACGCCGCGCTCAGGCCGTATTCGCGGCCGCCGGAGCTCGTTCTAGCCCGTGAAGCCCATTGTCCTGTTCGGTTCCCCCGGCTCGGGGAAAGGCACGCAAGCGAAGATGCTCACCGAGTGCCTGGGCATCCCGCATATCTCGACCGGAGACATGTTGCGGGACCGCATCCGGCACGGCGAACACCTGGAGAAGGTCGAGGCCACCATGCACTCCGGGGCCCTGGTATCGGACGACGTGGTCAACGCCATGGTGCGGGAGCGGCTGAGCCTGGCCGACGCGGCCCGCGGTTTTGTGCTGGACGGCTATCCGCGGACCCAGCCGCAGGCCGAGCACTTGTGCGCCTGGCTCGACGGGCGCGGCAAGCGCGAAGTGGTGATTCACCTCGCGGTCGACTACAATATTATTATTGCCCGTTTGACCGGACGCCGGCAGTGTCCCCACTGCGGTACCTTGTACAACGTCGCTTCCCATCCGCCGCGCGTGGATGGATTGTGCGATCTGGACGGCGAAAAGCTGGTGATCCGCGAGGACGACAGCGAGCCGGTGATCCGCGAGCGCCTGGACGCCTACGAGCGCCAGACCCGGCCGGTGCTGGAGTACTACCGGACCGCCGGGCGGCGGGTGATCGAGGTGGATGCCAGCGACCATCCGCCGGAGATGGTGTTTCAGGAGATTCGCCAGGCGATGGAGGCCGATGATCGTTCGAAAGACCGCCGCTGAACTGGAGAAGATGCGGCGCAGCGGTCTGCTGGTCTGGCAGATCCTGCAGAAACTGAAGGAAACGGCGGTGGAAGGGGCCAGCACCATGGACCTCGAGGTTACCGCCGCGAAAATGATCGCCGACGCCGGCGCCAAACCGGCTTTTCAGGGCTATTACGTGCCGGCGGCGGGGGAGGCTTACAAGTTTGTGCTGTGCACTTCGGTGAATCAGGAGATCGTCCACGGGATGCCCAACGCGAAGCGGGTGCTCAAGAAGGGCGATATCGTTTCCATCGACACCGGGGTGAAGCTGGACGGGTATTATGGCGATTCCGCGATTACCGTGCCGGTAGGCGAAGTCAGCGAGCAGACCCAGAAACTGCTCCGGGTCACCCAGGAGTCCCTGGAACTGGCCATCGACCGGGTGCGCAGCGGCAACCGCCTGTTCGACGTTTGCGGTACGGTGGAGGAGCATGTCGAGCGCAACGGGTTTTCGATCGTGCGCGAGTATGTGGGCCATGGCATCGGCACGCAGCTCCACGAGGAGCCGCAGGTTCCGAATTACGTGGATCGCAAGAACGAGAATCCGCGGCTGAAGGAAGGCATGGTTCTGGCCGTGGAGCCGATGGTGAACGCCGGGCGGCCGGAAGCGGTGGTGATGAAGGACCGGTGGACGGCGGTGACGAAGGATGGCTCCTATAGCGCGCACTTCGAGCACTGCATCGCGGTGACGGAGAACGGACCGTGGGTACTGACGCGGCCTTGAGTGGGGGCCGGGGGCCGGGCTCGCTGCGCTCGCGGGGCCAGGGGCCGGGGGCCAGGGGCCGGGGAGTGGTAGGGGTCGTTTTGGAAGAGCGGCCCAGCGCGGTGTATTTAGTGCGGTTGGAAACGGGGCACGAAGTCTTGGCCCACGTGGTTGGTACGGTTGAGAGAAATTTTGTACGGCTGGTTCCCGGGGATCGGGTCGAGGTGGAGTTGGCGCCTCACGATCCATCGCGGGGCAGGATCCGGCGCAAGCTCCGATCCCCGGCCCCCGGCCCCCGGCCCCCGGCCCCAGAGGACTTATGAAAGTTCGAGCGTCGGTCAAGAAGATTTGCGACAAGTGCAAGGTGATTAACCGCGAGGGCGTGGTGCGGGTCATCTGCGTGAATCCGAAACACAAACAGAGACAGGGGTAAGGGAGAAACGATATGGCACGTATTGCCGGTGTGGATCTGCCGCCCGCCAAGAGGGCCGAGATCGGGCTCACCTATATATATGGCGTGGGCCGCACGCGTTCCCGCTCGCTCCTCCACCGGGCGGGCATCGAATTCGACAAGAAGGTCCGCGACCTGACCGAAGACGAGGTCAACCGCGTCCGCCAGATCCTGGAAGAGGAGGGCGCGGTGGAAGGCGACCTGCGCAAGGAAATCTCGATGAACATCAAGCGTCACATCGAGATGGGCTCCTACCGGGGGCTGCGGCACCGCCGCGGGCTGCCGGTGCGGGGACAGCGCACTCACACCAACGCCCGCACGCGCAAAGGACCGCGCCGCGGAACGGTGGCCAACAAGAAGAAGGCGACGGGCAAGACATAATGGCGAAAGCACCGGTAAAAGCAGGCAAGAAGAAGAGCTTCAAGAAGAAGGAAAAGCGCGTCGTCCACACCGGCGTGGTGCACATACAGGCCACCTTCAACAACACCATCGTGACCATCGCCGACCAGGAGGGCAACACGCTCTCCTGGTCGAGCGCCGGCTCGCTCGGGTTCCGCGGGTCGCGCAAGGGCACGCCCTTCGCCGCGCAGCAGGCGGCGATGACGGCGGCCAACAAAGCCGGTGAGAGCGGCCTGCGCGTGGTGGAGGTTCGCGTCAGCGGGCCGGGGTCGGGCCGCGAATCGGCGGTTCGCGCGCTGTCCACGGCGGGCATCGAAGTACGCTCCATCAAAGATGTGACGCCCATCCCGCACAACGGGTGCCGGCCGCCCAAGAAGCGGCGAGTTTAGTAAGTAAGCGGGAAGAAGGCCTGCCATGGCTGTAAACCGCACCTGAAAGTAAAGGTAAGGAGAGGCAAATTGGCACGATATATCGGCCCGGTTTGCCGGCAATGCCGGCGCGAGGGCATGAAACTCTATCTCAAAGGCGAGCGCTGCCACAGCGAAAAGTGCGCCATCGAAAAGCGTAATTTCATTCCCGGCCAGCATGGCAAGGACCGGGCCAAGAAGATCGTCGGCTACGGTCTGCAACTGCGCGAGAAACAGAAAGTGCGGCGCGTCTACGGCGTGCTGGAACGGCAGTTCCGCAGCACCTTCGAGAAGGCCGCGCTGGCCAAGGGCATCACCGGCGAAAACCTGATGTCCAGCCTGGAGCGCCGCCTGGACAGCGTGGTCTACCGCATGGGCTTCGGCACCAGCCGCGCGCAGGCCCGCCAGGTGGTCAATCACGGGCACATCGACGTCAACGGCCGCAAGTGCAATATCCCTTCCGCCCAGGTGAAGATCGGCGACGTGGTGTCGGTGCGGGAGAAGAGCAAGAACAATCCCACCATCCTGGCGGCGCGCGACGCCACCGCCCATGCGCCGGCGCCGAACTGGATCGACGTGGACCGGGAGACTTTGAAGGGTCGCATCACCGCTGTGCCGAAGCGCGAAGAGCTCGTGCAGATCCAGTTGAACGAGCAGCTCATCGTCGAGTTGTACTCGAAATAAGAGGAGAGAAGACAGGAGTCAGAAGTCAGAAGTCAGAAGTCAGAATGTTCCGCTCCGCCTCGGGATTCTGGCTTCTGTCTCCTGACTCCTGACTTCCCAAAGGGGTCAATTATGTTCAAAGGCTTTCAAAAACCCAAACGATTAGTCGCCAATACCGAAACCCTGACGGAGCGGTATGGCATGTTTACCGCGCAGCCTTTCCAGCGCGGCTTCGGCACCACCATCGGCAACAGCCTGCGCCGCGTGCTGCTCAGCTCGATCGAAGGCGCCGCCATTACGGCGGTGCGCATCGAGGGCGTCGAACACGAATTCAGCCCCATCCCCGGCGTGGTCGAAGACGCCACCGACATCATTCTGAACCTGAAGCAGATTCCCTTCAAGATTTCGAGCGAGGGCGTGAAAACCGTGCGCCTCAACGTGGAACAGCCGGGCGACGTGCGCAGCGGCCAGATCGAGACCGATCCGGACGTTGAAGTGCTCGACCGCGACGTGCATCTGGCCACCGTGAGCGAGGGCGGGAAGCTGTCCATCGAAATGCGGCTCAAAAGCGGCCGGGGCTACGTGAGCGCGGACAAGAACTTCGACGAGGACCTCGCGCTCGGCTACATCCCCATCGACTCGGTACACTCGCCCGTGCGCAAGGTCAACTTCCAGGTGGAAGCGGCGCGTCTCGGCCAGATGACCGATTACGACAAGCTGACCCTCGAGGTGTGGACCAACGGCGCCGTTTCGCCGCAGGATGCCATCGGCTATGCCGCGAAACTGCTCAAGGACCACATGTCCATCTTCATCAACTTCGAGGAAGTGCCGGAGGCCACCGAAGAGATCTCCGAACGCGGCCTCGACAAGATCAACGAGATTCTGAATCGCTCGGTGGAAGAGTTGGAGCTGAGCGTTCGCTCTTACAATTGCCTGAAGAACGCCAATATCCAGACCATCGGCGAGCTGGTGCAGAAGACCGAAGCGGAGATGCTGCGCACCAAGAACTTCGGCCGCAAATCGCTAAACGAGATCAAGGAGATCCTGGCGAACATGGGCCTGTCGCTGGGCATGCGCATTGACGCGCACGGCCGCCTGGTGGCTCCGCCGCCGCAGGTGGGCGGCGCGCCGGAATACGGCCTGGAGGAAGAGGGCCAGCAGGAGCCCATCGGGGAGTAGCCCATGAGACACAAGGTTGCCGGATTCAAACTCAAGCGGCCGGTGGACAGCCGCAACGCGCTGCTGCGGAACCTCATCACCAGCGTCATCGACCATGAGCGCGTGATCACCACGGTCCCCAAAGCGAAGGCCGTGCGCCCGCTGGTGGAGAAGATGATCACGCTCGCGAAAACGGACACGCTGCATACCAGGCGGCAGGCGGCTGCCGTGCTGCGCACCCCGGCCTCAGTGAAGAAGCTGTTCGATTCGCTGGGGACGCGCTTCGGCCAGCGCGAGGGCGGCTACACCCGCATCACGCGCCTGGGCCCGCGCAAGGGCGACGGCGCGGAGCAGGCCATGATCGAGCTGGTGGGTTCCGAGCTGGTCAAGCGCGCCGCCGACCGCGCCAAGCGCCGCGAGGAGCGCCTCAAAGCGCGCCAGGAAGGCCGCGAGCCGGAAGAAGAAACCAAAGAGTAGCAAGTTCTTCTTTCTTTTCGAGCCGCAGCTGGCCCCGTGCCGGCTGCGGCTCTCTTTCCATATGGACGAGCGCGAAACGATACGCCGCTGGGCCGACAATTGGCAACAGGCCGGCATAGCTCTGGAGGCCATTCGCCGCCGCGAGATCGGCGAGGCCGACAATTTGCAAGTACTGGCCATACTGGAGGGAGCGTTTAATAACGCCCTGCGGACCATGCCGCCCCGGCCCTCGTCCGGCCTCGTTGCCATGCAGGAGTGGTTCGCCAGGCTCCCGCGATGATCGACCTCTTTGCGACCGCCAGGCAATTGCAATCGTTCTGCGACGGGCAAGGCTGGCGTTCCTGCTTCATCGGTGGCATCGCGGTGCAGAGATGGGGTGAGCCGCGCGTTACCCGGGACGTCGATCTCACCTTACTGGCGGGCTTTGGTGGCGAGGAACGCTTCATCGACCCGCTGCTGGCAGCGTATCCGGCGCGCATCGGCGATGCGGGCGGGTTTGCGCGCCGCTATCGCGCTCTGCTGCTTCGCACACCGGATGGGGTGGGGATCGACATCTCGCTCGGCGCGCTCGAGTTCGAAGAGAGGGTAGTCAGCCGCGCAACCATCTTTTCTTTCGGCCCCGGCCTCGACATTCGCACCTGCTCCGCCGAGGATCTGGTGGTCCTCAAGCTATTCGCTTTCCGCCCGCTGGACGTCCGCGACGCCGAGGGGGTGGCACTCCGGCAGCGCGCGCAACTCGATTGGCAATGCGTCGAGGATGAACTGCGGCCTCTCGCCGAGGTCAAGCAGGACCCTGAGATCCTGCGCACACTGGCTCGCCTGCGGCGGCTCTAGCGGCGATGAGAGCAGCCCCCTCACACCTGGAACTGGATCCCCTGCGCCAGCGGCAACTGCGCCGACCAGTTGATGGTGTTGGTCTGCCGGCGCATATAGGCCTTCCAGGCATCGCTGCCGGATTCGCGTCCGCCGCCGGTGTCCTTTTCGCCGCCGAAGGCGCCGCCGATCTCGGCGCCGCTGGTGCCGATGTTGATGTTGGCAATCCCGCAATCGCTGCCGCGATGGCTCAGGAAGGTTTCCGCCGAAATCAGGCTGGTGGTGAACATGGCCGAGGAAAGCCCCTGCGGCACGTCGTTGTGCCAGTGAATGGCCTGGTCCAGATCGTCGAATTCCACCAGGTAAAGAATGGGCGCGAAGATCTCCTCTTTCAGGATGGGCATGTCCGGGCGCGCGCGCACCAGCGTGGGCTCGACGAAGCATCCCATCAGGCGCTCGCCACCGTACAGGATTTCGCCGCCCTGCGCGCGAATGCGCTTGATGCCGTCCACCATATCGTCCACCGCGCGGCGGTTCACCAGCGGACCCATGATGGTCTCGGGCTCGAGGGGGTCGCCGATCCGCACCTGGCGCCAGGCGCTCACCAGCGCTTCGGTGACGCGCGGGGCAATGCCGCGCTGCAGGAACAACCGCCTCGTGGTGGTGCAGCGCTGGCCCGCGGTGCCCACCGCTCCGAACAGCACGGCGCGCAGCAGCAGCTCGGGGTTGGCATCGTCCATGGCGATGATGCCATTGTTGCCGCCCAGCTCCAGGATGCTCCGTCCCAGGCGGCGCGCCACCACCTCCGCGACGTGCCGGCCCACTTCGGTGGAGCCCGTGAAGCTCACCAGCGGAATGCGCCGGTCGTGAATCAGCGTCTCGCCGATGGGCTTGCTCGGCCCGATCACCAGGTTGAACACGCCCTTCAGGCCGTGGCGGTCGAGCACGCGATTGCAGATTTTCTGCACGGCGATGGCCGTGAGCGGGGTTTCCGACGAGGGCCGCCACAGCACGCAATCGCCGCAGACCGCGGCGATCATGGCGTTCCAGGCCCACACCGCCACCGGGAAATTGAAGGCGCTGATGACGCCCACGATGCCCAGCGGGTGCCACTGCTCGTACATGCGGTGTCCCGGCCGCTCGCTGTGCATGGTCAGCCCGTAGAGCTGGCGCGACAGTCCCACGGCGAAATCGGCGATGTCGATCATCTCCTGGACCTCGCCCAGCCCTTCGGGCAGAATCTTCCCCATTTCGAGCGTAACCAGCGCGCCCAAGTCCGATTTGTGCGCGCGCAGCTCGTGGCCGATCTCGCGCACGATCTCGCCGCGCCCGGGCGCCGGCATCATGCGCCAATCCATGAACGCCTCGCGGGCGCGCTCCACCACGTACTCGTAGTCCTCCGGCCCGGCCATCATGATCTTCGCCAGAGGTTCGCCGGTGGCGGGGTTGAAGGATTCCATCTCGCCGCAGGAAGGGGCGGCGATCCAGTCGCCATAGCAGGCGCCGGAGTTTACCGGCTCAATATGGAGCTTTTCCAGAATTTCGGGAATGGGGTTGCTAACGGTTGGCACGTTACCCATTCTATCGAGTGGATGGGGAAGAAGGGGGGGAGTGGTGGGACGAGCCTTGCGGCCCCTCCCACTTCCCGGAACCCCCGTGCGACGGTTCCGGTTGTACAGCGGCACTCACCCCGATTGCCTCGTTGCCGGGTCTGAGATCCGGCAGTGGTATTAAATCCAGGTTAGCCGGGTTCGGGCGGCGGCCGCCTGTATCTTTCGTATAGTCCGACAGCCCGCCGATCGATACGTCAGCGCAAAGGCTTTCCACCGCCGAGGCGCCGAGCCGCCGAGAACGTTAGGATTTCTCGGCGCCCTCCGCCACCTCGGCGACGGTACTTGTTGGGTGCAACCGCGAGTGGCGGTTCCGAAGCGATTCACGCCTTTCCGATTCCTTCGGGTTCGCACGCCGAGCCAGCCGAACATGCCGAGAACCGATGGACTTGGTTTCGCTCGGCGCCTCAGCGCCTCGGCGGTGTCATCTTATCGACGGATTACCGCCGGCCTCGCTACAACTGGTCTTCGTACTGTTCCACCGCCACGCGCACCAGTTGACCCCGCGTCCGGACCCCGGTTTTTTGGAACAGGCTCTGCAGGATCGCTTTGACGTAGCTCTCCGAGATCTGCAGGCGCCAGGCGATTTCCTTATTGGAAAGTCCCTCGAGCACGAAGCGGAGAGCCCGGCGCTCCCGGTCGTTGAACACCGGCGGGGCCGCTTGCCCGCCGGCGCCGGCGTCTTCCTCCATGCGTGCGAAGGAGCGGTCGAGCCACATGCCGCCGCCGGCCACGGCGCGGATGGCTTCGCTCAACTCGCTCAACGGCGCCTCCTTGAGGAAGATGCCCGCCACGCCCTGGCGCATCAACCGCCGGGCTTCGGTGTCGCTCACCCAGGCGGTCACCACCAGTACGCGGCCCTCGAAGCCGCCCTGCCTCGCCGCCGGCAGGAATTGGGAGGCGCGCTCGCTGCCCAGGTCGTGGTCCAGCAGCACGAGGTCGAAGGGGTGCTGGGAGAGGAGGTGCAGCGCTTCCCGAATGCTCGCGCAATGCTCGATGTGGAGCGCCGGGTCGCTCTCCAACACGCGCGCTACGCTTTCCCGGAACAGCGCATGGTCGTCCACCAGGAGCGCCCGGATGGGTTGTGGCGTCTCTTCCATCACTCCTCTATTGCATTCTCCACCGGCCACAGGTCCACCGCAAAGCAGCTTCCCGTCTCTTCCGCTTCGTAGCGCAAGCCTCCGCCGTGGGAACGCAGCATGGCGCGGGAAATGTACAGGCCCAGGCCGAAGGAATGCGCGCCTGGCTGGAACGGCTGGAACAGCTCCTCAGGGTGCGCCACCCCGGGGCCGGTATCGCGGAACCGCACCACCACCAGGTCGCGCTCCACCTCGGCGGAGATGCGCACCTCGCGGCGGGTGCAATGTTCCAGCGCCTGGAGGCTGTTGCGGGCCAGGTTGATGAAGGCTTGGAGCAGGCTGTGATGGTCCGCCTGCACCAGGGGCAGGCCGGCCGGCACCTCCCACACCAGGCCGATGCCGGCTTCGCGCAGCGTGGGTTCGATGACGATGCGGGTCTCATCGAGCACCGTGCCCAGGTCGGCCACCATGGCGGCGCGGTCGGAGGCCACGCGCAGGCCGGATGACGCGATCTTCTCCAGCGCCTCGATGAGGGTGCCGAGCACGCGATAATGTTCCTCGTGGGCGACCGCGGCGGTAGCGGCCAGGGCCGCGTGGGCGGTTCGCGCTGCGGCGGCCAGGTTGCGGATCTCGTGGGAGATGGCGCCGATCAGCACGCGCGACGTGGCCATCATAGAATCCAGGCCGGAGCCCTCGCGGTCGCGCAGGTTCTCCGAAGCGTCCCACACCACCGCCGCCAGTCCGGGCCCTCCCGAAGTGCGATAGGTGGAGAGCCAGACGTGCGCCAGAAACACGTCGCCGTTGCGGCGCTGCCCTTTGCACTCCACGTTGGTGCGGATCTCGCCCGAATGTTGGCTGCGCAGCATGCGGGAGAGGATGGGCAAGTACGGCGCGACCTTCTCGCCCTGCAGCGGCTCTTTCTCGAAGCCGAGCAGTTGCCGCGCCGATTCGTTGGCCAGGGCGACACGCGCGGAGTCGTCGATGGTGAGAATGGCCAGCGGGCTGGTCTCGATGAGCGTGCGCACCTGCTGTTCCGCTTCCTGGCGGAGGCGAATCTGCTCTTCCCGCTCTTCCAGATGTTTGGCCAGGAGCCGGCGGCGGTCGTTCAACGCCGCGACGAGAAAACCCGTCATGGCGAACCCGGCCACCGACACCGACAGCCGGCCGAACGAACCGGCAATCCAGCGTGAAGGATTGAAGGTCTCCACCAACTGCCAGCCGGTGAAGCCGCCCGTGCCCTGCAGCGGATCGAAGACTTCGCGCAGGTATCCGCACACGGCGGCCATGATGAGAATCTGGAAACCATTCAGAGCGGCGGCGGTGAGCAGGACGGGGATCAGGTACAGAATCCCGGTGGAACTGTCCGGCGATAACCAGTCGGCCCAGGCGATCAGCGCGATCAGCACGGCGGAGACCGCGCAGAGGGTGACCCGGTGGGACTCGGAATATGCCAGAAACCTTTCGAGACGTGTCATGCCGGCCTCAGGCTACTATCGTAGCGTGGGGGCGCCGCGGAGCGCGGTCAGGCGACATCGCGCGGTTTCGATGAGATCTGGCTTAGACCGTCGCGAAGAATGGTCTTCATGTCGGAAAGTTCACGGCCGATCCTGGCCAGTGCTTCATAGAATTTCCAGATTACAAAAATGACGATGGCCAGGTAGGCCACGACAAACACGCCGCCGAATACGCCCGAGATCATTGTCATTTCCACTCTCCTCGACCGATGGTTGACCGCAATACGCCGACCTGGCACTGCGTCCGCCGATGCGGCAGCGCGGATTGCGTCGCTCCTCCATACTACCGCCGGGGCCCATGCGGCGGAGTATCGAACGCGCGTCCAAGACGTCACCGCCGAGGCGCCGAGGCGCCGAGGAAGACCAGGTCAGTCGGTTCTCCGCGCGCTCGGTCCGCGCGAAAAAAATCGGAAATAAGTGATTCCCAACGGGCGCTAGCCTAACCTTCGCTGCGAAGGTTGGGCTAGCAGTTGCACCTGACAGGTACCGATGCCGAGGTGGCGGAGAGCGCCGAGAGACCCTGAGTCCTCGGCGTCTCGGCGCCTCGGCGGTGGAAGGTCTTTAGCCCTACTTACGGATTACGGTCTTCGCGCGTCTCCCAGGGCGGTCCCAAGAATCCGGCGCCAACGGTTACACTGTCCTTAGGTAATGAGATTCGCGCTGCTGTTCCTCTTAAGCCTTGCACCCGCCGGCCAGGCCGGCTCGCCGGGATATTTTGCGCCGGCGCACCGGGTGTCGGGCATCGGGGTGGGGCGCGACGACATCTCCGAAGAGTTGCTGGCGGTGCGCACGGACCTCATGATCCAATCGCAGACCTTCGCCATCCTGCGCGATCCGCAGGCCGTGCCCGGCGCGCGGCGCATCACCGGCAATCTGAAGCTGCAGGCGCTGTTCCGGACGGCTTCGCAGCGCAGCGGCATGCCGGCCTCGCTGATCGAAGCCATCGCGTACCTGGAAAGCTGGGGCGAGGCGCGGGCGGAGAGCCCGTCCGGCCCCAGGGGCGTCATGCAGATTTCCGAAGCCACGGCGCGCAGCATGGGCCTCAAGGTGGTGCACGCCACGCGCCACCGGACCACTCGCGAAAAAGTGCTGGTGGCGAGCCGCCGCCGGAAGCCCAAGTATCGGACCGTCACTCATAAGACGCCGTACGTGGTGACGGTGCGCGACGACCGCCTGTCGCCCGACCGCGCCATTCCCGCGGCGGCTTCCTACCTGGCCGGAATGGAGCAGAAATTCGGCGGCCGCGATTGGGCCATCTTCGCCTACCACTGCGGGCAGGGCTGCGTGGCCGAGATGCTGGACCTCACGCGGCGCGCGCGCGGCATTCCCCATGCGACCGTGCCGCGCATGTTCTTTTCCTGCAGCCCGGCGTGGAACCGCGAACTGTACCAGGCCATCCAGCAGCAGATGCTGCGCGACTACTCGCCCACCTACTATTTCCGCGTCAAGCGGGCGGAACAGTTGCTGGCGCTGTACCGGCGCGACGCCGCGGCGTTCATTTCGCTGGCGCAGGAGTACCGCAGCGAGTTCGGCCTCAACGGCTTCTCGCCGCGCGCCCCGCACCGGCTCTCGGTGTGGCTCAAGCGCGACGACATGATCTTCCATAGCTGCGAGGAGATCCGCGCGGACCTGGGGAAAAGACTGGTGAAGGCGTTCGAGCGGCCGGATTATTTCGGCTACGCGCTGAAGCTCTCGCCCGATGCTCCCGCCAACCTCGAGTTCTTCTCGGAAGCGTCCCCCGCGGCCATCGGCACGCTGGCGTACATCGCCTTCGAAACGCGGCGCCTGCACGAGGAACTCAATCCGCAGGGGGAGAAGTTCCAGCCGCTCGAAGTCACCGCGCTGGTGGAGCCGGAAGACTACGCCCGCAGCCTGGGCCGGCGGGAAGCGCTGTCCCACTGCTCCGGGCAGGTCTTCGACATCGGCTACGCGGGCCTGCCGCCGGGCGAGTTGGAGTGCCTGCGGTTCGTGCTGAACGATCTCGGGTGGGAAGGCTACCTCGGCTTTGTGGAGGAGGGCATGGAGAACCTGCACATCGGCTGCTCGCCCGGCTCGCGGGATTTCTTCACCACCGTGTTTCAGGAAGCGCTGGGGAATCCCGATTCGGGCCGCTACCGCGCGGCGCCCGGCGCTATGATCGCCAGCCGTTTGCTCGCCTCCGGAGTTCCCGCCCGCTGGTAGAGTTCCTTCGCTTTCTGCAGATCCTTCGGCAGGCCGCCGGCGCCCCGCTCATACATCGTTCCCAGGCGGTACCGGGCGTCCTTCTCGCCCAGTCTTTCGGCCGACCCGTACCAGCGTGCGGCGTCCTCCAGGCTCTGGGGAACGCCCTTGCCGGTCTCGTATAAGACCGCGAGATTATACATACCGCGAGCATTGCCTAAATCCGCAGCCTGCCGGAACATTCTGGCGGCATCGGCATAATTGTGCTCCTCGGAATACATGGCGCCCAGCAGGACCATGCTGTGGGCGTTGCGGAGGCTCGCCGCTTTGGTAAGCGATTCACGCGCGCCCTTCCAGTCGTGATCGGACAACTGCTTGGTCCCCAGCTTGTCGAGTGTCTCCGCATCCTGGGGCGGCGGAGCAGGTTTCGGCCGTTTGTCGGCTTGCTTGCTGCGGTCCGGGGGCGGCGGTGCCGGAGGTACGACGCCAGGGGAGGCGGCTGCCGGTTTGGGGGCGGGCGGAGTGAGCGGTGTAAAGTTACTCGGCTCGGGGACGGCTCCCCCAGACGCACCGCCGGCCGCTCCACCCGACCCTCCGCCGTGGCCGGGACTGGGAGTAACAGATGACTCGGGGGGCAGCGGTGACGGCTGATGGCCGGAGGATAGGAAGCCCACCGCCAGCACCACCACCCCTAATGCGGCGGCTCCCACTGCGATGAACAGGCCCTTGCGTGGATTCGGCTTTCCCACCGCTGCCGCTGGTCCGGCAACACTCGGAGGGACCGTCTCCCGCACAGGGTTCGTCGACTGCGCCGTCGATTGCGCCACCGGAGCCGCCCCAGCCGTGGCAGCAGCCGTAGCGGCAGGCGTGATTTCAACGGTTGTCGCCTGTGGCTCCAGCACTCCGGCGCCGGGCGTGGCCGCCCGTGGCTCCGTCAGCCCGGCTCCCTGGAGCATTGCGCCCAGCCGGGTCGCCACGGCAGCCGCCGGCGGCCGCGCGGTGGGGTCGAGAGCCAGCATCTGGTTGGTCAAATCGGCCAGGCCCGCCGGCCACTCGGGGCGCGCGCGCAACACCGGCGGCGGCCCCCCCTGGGCGAGCCGCACCGCTTCCACCGAATCGAGCTTCCCGTAGGGCTTGTCGCCCGTCAGCATTTCGTACAACATGACCCCGAGCGAGTACACATCCGACGCCGGCACCACGGTTCCCCGCGACTGCGCCTGCTCGGGCGCAATGTACCCCGGCGTGCCGGCCACGACATCGTTTCCCCAGGTGGTGCCGGGTAGCGTCTGGTTCAGATTCCCGGTGAGTGCGCTGGTCGCCTTCGCCAGCCCGAAATCGGTCACCTTCAGCGGATAGGGAGCGGCCTTGGTGACGGCCAGCACGTTCTCCGGCTTGATGTCGCAATGCACCAGCCCGGCTTCGTGCGCCGCCGCGAGCGCCAAAGCGATCTCGCGCGCTATTTCCAGCGAGTGCCGCCACTGAAGATGCGGCTCGCGCTCGACCCACCAGCGCAGCGACCGGCCCTCGACCAGCTCCATCAGGAGAAAAGGCGTGCCCGACTCGGTCCGGTCGATGTGCTCGGTGCGCACCACGTTGGGATGATCCAGGACGCCCGCCTTGGCCGCTTCATCGCGAAAGCGCTGCACATAGGCGGGATCTGTAGCCAGTTGCGGCAAGGGCACCTTCATCGCCTTGCGCACTTTCTTGTAGGTGAAGTCCAGATCCTCGATCAGCCAGACGCGGCCCATGGCGCCGTCCCCGATCAGTTCCAGGATCTTGTACTTCTCCCTTACGATCATCCCGACTTCCAGCTCCTCCTTCCCTTCCAGCGGCGTGTTGTGGCGCGGGCATACCCGATAGTCCGCCGGGTAGGTGCGACTGCACTGCGAGCAATATTGCATACCAGAGTCTCCTGAGTGGCGGGGTAGGCCTCCTGGCCTGCCTCGCGCCGAAGGCGCGCTCCGCGCGCTGGGCAGGCCGGGCAGCCTACTCCACTGAATCGCCGAACTCTCCGGAAAAACAGGCCAGTCATAACCCGCCATTTACAGGGAAAGGGCCCACGGACATGATACGGATAAGTTGGAGAGTAATATTGTCCGGTCCGCCCCTCGCCTTGGCCCAGGCTATAAGTTCCGCACATGCTTCGGTGAGTGGCTGACTGACTATCACCGAAGCCAGCTCGTCGTCGCTCACCAGGCCGTGCAGCCCGTCGCTGCAAAAGAGAAGAATATCCTGAGGATGGAGCGCCAGCGGTTCTTCGAGAAAATCCGCTCCCAGCGTCTGTCCCAAACCCAACGCCGTGGAAAGCACATGCAGCTTTTCGTGCGTGAGCGCCTGCTCGGGGGTGATGGCGCCCTCCAGGAGCAGATCGTTGACCACGGTGTGATCGCGGCTGAGCTGGCGGGCGTGCCCGTCCCTGATCAGGTAAAACCGGGAGTCTCCGATATGGCCCGCGGTCAACCGGCCGTCTTTCAGAATGGCGGAAGTGCAGGTCGTCGCCATCCCCTCGAGCTCCGGCGACGCCGCGGCCTGATCCTGAATCGCGCGATGAGCCTGCAGATACCCTTCGATCAACACGTCGCGGGGGTCCTGTTCCTGGCTGGAGAGGAAAACGTCGCGGATGGTGTGGGCGGCCAGCCGGCTGGCGATGCGGCCTCCTTTGTGGCCGCCTACGCCGTCGGCCACCAGGACGAGGCGCCCGCGGCGGGCAAAGTCGGCATCGTCCTGCGGCTCGACGAACAGGTAGTAATCCTCGTTGACCGTTCGCTGGCAGCCGGCATCGGTCGCGTTGGCGAGCTCCACATCCGCCCGGATGGTCATACTGGCACTCATACCGGTTCCGTGCGGCTTACACGCGCCTGATGAATTGCAGCGACGTGTCGCCGATGCGGATCACGTCGCCGTTCTTGAGTTCTTCGCGCGTGACCGTGGTGCTCTTCTCATTCAGAAAGGTGCCGTTCTTGGAGGCCAGATCGATGATCTCGAAGCGCGTACCGTCGTAGTTGATCACCGCGTGGGCGCCGCCGGCCAGCGGGTCGGACAGGACGATATGAGAGTTGGCGTCGCGGCCCACGCGATTCTGCCCTTCGTAGAGCCGGAAGTCTTTGTCCCGCTGGGGGCCGCGCTCCACCACCACCCAACCGACGATGCGCTTGCTGCCCGCGCCCGCGACCACCACGGTGGGAGCGCTCGTGGCCTGGGTGGGCGGCAACTGCGAGGGCGATTGGTCGACCACCGTGCGCTTTACCGGGGCCGCCCCCGGGCGTAAATCCGCCGGCATACAAACCGGGCATTCCGGCCCGAAATCGGAGTTGAATTCGTGTCCGTTGGAGCATCGTTGCATCATGGCTGTGGTCCTCCTGTAGAGATCCTCAAGGCGCGTCAGGGCCGGTAAAATGCGATTTCGGTCGAATTCTCCCGGCAGATGAAAATCCGGTCGCCGTTCTGCAACAGCGCTTTCTTGATGCGCTCCGTATCCGTCGAGTTGAGATAAGTTCCGTTGGCCGAGCCGCGGTCGATCACCGCGACATCCCGGCCGTTCTCCATGGGCATCACCCAGGCGTGCTCGCGCCCCACGTTGTCGCCGGGAAGCACGATAATGCACTTTTGCGGATCGCGCCCGATCAGCAGGCCGGTCTTTGGTATGGGGTACTGTTTGCCTTTCAGCGGACCGCTGGTGATATGCAGCGCGCCGAGGTTCATTGGCGGCGGCGTTTGCACCGTCGTCGGTCTCATGCCCGCGCTTTCCACTGGGGCGGCCGGCCCCGCCACGGGAGCCCGCGACGGTTTGAGGAACACAATGGCTACGATTACGATGGCGGCCAGAATCAACCCGCCGCCGATCAGGATGGGGGGCGATTCGAGCGATTCCAGAATGCTGGCGCCGGGCCCCAGGCTCCTTTCATTGGCCGCCGCCTGCCGCTGCAGCTTCATCACGTCGGGCTGATTGGGCATCAGTTCCAGAGCGCTGCCGATCAGCGCGTGGGCCTTCTTCCAGTGTTGGGCGGAATAGGCGTCCAGCGCCTCCGTCCAGACGGTGTCGAAGGGGCCGGAGGCCGGATCGGCCCCGGCTTGCCGGACAAACTCCCAGGCCGTGTCGATGGGCACGAAAAAGTTGAATCCCGAGGCTTCCTGCGAGCCATAAGTGGCGATGCCAATCGCGTTCCCTTTGTCGTCGAACGCGGGGCCTCCGCTGTTTCCGTGGTTAATGGTTACCTCCGACTGGAGAACCGGGGTACCTTTAGCCATGATCTTGTTTACGGCGGATATCCTTCCGTGGGTTACAGTTGGTATCAGCGCAGATTCCCTGCTGACCAGCAGGTTAGCCGCACCTGGATACCCAATGACTGTAACTTCATCGCCTACACTTACTCCATCGGAATGACCGAGGGGAACGGTGGGAAGATTCCGGCCGTCGATCTTGATCACCGCGACGTCCTTCCCCCCCTCGGAGACGGGATCGCTATAGGCTTTGATCTCTCCCTTGTAAGAGGACCCGTTGTCCAGCACCACGGAAATTTCCGGGTCTTTCCCGTGAAACGCGGTGGCGGGAGCCGCCTTAATCTGGTTGACCACGTCCTGCCGCTGCTCGTCGGTCAGCCGGGATCCTTTAATGGTATCCACGATGCACTGATTGATGGCGTTGGACAGCGCCGCCCGCGCCTGCAGGTCCTTTCGGTTGGCCAACTGCACGACGTGTCCGTTGGTGATCATGTACCCGTCGGGCCGGTAGAGGAACCCGCTGCCGGAGCTCGAACACTTGAATTGATAGTCGAGTATCGTGAAATCGTAACTGACATAGACCAGCACGACTCCGGGTTGCAGCCGGAGGGCGTGTCTTGCTTCTGCGGACAAAGTGGGATCCGCCGCGCCGCAATTGGCCGCCAGCGCAAGAATGCCGGCGAGCGTGACGAGGAGGGCGGCAAGGTTGCGCTTCGTCCGGTTGTGCGCACGGCTCCAACGGCCGCGCCTCCCAGGGTTGGGAGCCCGATCGATTCCTGTTGGCATTGCCATGTTATGCATCTGCTTTCACCTCTCCGCTACTGAACATCGGCCAACTTACCGCCGACATAGAGCAACTTCATGTTCGGATAGACATAAACAAGTTTCGTCCCCAGGTCGATTATCGCCAGGGGCTTTCCCAGAATCTTCTCGACCTCGCCCGGAGTCTGTCCCTTCCTGACGATGGCCGCATCGGCCGCGGGCGGTGCGGCGGCGGCTGCCGCCGCCGGCGCGTTCGGCGCGGGTTCGGCAGGGGTGGCGGGACCCGCGCCCACCGGCTCGGGCGGGACCGGCTCCGGCGCATCCGCCGCGGCGTCCTGGGCCGCAAAGACCCGATCGACGGTCTGGACAATTTCAGCCACGGCCGCTTTGGCCAGGTATCCCTTGGAGAACTCGAACACCACCAGCGAGCGGAAGGCGGGCTCCGTGTCCGGGGCGCAGGCGCCGCAGGCCGCCAGGTAGAAGCTGATGCGGTCGAAGGCCAAACTGACCAGGATGTTGGTGACATAAACCCGCTCCGCCACGAGCAGCTTTTTCTGGGACTTGGCCGCCAATTGGGAACAGAAATATCCGGGCAACTGATGAATCCTGCCCGACCGGAAAATCGTTGGGCAGGAGTCCAGAAAATGGGCGTCGGCGGCGGCAATTCCGAGAATGCCGGGCTGGCGGACGGTCAACAGCTTGGGCTTCGCGCCTGCGGTTCCGGGCCTAACGGGCTTATAATGCTGCGTCAGTTTCTCGGTGAGCGCCGCGGCGCTATTGGCCTCGGCCCACGCGGCTGGCCCCCACAGCGCGAGCGCGCATGCGCCGAGAGAGATTTTGAGCCCGCCTCCAATCACCGTTTCCAATCCTCGGGAGATGTAACAGTATACAGATTTTTCGATCATGTGGCGTAGCCGGGCAGTACCGGGACTAATGGGTACCAGGGAGTTTACTCCTCGGTGGGGAGGGGTGGGCGGGCAGCCGCTCAGCGGATGAGGTGGGCGGCCACGAACGCGCCCGCGTAGGCCAGTACGCTCATGTAACTGAATTGCAGGATGGGCCACTTCCACCCTCCGGTCTCGCGCCGCACCACGGCAATGGTGGAGATGCATTGCATGGCGAAGGCGAAAAAGACCAGCAGGGCCACCGCGCCACCGGGCGTCAGGTCGCGATGGATGGCGTTCTGCAAATCGAGCCCGTGCGACTTCGGATCCATGCCGTAGATGGTGCCCAGCGTGGCGATGATGGTCTCGCGGGCGGCCAGCGAGGTAATCAGCCCGATGCCGATTTTCCAATTGAAGCCGAGCGGCTTGAGGACCGGCTCGATGGTCCGCCCGATGGTGCCCGCCAGGCTGTTCTCGATGGCCGGGATGTGGCCGTTCTGCGTGGGCAGGTTAGCCATGATCCACAGGATCACCGTGACCAGCAGAATCACCGTGCCCGCGCGGCGCAGAAAAACCTTGGAACGGTCGTAGAGGCGGAGGCCGATCGACTGGAAGGTGGGCCAGCGGTAGGAGGGCATCTCCAGCAGGAAGGGCGTGCGGCCGGTCTTGAGGATGGACGATTTCAGCAGCCGCGCCGTCACCACGGCGGCCAGGAACCCCAAAACGTAGAGCGCCAGCATGGCGGCCGCGCGCGTGTTGAGGAACGGGCCCACAACGTGACGCTGCGGGATGAACGCGGCGATGATCAGTGTGTAAACCGGCAGGCGCGCGGAGCACGTCATGAAGGGCGCGATGAGAATGGTGGCGATGCGGTCGCGCCGGTTCTCGATGGTGCGCGTGGACATGATGGCCGGCACCGCGCAGGCGTACGCCGAAAGCAGCGGAATGAAAGATTTCCCCTGTAAGCCGACCTTGGCCATGGTGCGGTCGGCAATCAGGGCCGCGCGCGCCAGGTATCCGGAATCTTCCAGGATGGCGATGAACAGGAACAGCAATAGCACCTGCGGCAGGAAGACCACCACGGAACCGACGCCCTTCCAGACTCCTTCGACCAGAAGCGAGCGGATCAGCGAATCGGGCAGCGTCGTGGTAATCCAGTTGCCGGAGACGTCGAACAGCCACTTGACGCCATCCATCAGCGGCACGGCGGCGTTGAAGATAGTTTGGAAGACGGCAAACACCACCGCCACGAAGACCAGCGGCCCAATCGCAGGATGGAGGAACACGGCATCGAGGCGGCGCGTCCATTTGGGCGCCAGCGGCGGGCGGTACGCGGCCTCAATGCCCACGCGGCCGGCCCACTGGCGGCACTTGGGCACGTCGTGCAGGACGGGCAGTTCCTTGGGCGCGGGCTTGGGCATGGCGCCGGCCAGAAAATCGAATACCTGGCCGATGCCTTCGCCCTGGCGCGCGCTGATGAGCGCCACCGGCGCGCCCAACTCCGCCGCCAGCTTGTCCAGATTCAGATGGCCGCCGCGGTTGCGCAGATCGTCGGCCATGTTCAAAATGATGAGGGTCGGTACGCCCAGCGCCAGGATGGGCGCGGCCAGCATGAGGTGGCGCGCCAGGTTGGTGGAATCGAGCACCAGCAGAATGGCTTCCGGCTTGGGTGTGTCGTCCCGGTTGCCGGTGAGCACGTCGTAGGCTACCTGCTCGTCTTCCGAGCGCGGCGACAGGCTGTAGACGCCCGGCAGGTCGATGAGGCGGACGGCGCGGCCGTCGGGAAGCTCGGCGATTCCGGTATGCTGTTCGACAGTGACGCCGGGAAAGTTGGCGACTTTTTGACGGAGACCGGTGAGACGGTTAAACAGCGTGGTCTTGCCCGAGTTGGGCGGACCGATCACGGCGACCGCCTTGGCGGCGGTGGACGATCCCGGAAATTCCAGGACGGCCCTCGCGCCGCAACTCCGGCAATCGCTGCACTCGCTCATCAGACTCTCGGGCCGCGCCTGGGCGCTTTTTCCAGCCGGACCTTGAGGCGCCGCGCGGTTTCGCGCCGCAGGGCGATTTCCGAACCATCCACCTGGAACACGCGCGGATCGCCGCCCGGCGCGCTGAGACCCGCGGTCACGCGCGTGCCCGGCAGAAAGCCGAGCTCCATCAAACGGCGCGCGTCGTCGCCGGGCAAGTCGATTCGGTCCAGGATCGCGGCGTCGCCCCGGACGAGGTCAACCAGGGTCGCGGAGAAGACTTCCGGCTGGTCGCAGTTGCCACTCAGTTGCATCTTGATTCCAGTATGCCGGAGTCCGAAATCCTTGTCAAGAGGCGTCCGCCGTTTCCTTTGTTTTTTTCGTGTCGCCACCTGCAAACCACCTAGGGACCTTAGAAACAAAGGATAACAGATGTCCACGCGATTTACGATCCGGCGAATGCGCCCGGCCGATCTGGAACGGATTCTCGCGATCGAGAACGCCAGCTTCGGCAGCGAGGCCTGGGATCGCAACCTGTTTGCAGGATACTCCCGCACGTGCGGGGAGCTATTCCTGGTGGTGGCGGAGGGTACGCGGAACATTTGCGGGTACATGATCACCTGCACACGAGGGGGGCGGGCCGAGCTGGTCTCGGTGGCCGTGGACCCGCGAGCTCGCGGCCGGGGCGCCGCTTCGGCCCTGCTGGAGAGCACGCTGCGCCGGTTGCGGCGGCGCGCCATCGCCCGCCTGAGCCTCATGGTGAAGACCAGCAACGACCCGGCCCGCGCGTTCTACGAAAAGTACGGATTTCGTAAGGTGAGGCGCGTACCGCGGTACTACGAAGACGGCGCCGACGGCTGGCTGATGGCTCTCCCGCTTGCAATCGCGGTGCCTTTTGAGCGTGAATGATAGGAGAGGATCGAGACACCAACGATGGACCGGGAGCTGATCGCGTATCTGGACGGCCGGTTCGCCAGCCTGGTGAAACTGGTCGACGACCATAGCCAAAGCCTCCAGGCGGAAATGCAGGCACTTCGCGTGGATATGAACCGCGGCTTCGAACGCGTCGAGGCCGCGACGCGGCGCAACACCCAGCCCATGCGCCATTGATCGGCCGCTCTACGGCGCCCGCCGCGCCGAAACCGCACCGGCCTCCGCCGCGTATCACAGGGAATGAAAGCGCCACTGGCGGCGTGGGCCGCCCTGCTGGCGGCGTCGGCGGCGTGCGCGCAGGAAGCGGCGCCCGTCTTTCACGCCACCTCGGAGCTGGTCCTGCTGGATGTGCAGGTGATTCACCGCAAGACGAAGACCGCCCTGGGGAGCCTTCAGGCCAAGGACTTCGAGTTGTATGAAGACGGCGTGGCGCAGCAGATTGCCTTCTTCGACCACGACCAGCTTCCGCTCTCCATCGTGTTCCTGTTCGACCTCACCGACAGCGTGCGCGGAGTGTTGCGCCGCCTGGCGGCCGGGGCGCGGTCGGCGCTCGACCACCTGAAGCCCGAGGACGAGACCGCGGTGATGGCCTATGCGGCGTCGGCTCACGTGGTGGACGGCTTCACTACGGACCGCCAGCGGACCGCCGACGCGATCACGCGCGCCGCGGGCATGAAACAGCGCGAGGCGGCATTCTTCAACGAAGCGGTTTACCGGGCCGCCTGCTTGTTGGAGCAGTCGCGCAATCCCTCCAGCCGGCGGGTGGTGATCTGGCTTACCGACAATTTTCCCAACGCGGCGTCCGCTTTCAACCGCCGGCACTACGGACAGAGCCTTGGGGGCGCGCCCCCGCATTCCGAGGAGGAAGCCCTGCGCGAACTGCACGAATCCGGGACCGTGGTGGCGGCGCTGCTGTTGAAGGATCCGCTGGCGGTGCCGTGGGCCTCGCTCGAGATGGCCATCGAGGCGCCGGCACGCAAACGCAACCCGGCCGGGGACGCGCGCAAATACGCGGAGCTGACCGGAGGCATCGCCCTGGGCCGGGGCGGCAAGAAAGTGGAAGACCGCCTGGCGGAGATCATCGACGATCTGCGCTCGCGCTACACCATCGGCTACCGGCCTTCGGAGACGAAGCCCGCCGGAACGTTCTGCAAACTGCGCGTGGCGCTGGCGCCGGGGGCCCCGCTGCGGCCGCAGGAATGGACGGTGATCGCGCGGGCAGGGTACTACCGGAAGTAACGGGGTGGGGGCCAGGGGCCAGGGGCCGGCGGCGCTACGCGCTGCATCGTTTCTAATATTTGTCGCGGCACTCTTCGGAGCAGAAGTAGATCACCTGGCCGTTGACCTTGCGCGTGACGCTGGCCGAGGTGGAGACGTAGGTGCCGCACACCGGGTCCTTTTTGAGCTCGCCGCCCGCCTGCACCGCCGGCGGACGATCCGGTGCGGCCCGCGTGGGACCGGACCGGAAACCCGCGAGGATGCTCCTGAGGACTCGGCTCAGCAGCAGGATGAGCAGCAGCGGAAAAATGAAATCGACGATCAGTGTGCGGAACATGCGATCGGGGCGGCGAGCCGCGCCGGCCGCCCCGGAGTCCACTTACTTTTTCTTCTTCGGCGGCGGCGCCTTCTTGGCGTTGGGGTCGGTGAACTTGGTCTCCACGGCCGAGCCCAGGCTGGCCAGCATGGCCTTGGCCTCCTCGGCGTGAGTGCCGCCGGGCGCTAGCTCGAGGTATTTCTGGAACGCTTCCGTGGTGCCGGGCTCGGGCGAGATCTTGCCGTCCGCCGCCACCGTCGCCTTGCCCATCAGGATCACACCGTACTGGTAATAGGCTTCGGCGTTCCGGGGCTCATTGGGGGCGGACTGAATCGCCATTTTGAAAGCTTCCGCCGCGGCCTCCAACTGTCCGGCGTTGGTCATCAGGGCCCCCAGATTGTAGTAAGACCGGTAGGCGCCGGCCGGGTCCAGTTCCGCGGATTTCTTCAGCTCGGCCTGCATCTCGGGAATTTTCTTGGCCTTGGCCAGCGCCAGCGCGTAGTTGTTGTGGGCCGCGGCATCGTCGGGTTTCAACTCCAGCGCCTTGGCATAGGAGTCGAGGCCCTTCTGGGTCAGGGCGTCGTACTCCGGCCCGGTCTTGGTGGAAGCCTGGCCCATGTAAGCGTCGCCCAGGTTGGCCCAGACGGCCGCCTGCGTGGGGTCCACCTCGGCAGCCTTGGTGAGTGCCGCCACCGCCTGGTCGTATTGTTTCGCCTTCAAGGCTTCCATGCCATCGTTGAAGGCGCTATTCAACTCGTTGCGCTTCTTCATGGAGGCCGCCTGCGCGTCGATCTGCTTTTGCAGTTGCGCTTTCTGCTCGGGCGTCATGCGGCGTTTGAGCTCGTCGGAGATCAGCCCGGTCTCGATCGCTTTCTGCATCTCCGCCTGGTTCGCCGAGTTGCTCTGCTGGTTCGATTTCAAATCGAAATTCACGGGCAAGGGGTCGCCCGGCCTGGGCTGCACGCCCGAGACGGAATCGACCTGCTTGCCATCCACTTCCACGCTGACGGTGAAGGTGCCGCTGATGGGCAGACCGGTGTGGAAGTAGTGGCCCTTCTTGTCGGTCTTGGTCTGCGAATCCCACTTCATGTCGGTGCGGTGGATCTTGATCACCGCGCCCACCACCGGTTTTCCGTCAACGCCCTTGACGATGCCTTCCACCGCCGTCACCTGGGCCAGCGCGGTAAAAGCGAAAAACAGAAGCCCGGCCGCGGCCGCGGCTGCACTGCGCAACTTCATAGACTCCTCCAACTGAAGACTGATTAGTATTAAATTCCAGTATAGCGAGACTTGGGGGACTGTTCCACTACTCTTCGAACAGACCGATCTGCTCTTTGGGCACGGCCTTCGCCTTCCTCCTGTGGAGCGGGCTGCCCACCACCCCCAGCACCTCCACGGACCGGACCGCGGCGCGCGGGATGAAGACCCGCTGGTGGCTGCTCGAGGGGGGAATCACGGTGAAGCCATACTGCTCCAGTTGCAGGAGGTTGTTGGACATAATGCCCTCCATCACTTCGCCATCGCGGAACTGGAAGCTGACCCACAACCCCTCCGTTTTGGGGCGGGTCAAGAAAAGGTGCCCGGCCTCGGCGGCGTCCTCGAAATCGCGCACGAACACGATCGTCTTGATTTCGCCGTACGCGAGGTGCGAGACGTTACCCTGCGCGGACAGCACTTCCACTCCCGCGGGTTGCAGATAGGAGGCAGGATTGACCCATCCGGCGACGGATTCCTTCTCAAATCGCCGGATGACTACTTTTTTCGTGGTGGAACCGGCCAAATCTCGCCTCGAATGCCTTCAGAATGTTTCAAACATTTAGCGGCTTATTGTATCATTGGGGCGATGTCTGGAGCGCTCACCGCCGAATCGCCCCGCCTGACCGGCCAAATGACCGCGTTCCTCAACTTCTGCCGCCTGGAAAAAGGCTTGGCGGCCAACTCGGTGGAAGCCTATGCCACTGATTTATCGAGGTTTAATTCGTTCCTCGGGCCGGCCGCCGAGATTCCGGGTGCGGAAAGGCTCGGCCAATACGTGGACCATCTATACCAAGCCGGATTGAGCGGCCGGACGATTGCCCGCCATCTGGCCACGCTGCGGAACTTCTACGGGTTTCTCCTGGGGGAGGGGCTGATACATTCCGATCCGATGGAGCATCTGCGCACTCCCCGGCCCTGGCGGACGATTCCCAAGTTCTTGAATCTGGAGGAGATCGAGAGGATTATTCAGGCTCCGGACATGGCCCGACCCACCGGCTTGCGAGACCGCGCCATGCTGGAATTGCTCTACGCCACCGGTCTGCGCGTCTCCGAGTTGTGCCGCCTGGGGGTGGGCGATCTGAATCGCGAGGTAGGCGTGTTGCGGACCATGGGTAAGGGGAACAAGCAGCGTCTGGTGCCCGTGGGTACGGCCGCCCTCCAGGCCGTGGCGGACTATCTGGCCGGCGGCCGCGAGACTCTGCTCAAGGGCCGCGCCAGCCGGTACCTGTTCATAACCGCGCGCGGCGGGTGTCTGACCCGCCAGGCGTTCTGGAAGCTCCTGGCCGGATACGGCCGGAAGGCAGGTATCTTTCATGGGCTTACGCCCCATGTGCTTCGTCACAGCTTCGCCACCCACCTGCTGGAGGGTGGGGCGGATTTGCGGAGCGTGCAGATCATGCTGGGGCACTCCGACATCTCGACCACCCAGATTTATACCCATGTCATGCGGTCGAGACTGCGGGATACGGTAGCGAAACATCATCCCCGGGCCTAGCCGGAAGAGTCGAAAGCGGATGCCATGAGCGACTACATCTACATGCTGGAGAGCCACTTGAGTCCGGATCAGAACCAGGTGGTGGAAGAGATCCAGGCAGCCGCGGGACAGTCCAATGTCAACGTCTTCCTGACAGGCGGAGCGATGCGCGACATGCTGGCCGGATTCCGCATTCGGGACCTGGATTTTGCCATTGAGGGCAACGCGCTGAAGGTGGCCAAGGCGATCTGCGACCGCACGGGCGCGAAAACGCTGGCTTCCGACGAGAACCGGAAGAGCGCCGAGCTGGTGTTTCCCAGCGGGGTAACGGCGCAGATCGCCATGTCGCGGCAGGAGAAATTCGCGCGCACGGGGGCCAAGCCGCAAGTGACGCCCGCGACCATACAGGAAGACCTGAGAGGCCGCGACTTCACCTGCAACGCCATTGCCCTTTCCCTGAACAAGGCGTCCCGCGGGCTCCTGCTGGACCCCATGAACGGGCTCGCGGATATCGGGCGCCGCGAGCTGCGCGCCGTTACCACGTACGGCTTTTACGACGATCCTTCGCGGCTGCTCCGCCTGCACCGGCTGCGCGTGCGGCTGGGGTTCACGGTGGAGGAGCGCACCCAGATGCAGGTGGCCAACGCGCGCGAGGCGGAGGTGGAGAAGCTGATTCCGGCGCGGGCGCTGGGCGACGAGCTGAAGCGCATCGGCACGGAGGACAGCCCGGCGGAGATCGTGAAGGCGCTGGACGAGGCCGGCCTGCTTGCTCTGTTTTCGCCCGCGCTGGCTGGTCCCAAGGCCAACCTGGCCGGCCTCGTCCGCTTCGAGAAGCTCATCCGCATGCTTCCCGACGACATCCGCTCGCGCGCCGCGCGTTTCGGACCGTTCCTGTACGCGCTCACCGAAAAGCTCTCGGCCAAAGAAAGACAGGCGCTGGCCAGGGGCGTGGAGATGCACAAGGCGGCGTTGGATCTGTGGCAGAAGCTGGAGGTGCGCGCCAAGAAGCTAGAGACGGCGCTTCGTTCGGCGCGCCTCAAAAAGGCCTCGCAGGTTTACCAGATCGTGTCCGTGGCGGCCACCGACGAGGTGCTCTTCCTGCTCTATCATTCCAGCCTCAAGCCGGTGCAGGAGCGGCTGCGCAACTATTTCCAGAAGTACCTGCCGTCCATTCAGGAGATCACCGCGGAGGAGTGGGCGGCCGTGGAGGGCAAGCCTGGTACGCCCCGCTACGCCAAGGCGCGGAACGATTTCATCGCCAATCGCCTGGACCGGAGGGTACGCAAGCCGCCCGAGCCCACGCCGCCGGCTCCGGGGCCGCCGGCGGGAACGGCGCCGCCCAGTTCCTGGAGCACGCCGCAGACCGCCATGGCGCGGCGCATGCGGTAGTACCGGGCGGCAGCAGCGGGCGCTACGCGCTCTTCACTTCCTTTTCCACCATTTCACTGAAGTAGTCGATATCCCGCACGGTGCTGTAGACGTGCGGCGTAATGCGCAGCCCGGTGTACTCCTCATGCGGCACCAGGGCCGTGAGGATGCTGTACTTGTTCCACAGCGCGGCTTGAATGGGCGCCGGGTCGATGCCGTTGAAGGCCAGAAAGCCGATGCCGCAGGATTGCGCCGGGTCGGGACTGTGCAGGGTCTTGCACCTGGGATTCTGAGTCAGGCGGTTGGCCCAACGGTCGCGCAGATAGCGCAGCCGCGCCGCCTTGCGGTCGATGCCCATGTTCTCGTTGAAAATCAGCGCTTCGGAAATGGCGTCGTGGTTGGCCGCCGGGTGCGTCCCGATCTCTTCGAACTTGCGTATGTCGCCCGCCTGCTCGGGCCCCGAGGCCATCAGCGACCAGGTGCCCGCGATGCGCGATTTCCGCACGTAAAGGAACCCGGTCCCCACCGGCGCGCAGGCCCATTTGTGCAGGCTCACGCCGTAGTAGTCGCAGTTCAGATCGGAGATCTTGTACGGGAAGTGGCTGAAGGCGTGCGCGCCATCGACGATCACCGGAATGTTGCGCGCATGGGCCATGTCGCAGATCCTGCGGATCGGAAAAATCTGTCCGGTGCGGTTGGTGATGTGGCAGACCAGGATGAGTTTGGTGCGGGGCGTCACGGCGCGCTCAAACCGCTGGTACAGATCGTCCATGCTGGGCGGCGGCACGGGGAAGGAGATGGTCTTCAGCACGATGCCCTCGCGGCGCTCGCGCTGGCGGAAGGTGCTGAGCATGCGCGGATAGTCCTGGTTGGTGGTCAACACTTCGTCGCCCGGCTTCAGGTCCACGCCGTACTGCGCGTTTTCCAGCGATTCGCTGGCATTGCGCGTGATGGCCATCTCTTCCGGGTCGCAGCCCGCCGCCTGCGCCAGCCTGCGGCGCACCTGCTCCACCTGCCGCTCCAGAACATTGATCATGGTGTGCCACGGCCCCATATCGCTGTAGTCCAGGTAGCGCCGCATGGCATCCTGCACGACGCGCGGCGAGGGACTGCAGTAGCCGTTATTCAGGTTGACGATATTGCGGTCGATGCTGAAGGCGTTGCGGATTTCGGCCCAGTAATCCTCGTCGGCCGCAACGTCTTCGGGGGTCCGCCCGTTGACGGCGGCCGCCGCCGCCCGGACGCGGTCGATGGCGCCGTCCTGCAGTGCGGCCACAGCCGTGCCCGCCGCCATGCGGAAGAAATTCCTGCGATCCATGGGGTTGCCTCCTCGTAGGTGCGTTCCACGATGCTATAAGAAAGGGGGCGGCGGGTCAACCAGGCGTTACACAGGTTTCTCCGCCCCTCCTGCAGGCGGGCGGTCCAGAACCTCTGCCGCCGAGCGTCCGCTACCCGCCTCCGGCGGGTGATGCGGCGATCCGGCACACGGCCAAATCGCGGTTTTCATAAACGCATCGCAGGCCGGCGGGGCCGGGGCGCCGGGTGAGAATCCAGGTGACTGGAAAGTGCCGCGCCAGATTTTCGAAATCTTCGCGCCGAAAACGATCCCAGCCGGTTTGCGCCTGCACCTGGCTCTTCCAGTGCCCGGCGAGCTGCGGGAACAGCGACACCGCGCCGCTATCCTTGACGTTGTCGGCCAGCACGCTCCGCTCGGCGATGGCGCGAAAGCCATGGGCGTCTTCGCCGGGAAGCTGCATATAGTTGGGGTCGAGCGCAAAGACGGCGTCCCTGGGCGTGTGATCGCGGATCCAAACGAAGGCGGATATCCAGCTGTTCGGTCCGACGTATCCGGGCCACTCTACGTGCGGGCTGGCCGGATAGGTAGTCTGCTGGAGCAGCCACATGGCCACGGCCAGCGGGGCGAAGAGCGCGAGCCAGCGCCAGAACGTCTTCGCCAGCAGGTACTCTCCAAGGAGGCCGCCCAGCAGCACGAAGAAGACGACATACACCAGGTGAAAGGCCCGCATGGGCTGCAGGCGGGTGTAGTTCTCCAGGCGGGCGGAAATGTTCAGCAGCACGCCCGCCGCGGTAAACAGGAGACCGAATGGGAGCAGGGTGCGCGACAAGGTCCGGAAAACCGGCGTCGTGCCCCGGCGGGCGGCCGACGACCACCACCACAGCAAGGCCAGGGGAGCGAAGACTCCAACCCACTCGTACCAGGCCCACTGGAAAACGAAAAAGTAGGTGCGCGAGTACAGGGCTTCGCGGGCGGCGCCGCGCGCCGGCTGAAACTCGAACAGGAAGGGGAGCGGCAGCAGGACGCCGCATGCCGGCGCAGGAGCCGCGGAAATCGGCGAACGGCGGCGGCCGGCGCAGGCCAGGCACGTCAGGAACACCGCTCCGTAAGCGCTCATCTGCGGGTGGATGAGTGCCGTGCCGAGCAGCCATGCCACGGCGCTCTTGGGTTTGCCCGAGACATAACAGGCGATGGCGAAGAGGGTGGCTGGAGTGGAAAGCGACCGGGCCGTCAGGTACGGATCCATGATGGCGAGCGCGGTGCCGGCCACGGGCACGCTGAGCAGAGCCGCCAACAGGGCAACGCCGCCCCAGCGCGCGCCATCGCCGTGGAAGCAGGCGCAGACCAGCCGCCAGGCCGCCAGCAGAAGCAGAAAAATGCCAGCCACGTGCCACGCGAAGATCGCGAAGTTGACGGGCAGGCGCGTCAGCCGCGCGCTACCGCCCACCAGGTCGGGGAAAAAGGACAGGTGGGCGTGGGACATGAAGAACTCCGCGCCAAAAGGATAGAGCGCGGGATCCGCGGCCTTTTTGATAGCGGGCACGTAGATGGCAGCGTCGTCCGCGCCGAGGTGATAGCCGTGCACGAGCACGGCGAGGAGCGCCATCAGGAACAGCCGGAGAAGCGGGGCCCGCCGGGGGCTCATAGGCGCGCCGCATACCGCTCGCTTACGCGCGCGGCCGCGGAGAACAGTATCGCCGCCCTCGCCGTGAGGCACCTGTTTCGCGCGCCAGCCATCCTATCCGGTGACGCGAGGCGCGGAACTTAGGTTCCCTGGTAACGCCGCCGGGTTATCGTTCCGCGTGAATCTCGCCGGCGCCCTTGGGGCCCACCGAGACTACCAGCCGCAGTTGTGGGCTGCCATTCGTGGGCACGGTCCATGTGGCGAATCGCTCCTTGCCGCCGAAGTAATACATCCAGTAGAAATGGTACGTCCGGCCCCGCTTGAGGACCGTGTAGAAGCTTGCCGGCCCTTCTCCGGTCTGCGCGAGGAAAGGGGCGCGTGGGACGCTGTCCTCGCCTGGATTGGCGCATACGATCCGTAAGTCGGGCAGGCGGCCCTTGGGGAACGGATTACCCCTCGGGAAAGTAACGATCCCGACGGCCTCCGCGTAACCCGCCGGCCAGGGGTTGCGCCCGCCCGGCCCTCCCAGCGACTTCAGCAGCGCGATGTTGGCTGCCGACTGCCGCATGGAATCGAACCACCGCGAGCTTCCGACGTATCCACCGTACACGCCATTGGAACCGGAGCTCTGGGCGAATAGGGGGTAAACCGCCAGTAGGATCCACAGCTTCTGTTTCATGCCTGTTTCCTCATATCGGCGGAATCCAAACAAACTTCGGGATGGACCGGCAGAAAAAAATCGGGCTCTGAGCGGGAATCCGACGGGTGGGCCATTTCAGGCGGCATTTCTTGACCGTGTGAACAGCGATGAATTCGATGTTGGCCACGGCCAGGCGCTTTGCCTTCAGGAGCGCGAGTCTGTAAATACTAGCCAAAAATATTTGCAATTTTGACTGCCCGAACCATACGCATCCCAGGGCAAGTCGCGACATTTCGTTGCTGTAGCCCAAAGGGAACGAAACCTGCGGTTTCTTTCCCTTTGGAATCCCTTTCTTCCCTTGGCCGCCTCTCTCTCC
>JAIQEX010000002.1 GCA_020073615.1 Terriglobia bacterium
ACCCATGGCTCGTGGCTGAATCTGATCGAGAATCAATTCAGCAAGATGACGCGCACGATGCTCCGAGGAATCCGCGTAGCCAGCAAGCAAGAGTTGATCGACCGAATCCATCAATACTTCGAGGAGATCAACGCAGCCCCGGTAGTGTTTCGTTGGAAGTACAAGATGGACGAGGCTATTATTGTATAGATAATAAGAGAATAGGGATCTAGAGGCCGCAAGCGGGCCAGGATTGCGACTACAGTAGGCATTGCGCTGCTGGCGGTGGTAGTTGCAATTGTCGGGCGTGACACAATGAGAGCGAAACCCCCAGTGGCTCGGGGACATCCCAAGATCCCGGTGGACCAAACCACGGCTATTTTTATGGAGTGCGACATGGTGCCACTTCCGCTCGTTGTTCCTGCGGGCGGTACTATCCGCGTTATTCCGTTAAACCACAAGCAGCTCAAGAGCCAACACTGGGGATTTTTCGGAGTGCACGGTGGTGTTAAGGATGTAACTTGGCCCGATAGAGCCTTTGTAACAAGATCAGCACAACTGCACAACCAAGGTCTCTGGGCTTACAAGTGTCGCGTCAGTAATCATGGCCGCACAAACCTGATCTACCTGGACGTGCCTATTGACCTCTGGTTTGGCAATCAGGGAAGAGAACAAAACAGGCTAAGGTATGCCCCAGTGATCAGTGCGCTGGACTCCGGCAGAGAATTCGATTTCTATCTTGTCAATGATTGTAACACGTCTGTCGCCGCTATCTGGCAAGATAACGCTAGGGTTCAACTGCTCGGAGAGCCTACTCAACGAGATATACCACTTCGACGAACGTACCGAAGCCCAGCCGATCAGGTGATGATCTTTTTCCCCACGACCGTCAGGTGGGTCAAGCAATACCCAGAGTGTGAGTAGGTAATCCACCGGCGTCAGGCTGCGGATGGAAGGCTGTAAGCCAGGGGAGCGCAGAAGCTCAGCCATTTACCAGACGTGGTCGGTGAGGCCGGATTGAACAGCCGGCGACGTCTTCAACGTTCCGTGGACCTTTCAGAAATTATGGTAGGCGAAGTGGAGCGCTACGGCTGCGCGAAGGTTCTCCCACTTCTTGCTGAACCCGTTCGTCAGACGAGTCGGCCGCCGGTAGTGGCGTCCGGTTGTGTTGGTTAAACACCGGACCCCACTACCGCGGCGGCAGATCCGCGGACCAATCAACGTATCCGATCGCTCGACGGCGGGACCAGGCCCTTGAGGCGCAGGTAGACCACCACGTTGCCGTAATGCTCCCAGGTGTGCCAGGTGTTCCAGTTCAGCATCGATAGCTTGGCCCGATTCCCTTTGCCGAACCCGACTACCTCCGCGGCCGAGGCGTCGGTCAGCGCGTCGTAGGCGCTATCGCAGTAGGCAAAGGCCTGTTTGAGCGCAGCCACAAGGTCCGGCTTCGCCGTCAGGGTATTCTCCAGTTCCGAATAGGCCGCGTGCCGGGTTTCACCCTTGACCGGGGCGCACAGGTTGTATTGGTCGTCGGCCACGTGCGCGACAATCTGGCCAAAGCTGCGCACCTCGGGCGCCGGTTTGAAACCGTAGCTGGCTTCGGGCATCTTCTCCGCCGAACGGATGAAATAGTCCCGTACCGTTCGGCAGTCCGCCTGGGCCTCGGCGCTCAGTCGGTTGTCTTGCGCGCGCAGCGCCGCTCCTCCGGCGAGCGCGATGGCGAGCGTCGTCACCCATGGTCGGTTCATGCGCGATTCCCCTTCCTTCAATTGACGCAGGGTTCCGGCGTTGGTCCCGGCGGATCGGTTTCGGAGGCTCGCCGCACCTACTGCTTGTACACCGTCCCCGCCTTCATCACGAACTTCACGCGGCGCAGCGCGGAAATGTCCCGCAGCGGGTCGCCCTCCACCGCGATCAGATCGGCGAACATACCCGGCTTCACTGCGCCGAGGTTCATGTGCAACACCTGGCCGGCCACCGACGTGGCCGCTTTCAGGGCGTTCTCGGCGGGCATGCCGTAGGCCACCATCAGCTCGATCTCGCGCGCATTCTCGCCGTGCGCGAACACGCCCACGTCGCTGCCGCTGAGGATGGTCACGCCTGCGTCCAGCGCCGCTTTGAAGCTGGCCCGCTTGCGCGTGATGCCCGGCGGCTCCGGCTGTTCGCCTTTTCTCCAGCCGGCGTACTGCGCGGTGGCGTCGCCCGCCGCCAGCGTGGGGCACAACGCCACGTGGTGTTCCACCATCAGCTTGAAGATCTCGGGCGTCCCGCCATCGCCGTGCTCGATGGTCTCGGCCCCCGCCAGAATCGCGCGGCGCATCCCTTCGGGTGTGCTGGTGTGCACGGAAACCGGCACGCCCGCGCTGCGCGCCGTCTCCACCGCGAGCTTCATCTCCTCGAGCGAGAAGGTGGGGTGCGCGCCGGGCAGCGGGCCCCAGCGGTAGTCGCCGTACAGCTTGATCCAGTCGGCCCCGTGGCCGATCTGGTCGCGTACCGCGCGCGTGAGCGCGTCCACGCCGTCGGCCTCCTCGGCGCCCTGCGGCACGCGGAATTCCGGCGCGAATCCCTTGGGGCCGTAGCTGCCCGTGGCCACAATCGCGCGCGTGGCCGCGAGCACGCGAGGGCCGGGAACGATGCCCTGGTTCACGGCCTGCTTCAATTCGACGTCGGCGTATGCGGCGCCTTCCGTGCCCAGGTCGCGGACGGTGGTGAAGCCGGCCAGCAGAGTCGCGCGCAGGTGATTCACCGCCCGCGCGGCGCGCAGCGCCAGCCCTTCGTGCGCCACCTGGTCGTTCCACGTGGTCTCGTTGTAGGGATGCAGCAGGATGTGCGAGTGCCCCTCGACCAGCCCGGGCAGCAGGGTAGCGCCCGGCAGCTCCACGACTTTGGCGCCCGCGGAATCGACGCCGGCCGCCGGGCCGGCAGCCTCGATGCGCTCGCCTCGCACGCGCACGGCCCAGCCCTCATGCATGGCTTCCCCGTCGAAGACGCGCGCCGGCTTGAGCAGCGTCGTAGCGCCGGCCTCGCGCGGCGGCCCCTGCGCCTGAGCCTCCACGCCAATCAGAACGGCTAGCAAGAGAACCGCGAGCAAACGCTGCACCATGCGGCAATTATATAGTGTCGGGGCAGGGACGGTTTCGCTTCGGCCCCCGATGCAAGGAATAGAATTACCCCCCAGCCTCAACAACTTAGGGCTGAATCGTGGTACCTTGCACGTAACGGCATGCCAATTGCAACCGTCACAGTAGGTGCGCTCACCGGGAAAGGGGGCGCCCATGTTAAACCGATGTCTCTTCGGACTGTCATTCTGCTCTTCGCGCTCTCCGTGGCCACCGTTCCCAGTCGCGCGGCGACGACTCTGCTCGACGAAGGCTACCGGCAGATGTACAATCTGCAGTTCGCCGAAGCGCACCAGACATTCCACGAATTTCAACGCCTGCACCCGGACGACCCCATGGGCCCGGTATCCGATGCCGCCGCCTACCTCTTTTCCGAGTTCGACCGCCTGCACATTCTGCAATCGGAATTCTTCGTGCACGACCAGCACTTCATCACCGACCACAAGCTCGCTCCCGACCCCGCCGTGAAGCGGAAATTCGAAGCCGCGCTCGAGACCACCCGCGGGCTGGCCTCCGCGGCACCCGCCGGGAGGAACGCGCTATTCGCGTCCATTCTGGCCAACGGCCTGCATTCCGATTACCTGGCGCTGATCGAAAAGCGCTACGTGGCGTCGTTTAAGGAGATGAAGGCCGGCCGCATCATGGCCGAGCGCCTGCTGGCCTCCGATCCGCAGTGCTACGATGCCTGGATTGCGGTGGGCGTGGAGAACTACATGTTGAGCGTCAAGCCGGCGCCGGTGCGCTGGCTGCTGCGCATGGCCGGCGGGGAGACCGACCGCGCCCTGGGCCTGGAGAAGCTCAAGCTGACCGCGGAAAAGGGACATTACCTGGCGCCCTTCGCCCGCCTGCTGCTGGCCGTGGCGGCGTTGCGCGATAAAGACACCGCGCGGGCCCGCGACATACTCGTGGGACTGACCAGGGAATACCCCAGGAATCCGCTCTACCCGCTGGAACTCGCCCGCCTGAATGCCCTGCGGGGCGACGCTCAATCCCCTGCCCTCAGCGTGGGCGCCGAGTCTGAGCCGCGGCCGTAAGCGGCCCCCCAACAGGGCCGCGATCTCGAAACCTTTGTAAATCGCCGCTGCCACATTGCGGTTTGCCGCGTAAGTTACTCATAGTTTCCTTGACTTAGGGTCGCGCCGGTGGTACTCCTATATACAAACTGGGTCTCTATCCACGTTCGAGAGGGTCAAGCATGAAAACGATTACACGTGTAGCTTACGCTGGGTTCCTGTTCCTGTTGTTCCTGGCTTTGCCGCTGGCGGCGCAGCAAGCGTCGCTGGTGGGGACGGTTCTGGACGCGCAGCACTCTGCGATTCCCAACGCCTCGGTGACGCTGACCAACACCCAAACGGGCATCGCGCTCGCGACCAAGACCGACGCCGAGGGCAATTTCGAATTCTCGTTCGTCAAGCCCGGCGAATACTCGGTGCGCGCCGAGCACCCCGGCTTCAAGACGTTTGTGCAGAACTCGCTGGTGCTGGCGGTCGACCAGCGCGGGCGAATCGATCCCGCACTGGAAATCGGCGAGACCTCGACCACGGTCACCGTGGAAGCCTCCGCCGCCCATGTGCAGACCGAATCGTCCAGCTTGGGCGAGGTCATGGACAACAAAAAGATCGTCGAGATCCCTTTGAACGGGCGCTTCTTTCTGGATCTGGCGCTGCTGACGGCCGGCACCACCGTGCCCAGCACCAATAACCGCACCTTCCTGGCGGTGCCGAGCGGCATCGGGATGTCCGGCATTAACGCTTCCGGGACGCGCGAGGATTCCACCAACTACCTGGTGGACGGCGTAAACCTAAGCGACATGGTGCAGAACCAGATCACCTTCCAGCCGAACATCGACAGCATTTATGAGTTCAAGGTGCAGACCAACTCGTTCAACGCCGAGTACGGGCGCAACGCCGGCATCATCATCAACGCCATCACGAAATCCGGTACCAACGGCCTGCACGGCACGGCGTACGAGTTTCTGCGCAACCAGCGGTTCGACGCCAAGAACACCTTCGATCCGGCCGGCCCCATCGTCCCCTTCAACCGCGACATTTACGGCTACAGCGTGGGCGTGCCCATCGTCAAGAACCGCACCTTCTTCTTCACCGACTACGAAGGGCGCGAGGGCCACGAGGTGGCGTCGCTGAAAACCTCCGTGCCGACCGGCGCGCAGCGGGCCACGGTGACCAACCCGGTGGCGCAGAAACTGCTCGGGCTCGTGCCCGCGGCCAACGATCCCACCGGCGCCTTCTTCCTGGGATTTGCCGCACGCAACCGCCGCACTAACCAATACCACGGAAGGCTGGATCATAACTTCTCGGAAAAGGACGTGACCTATGTTTCGTTCATGACCAACCGCGACAGCCGCACCGAGCCGACGCTCCAGGGCAACAACCTGGACGGCTTCGGCGACTTCCGCCCGGCCACGCGGTACCTGGCCTCGGCCGGTTACACGCACGTGTTCACGCCCAGCCTGACGAACCAACTGCGCATCGGCATGAACCGGGTCAAGATCTCCTTCATCGAAGCCGACGACGCCAACCCGGCCGACTTCGGCATCACTTCCCCGGCCTCCGTCTTTCCGAACATCAACGTGGCCGGCGGCTCGTTGCGCTTCGGCGGCATCGACGGTTTCCCGCAGGGCCGTGGCGACACCATGTACCAGGCGGGCGACACCATCGGCTGGGTGCGCGGCAGGCACTCGATCCGCACCGGCGTCGAAATCCGGCGCTTCTTCAACAACAATTTCAACGGCGGCACGGGCGGCACCATCTCCTTCGGTACGCTGGCGGGGTTCCTCGCCGGCACACCGACCTCCGCCACCGAGACCGCGCTCCCGGCGACACCCGCGCTGCGCGTGACCGCGGTCAACGCGTTCGTCCAGGACGACATCAAGCTCACTTCGCGTCTGACGGTGAACGCGGGACTGCGCTGGGAGTTCAACGGCGTTCCCACGGAGAAGCACGACCGGCTCTCGACGTACAATTTCGCGCAGAACAAATTGATCCAGGTAGGGACCGGCGGCGTGGACAGCGTCTACAACGCTCAGTACACCAACTTCGGCCCGCGCATCGGATTCGCCTACGATCCGCTCGGCAAAGGGAAGACCGTGATTCGCGCCGGCGCCGGCATCTACTTCGATCAGCCGGTCACCAATATCGTCACCGGCCTGGGCAGCAATCCGCCCTTCTCGACTTCGGTGAACAACACCAGCAACATCAGCATCCTGAATCCCTTCGCCGCGCCGCCGGGAACGGGCAGCGCCATCAATGCCATCGATCCCGATTTCAAGAACGCCGCCGTGCTGCAATACAACTTCAACGTGCAGCACGAACTGCTCGACACCGTGCTGCAGGTCAGCTATGTGGGTAGTGAGGGGCACCACCTGCGCATCAACGGCGACTACAACCAGGGCATCCTCGGCGTCCGCCCGATCACCGGCTTCAGCAGCATCAACGTGCAGCAGTCGGTGTCCAACTCCAACTACAACGGGCTGTGGATCAGCGCCAACCGCCGCCTGGCGAAGAACGTGCAGTTCACCACCTCCTATACGTTCTCGAAGTCCATTGACAACAACTCCGTGGGCAGCTCGAACCCGCAGGCACAGGATTACCGCAACCTTTCGGCGGAGCGCGGGCTTTCCGATTTCAACGCCCGCCACCGCTTCGTACTGAGCGGAACCTACCTGGTGCCGTTCCGCGCCAACGGTGCATTCCTGCGCCGGGTGGTGGAAGGGTGGAGCCTGTCGCCGGTGGTGAGCCTGCAATCCGGCAGCCCCTTCAGCCCGATCATCGCCGTGACCGACGCCAAGGGCAGCCTGGAGGCCTTCGACCGCCCGAGCCTGGTGCCCGGCGTCGCGCTGTATGTGCCCAACCCGTCGGCTTCGCAGTGGCTCAACCCCCTCGCATTCTCGCGCCAGGCGACGGGCTTCGGCAATGCCGGCCGCAACATCCTGACCTCGCCGGGATTTGAGGATATCGATTTCTCGATCGCCAAGAACACCACCATCAAGGAGCGCGCCTCCCTGCAGTTCCGCGCCGAGACGTTCAACCTGTTCAACCACCCGAACCTGGGCCAGCCGACGAACAACCTGGCCTCCCCGACTTTCGGCCAGATCCTGGGCACGCGCACCATCCGTGGCGACCTGGGCAGCTCGCGCCAGATGCAGCTCGGGCTCAAGCTGATTTTCTAACTGTGCTTCCGGCAGGGGACGGGCAGGCCCGTCCCCTACCTCCGCGCCTCGAAAAACTCCCGCAGCAGGGCGACGCACTCCGCCGCCAGCATCCCTTCCACCACCTCCACGCGATGATTGAGCAGGTTCGAATCGGCCACTTGAAACTTGCTGCGCACGCCGCCCGAGCGCAGATCGCGCGCGCCGAATACCAGCCGGCGGACGCGCGCCGCCACCAGCGCGCCGGCGCACATCACGCACGGCTCCAGCGTGCAGTAGATCGTGGCGCCTTCCAGGCGGTAGTTGCCCGCCCGCGCCGCGGCCTCGCGCAGCGCCAGGATCTCGGCGTGCGCCGTGGGATCGTGGCGGGCGATGGGCGCATTCCAACCACGGCCCACGATTTCGCCGCCGATCTCGACCACCGCGCCCACCGGCACTTCGCCCGCGTCCGCGGCCGCGCGCGCCAGCCGCAGCGCCTCCCGCATGAGCTCTTCGCCGCTTGCCACTAGCCTATAATACGGGAGTCGCATCCATGGCTGAACTCGAGATTCATCACGAAACGGAACACGCCGCCGACCCCACGGGCCGCAAGGTGGGGGTACTCGCCGCCTTGCTCGCCGTCGCACTGGCCATCGTCACCATCGCCTCCCATCGCACCCACACCGCGGCCATCATCCACAAGTCCAATGCCAACGATGCCTGGACGTACTACCAGTCGAACCGCATCAAGTACCACAGCCTGGAATTGGGCGAGAATCTCCTTGCAGTCATCGGCGCGCAGGGCCCGGCCGCCGAGAAAATGCGCTCCGATTACACCGCGCAAAAGAAGAAATACGAGGGGCAGAAGGACGAGCTCCAGGAGAAGGCGCGCAAGGCCGAAGAATCCTCCGAGACCGACGAGCACCGTGCCCTGCGCTTCGACCTTGGCGAAGGCCTGCTCGAGATCGCCCTCGTGCTGAGCTCGCTCTACTTCATCTCCCGCAAGACCATGTTCCCGGCGCTGGGCATTGTGGCCGGAATATCGGGGGCGGCGATCGCAATTACGGGGCTGCTGGTGTAATTGTTCCCTGGCCGCTGTCTCCAAAACGTTTCGGACATTTTCGAATTTCCGCTTCCAGCACGGTCATGGAATTAACGATTTAATAACTCGGTCCCGCGCAGCTCTTTCGCGGTCTGGCGCAGGATGCCTCCGGCGGTGCTCAATGCCGCTGGCCCGGAGCCACCTTCCCAGTCGGGCGAGTGGATTTTTCCAACATGTACAAAGTCCAGGTCCACACTTTTCTACCCTGTAAAAATGCCGGCGCCTCCTCAGGTTTCCTGTATTTTTAGCAAGATAGCGGTTGGCACGCGAGTTGCATAAGTGCCCAGCCAACATCGGAGGTAGTGTGGGCGCCCTGTATCGGAGACGGGGTATGCGCCGGTTCGTCCGAACGGCGCAGTGTTGACGTGGTTGTAACGACAACGCCCACAAACAGAAAGAGCAGCGTTGTAAAAGGAACCATATCCTTTACTTCTGCTCGGATGTTTACTTCCGGTGCGGGCGGTCGTTACCGGGCCTCAAGAAATCTCGAAAGCAGTACCTTCATCGGGCGGTTCGTTATGTGTGCCGCTTCGATGTGTCTAACGGATGGTCTGCGAGAATGAGAAAACAAGTTTCAGGTATTAATACTTGTTTGACTAAGACCTAACTTTAGAGAGGGTCCGGCAATACCGAAAAGGCAATATTGAACGAGCAAGTCCTTTACCTCTATTTTGATGTTTACTCCCGAAATGGGCAGGCAATTACCGCATTGCGAAGTCCTCGAGAATAGCGCTGCATCGGAGGTGTGCTTGTGTTAGTAGACGTCTGCTGGCGTGCGCTGAACCGGCTGGTTCAGGGGCTCTCCACTGTTACACTGTTGGTATTATCGACAAGCTTTGGTTTTGCACAGGGTACGTTGTCGTTGTCCTCGGGAACTGCGGGCCCGAATGGCTCAGCGACACTGAACCTGACCCTGGCCTCTCCCGCGGGCAGCGAACCCGCGGGCCTTCAGTGGACCTTCAGGTACGCCCCGACCGATATTGTCTCGATTAGTGCCACAACTGGCGCGAGCGCCAATACGGCGGGTAAGTCGATCACCTGCGCGGCGGGTTCCGGTTCCTACGTCTGCCTGCTATATGGCGTCAACACCGGCGTGATGCAGAACGGGGTCGTAGCCGTTGTGAGCGTGACGATTGCGCCCGGAGTGGCGAGTACGACAATCAACGTTGCGAACACGTTGGGAACTACCGCCGGGGGAACCACGCTGCCCATCAATGGCGTTGGCGGCATTGGGACGTTCCCGCCGCCGCCACCTACTCTTAGCGCGCTGAGTTGCACGCCCGCATCTCTGAGCACAGGTGGAACGTCAACCTGTACGGTGACGGTATCGAAGACGGGCGGGGCCACGGTGACGCTGTCGGACAACGCGGCAGCGTTGACGGTGCCGGCCTCGGTGACGGTGGCGGCCGCGAGCACGACGGCGACCTTCACGGCCACCGCGGGGACTATTGCCAGCAACCAGACGGCGATCATCACGGCCACTTTGAATGGGAGTACGCAGACCGCCGCGATTTCGCTGGTGGCTCCGGTAGTTGTGAGCGGGCTGACGTGCACCCCGGCGAGCCTGGGGTCGGGCGGCAGTTCGACGTGTACGGTGACGGTATCGAAGACGGGCGGGGCCGCGGTGACGCTGTCGGACAACGCGGCGGCATTGACGGTGCCGGCCTCGGTGACGGTGGCGGCCGCGAGCACGACGGCGACCTTCACGGCTACGGCGGGGACTATTGCGAGCAACCAGACGGCGACCATCACGGCCACGTTGAACGGCAGCACGCAAACGGCCGCGATTTCGCTGGTGGCTCCGGTAGTTGTAAGCGGGCTGACGTGCACCCCGGCGAGCTTGGGGTCGGGTGGCAGTGCGACGTGCACGGTGACGGTATCGAAGACGGGCGGGGCGACGGTGGCGCTGTCGAGCAACGCGGCGGCATTGACCGTGCCGGCCTCGGTGGCGGTGGCGACCGCGAGCACGACGGCGACTTTCACGGCCACCGCGGGAACTATCGCGAGCAACCAGACGGCGACCATCACGGCCACGCTGAACGGCAGTGCGCAGACGGCCGCGATTTCGCTGGTGGCTCCGGTAGTTGTGAGCGGGCTGACGTGCACTCCGGCGAGTTTGGGGTCGGGCGGCAGTGCGACGTGCACGGTGACGGTATCGAAGACGGGCGGGGCCACGGTCACGCTGTCAGACAACGCGGCGGCATTGACGGTGCCGGCCTCGGTGACGGTGGCGGCCGCGAGCACGACGGCGACCTTCACGGCCACCGCGGGAACTATCGCGAGCAACCAGACGGCGACCATCACGGCCACGCTGAATGGGAGCACGCAGACCGCGACAATCGCGCTAGCGACGGCGACGATTGTGAGCGGGCTGACGTGCACTCCGGCGAGTTTGGGGTCGGGTGGCAGTGCGACCTGCACGGTGACGGTATCGAAGACGGGCGGGGCGACGGTGACGCTGTCGGACAACGCGGCGGCATTGACGGTGCCGGCCTCGGTGACGGTGGCGGCCGCGAGCACGACGGCGACCTTCACGGCCACCGCGGGGACTATTGCGAGCAACCAGACGGCGACCATTACGGCCACGCTGAACGGCAGTACGCAAACGGCCGCGATTTCGCTAGTGGCTCCGGTGGTGCTGAGCGGGCTGACTTGCACCCCGGCGAGCTTGGGGTCGGGCGGCAGTGCGACGTGCACGGTGACGGTATCGAAGACGGGCGGGGCGACGGTGGCGCTGTCGGATAACGCGGCGGCATTGACGGTGCCGGCCTCGGTGACGGTGGCGGCCGCGAGCGCGACGGCAATCTTCACGGCCACCACGGGGACTATTGCGAGCAACCAGACGGCGACCATTACGGCCACGCTGAATGGCAGTACGCAGACCGCGACAATCGCGCTAGCAACGGCGACGGTGGTCAGCGGGCTGACATGCACCCCGGCGAGCCTGGGGTCGGGCGGCAGTGCGACGTGCACGGTGACGGTATCGAAGACGGGCGGGGCGACGGTGACGCTGTCGGACAACGCGGCGGCATTGACCGTGCCGGCGTCGGTGACGGTGGCGGCCGCGAGCACGACGGCGACCTTCACGGCCACCGCGGGAACCATTGCCAGCAACCAGACGGCGACCATCACGGCCACGCTGAACGGCAGTACGCAAACGGCCACGATTTCGCTGGCGACTCTAGTGACTTTGAGCGGCATGAGCTGCAATCCTTCGAGCCTGGGGCCGGGTGGCAGTTCGACCTGCACGGTGACGGTGACCAGTACGGGCGGGGCCACCATGACGCTGCTGAGCATCTCAACGGCGTTGACCGTGCCGGCCACGGTGACCGTAGCGCCGAGTAGCACCACCGCGACCTTCACTGCCACTGCGGGGACCGTCGCCAGCACTCAGACGGCGATCATCGCGGCGATTCTGAACGGAGGCAGGCAGACGACCACGATCATTCTGAACCCAACCAACGTGGCCGCGGCGGCCGCGCTTCCTTCCCACTCCTGCAGCCCGGATTCGAACGGTGCGGGTACGCTGCTGTGCACGGTTGAACTGGCCGGCGCCGCTCCCCTGAATGGCGCTACGGCCCTCCTTCAATCGAGCAGTGCACGGGTCCAGGTGCCCAATTCACTCGCGATTCCGGCGGGCAGTCAGTCAGCCACGTTTGCCGCGCGGGTGGCAGCTTCCGACCAGGATGAGCAGCCCCAGATCAGCGCGTCTGTGGAGGGAGTGGTGCTGATCGCGTCTCCATTGATCGTCGGGATTCGGCCCACCGCCCTTACGTGTCCGACTCGGGAGATTCAGGCGGGGAATTGGCTGGACTGCGAAGTTCGATTGAACCCGTCTAACATTCCCGCGACGGTCCGCCTGGTTCTCTCCAGCGGCAATGCGGACCTGAAGATTCCGGATGCGATTGTGACCCGGCCCGGACAGACGCGGCTCACATTCAGGGTGTACGCGGATTCTCAGGCGGCACAACGCAGCTCAGACATAACGGTCCAATTCGGCGAGACCGCCGTGAGTGAAGCGATACGTGTGACGCCGGCGAGCGCGCCAGTCCTGAATATCCCCGAGAGCGTGGAGACGGTGTTCGGGAAGCCGGTAAGCTTCGCCGTCTCGGCCACGGATCCCAGCGGTCTGCCGGTCGTATTGTCGGCCTCCGATCTCCCCGAGGGCGCAGTTTTCGACCCTGGAACAGGCGCGTTTTCGTGGACGCCGGCGCAATCTCAGCAAGGCGTCTGGCGCCCCGCGTTCACGGCGACCGGCTCGGCAACTGCCTCCGGGACGGGCCGTGTAGCGATTACGGTCGATGCGGGGAAGCCGGTCATCACCGGTATTCAGAACGCCGCCAGTGGGGCGGAACCGGCCTGTAGTCCAGGATCGGTAGCCAGCCTCGCTGGCCGGTGGCTCGCTTCGGCCGACACCCCGGTAGCGGACGCTTCCGGCGCGGTCACCGAACTAGGCGGAGCGCGGGTGAAAGTGAACGGCGAGTACGTTCCGGTGGTGTACGCCTCCGCGGCGAGGGTCGACTTTGTGTGTCCGGGCTCTGCTCCAGGGACGCCTCTGGTGGTGTCCGCGGAGGGCAATGCCGGAATTGCCGATGCGGTGTCGACGACCATGCACCGGACGGCGCCTGGACTTTACTCCGTGGACGGCAGCGGTACCGGTCAGGGCCTGATCACTCTGGCAGGAACAACTCTTCTGGCGGCCAGCCGCGACTATCGGGCGCTGGGGCAGCCGGCGGAACCGGGCGATCGAATCGTAATTCGGGCCACGGGCATTCCAGCTCTGGATGGTGCGGCGGTGGTGACGATCGGTGGTATCCATGCTCAGGTCGAATCGGTGCAGGCCGAACCCGGAGTGGCTGGTGTTTATGAGATCACGGCCGAGGTGCCGTTGGGCATACAAGAAGGGGATGCAATTCCGGTTGTGGTGAGCGTCCCGTCGGACCAGCCGCTTATGCGGCGCGCAGCTCCAGCCGCGCGCGACATTCATCGTTTCGGCTTACCAAGCAATCCGATTACGATTGCCGTCGAGAGGCCGCGCCCTTGAAGCGCCGGGCGCCGGCATGGCGCTGGGAGCGCTATGCCGCGCCCGCAGGCGGCATAGCGCTCCGCCACTGCGTCGCAGGCGGCCGCCAGGGTACCATAACCTTCGTCAAGTCAAGAAGATAGCCTTTTCCAATATTGATGGCCTAGGCTTCCCAGTACTAGTATTGATCTGGCTGCGAAGGGCCACCGATCCAATGTCCAAACGCTCTATATTGATTCCCTGTACAGTTTTCGTTCTCTCGATATTTTGCAGCAAGCCGCTAGCAGCGCAAGCAGGTTCCCTGTCGCTGCCGGCTACCGCCACGAGCGGAGGTACAGCATCCCTTGAAGTCGCCTTGGGCGGCGGTAGCCAGCCGGCGGCTCTGCAATGGACTGTGGCATATTCGTCGTCTGCCGTGACGGCGATCAACGTGACTGCCGGGCCCAGTCTGACCGGCGCCGGCAAGTCGTTATCCTGTTCGGGCGGGCCAGGCGCTTACACGTGCGTGGCCACGGGTCTGAATGCCACGGCGATCGCGGACGGAGTCGTGGCCACGGCAAACCTCACGTTTGCCCCGAGCGCCAGCATGGTGAATGTCGGTCTGACCAACACCATGGGGGCTTCGGCCGCAGGGGGGGCCATCCCGATCAGCGGCACGGGCAGCAGCGTCGTGGTTACGCCGGTGGCCACCTTGAGTTCGGCGGCATGCAATCCATCTTCTCTGGTGACACCGGGAACAACCGGCTGCACGGCGACACTCAGCGCTCCGGCCCCTGCGGGAGGCGCTCTGGTGGCCTTGAAGAGCAATAGTGCGAGCCTGACTGTACCTGCCTCGATTACGGTATTGGCGGGAGCGGCGTCCGGAACCTTCACCGCCAACGCCGCTACGGCCCCTACGAATCAAACGGCCACTATCACCGCTACCCTTGCCGGCAATTCGGTGAGCGCCACTCTCAGCCTGGCGCCTCCCGCACCGCCACCCGTGACCATGGCGTCTCTGGCGTGCAGCCCCTCCAGCATTTCTCCGGGCGCGTCCACCGCCTGTACGGTCATCCTTACCGGCGCCGCTCCGGCCGGCGGCGCGGTTGTCGCTCTGACTTCCAACAACTCCGCACTGGCTGTGCCGAGCTCGCTGACCGTTCCCGCGGGATCCACGTCCACGACTTTCGCCGCCAATGCAGGCACGGTGGCGGCAACTCAGACTGCGGCTGTGACTGCGTCCCTAGGGGGAAGTTCACTTACTAATTCAATCGTACTGAATCCGGCCGGCGGCCCACCGGCTCTCGAGGTGGGTCCCGGCCGAACGTACGCCACGCCGTGCCAGGCAGCGACTGTAGCGCCCGACGGAGCACTGATCAAGATCGATGCTAACGGAACGTATTCCGGCGACGCATGCACGATCAACGCCAACAACATCACTCTGAAGGGCATCAACGGACGTCCCAGGGTCGATGCGGCCGGCCAATCTGACGGGAGCAAGGGCACGTGGGTGTTCGAGGGCGACAACATCACGGTCGACACGATCGAGCTAAGCGGGGCTGCCGCTCCCGGCAACAACGGCGCCGCCATTCGCATGGAGGGGAAAAACCTGACCGTCCTCAATTCCTACATTCACGACAATCAGGAAGGCATTCTGGTCAATCCTCAGCCCAGCGCACAGATTCTGGTCCAAAGTACCGAGTTCAACCACAACGGATCGGGCGACGGCCTGACGCACAACCTCCATGTAAGTGCAGCGGCCAGGTTGACCCTGCAATACAGTTACTCCCATAATGGCAATGCCGGGAACTTAGTCGAGACCGGAGCATCGGAAAACTATATCCAATACAACCGACTGACTTCAGAAGCCGGAGCTACTAGCGTAGAGCTCGACATCAGCCGGGGCGGGCGGTCGTTTGTCATTGGCAACCTCATTGAGAAGGGGCCGAACGATCAGCGCGAGAGCGTCCTGGGATACCTATCCGCCGGATCCACTGGAAACAGCGCCAGCACCGAGCTGTACGTGGTCAACAATACGTTCGTAACCGATCGGGTTTCCGGAGCGACATTCCTCGACATCAACGCGGCCGACCCCACGCCGGCGGTTGTGGTGAACAATATTTTTTGCGGCCCGGGAACCGTCACAACTCAGAACACCGCGGTCCTGAACGCGAATCTCACCAGTGACCCGCAGTTCGCGAATCGCGCCGGTTACGATTATCGTCTGACGCCGGGCTCTCCCGCCATTAATGCGGGCGTCAACCCGGGCACCGCGGCCGGCTTCTCTCTGACGCCCCTGTATGAACACGTCTCTCCCGTCTGTGCCGAGGGGCGCAATCCGGTGGGGGCTGTGGACATCGGCGCCTACGAATTTGGCGGCGCGGGCGCTCAACTGGCCTGCAGCATCGGTACTTCGGCCCTCAGTCTGACTCCTAATTCGATCATCGGCGGAGGCTCTACCACCGCCACCGTTACTCTGAGTAATCCCGCCCCCCCGAGTGGAGCGCCGATCGTTCTTTCCAGCTCAGATTCCAGCCTGGTTCCTTTGCCCGCCGGCATCACGATACCGTCCGGAGCGATTTCCGCAAGCTTCGCTGTTCCGACGGCCTTTGTTCCGAACGCGGCCACCGTTACCGTTTCCGCCTCCTACGGAGGTGCCACGCAGACCGCGAGCCTGACCCTTCTCGCTCCGGCGCTATCCCTGCAGTGCAACCCTACCAGCCTGCAATCGGGCGCGGCCGCCACGTGCACCGTGGCCTTGAATCTGGCGGCTCCGGCGGGCGGTGCGACGATTTCGCTCGCGAGCAATAGTAGTCTGCTCACGACCCCGGGTTCAGTCGTCATGGCGCCGGGTTCGAGCTCTGCGACGTTCAACGCCACCGCCGGCGCCGTTGGCAGCAATCAAGCCGCCAGCGTCACGGCCACCCTGAGCGGCGTATCGAAAAGCGTCGCCATAAGCCTGGTTGCTCCCGCCGTTCTTTCCTCGCTGGCGTGCAGCCCGACAAGTCTCAGCACTGGTGGCGCGAGTTCCTGCCTGGTCACGCTGTCCATGGCAGCGCCCGCCGGCGGCACCGTGATCGCACTGTCGGACAACAGCACTCTGCTCACGACTCCGGCCGCGGTGACGGTAGGCGCCGGTTCTTCGACAGTCACCTTTAGCGTCACCGCCGGAACCATCGGTAGCAGTCAGAGCGTCACGGTGAGTGCGACCCTGAACGGCATATCCAGGACGGCGGTCCTCAATCTGACACCTCCAGCCACCCTTTCCGCGCTGGCCTGTTCGCCGACCAGTCTGAACTCGGGCGCCACCAGCGTCTGTACGGTCACCCTGACTTCGGCGGCAGCCAAAGGCGGCGTGACCGTCTCATTGTCCGACAACAGTTCGTCCCTCACGACGCCTTCCTCAGTCGCCATAGCGGCAGGTTCGACGTCGGCGAAGTTCAGTGTCACGGCCGGGCGGAGCATCCGCCGGAGCACGAACGCAACGCTCACCGCAACCTTGGGAACGACCTCCCGCAGTGTGACCTTGCACCTCAGCCGCTGATCGCGGCCGGGCCGGCGAAAAAGTGGGTCGCCCGCTTCCGCCTCCCGGCCCCCAGGTGGGCTGTACCAGCAGAAGACGCGCCGCACGCCGCGAGAAACAGACAGTACGAAGCCAGGGGAAAGGCCCAGCCAAGTGCTAGGCGTACTACGTGGGCAAGCAGAGGCCGTGGAATGACGGCGATATGGGATTGCTAAACATTGGGACGAAAAATGCTCATAAATGGCGTTTGCGGATTCACCGGGCACACGTCGCCCGCTGAGGACGGCAAGGGAAAGCGCCGAACCCGCCGGAAATCACCTTAACAGGTCTGAAAATCCCGTTTCTCCTTGGCCAAAACAGGGTTAAGCCATCTTCATCCCTGCGTGCACGGGATCGACGGCGGAGGGAGATGATGCCCCGCTTCACGGCCATCCGGCCCGCGATTTCCCCAGAATTCGAGAGAGTACCTCTCTTGCGCTCCGATGTTGGCTTCGTCCCGCTCTTGGCATCATCCGCTAACTTGTTGAAAAGACAATGAAATACAAGAGGCCGAGCTGTGGTATCCGAACTGCTTACAGCCTAACCAAAGATAACAAAGAGGATTTGTCAACTGGGACTAAAAGGGCGGTAGCATGCCCTGGGTAGCTTTTGTTGCAAAAAGCAACACCGAAGATGGCGAGTAGCGGGAAGGGCGTCAATGACTAACGCAGAACCTCAGCATCATCCAGGCTCACAGCAGTGGTTCGCATTGAGAGTCAAATCGCGCTATGAGAAACTGGTGGCCACCATGGCACATAACAAGGGGTTCGAAGAGTTCCTGCCGCTTTACCAGTGCCAGCATCGTTGGTCGGATCGCTTGAAGTCAGTGGAGCTTCCGCTCTTTCCAGGCTATGTGTTTTGCCGGCTGAACCCGGAGTTTCGGCTTCCGATTCTGACGATACCCGGTGTCCTGCACTTCGTCGGCATTGGCCGGATGCCAATCCCGATTGACGACGCAGAGGTAGCTGCGATTCAAACCGCCGTGGAATCGGGGCTGGTAGTCGAGCCGTGGCCGTTCCTGTGCGTGGGGCAGCGGGTTCAGGTTGAATGTGGCCCTCTGGCCGGCCTCGAAGGAATTCTGGTTGAACTGCGCAAGCAGCACCGGATTGTTGTCTCCGTGACGCTTCTGCAGCGGTCGGTCGGAGTGGAAATTGAAGCCGATTGGGTCAGGCCTCTGGACGCAGACAGGCGGAATCCGTTGGTTCGGATCGAGCGTCCGGTGGCCATTGCAGCCGCCTGTATGTAAGATCCGGGTTCCTACATCCGGGAACGAGCGCGCGGCGCGGCGAGAACGAAACACTTGCCCGGCCGGCCCGCCAGAAGCGACCAGTCCATAGCATAGACCAGCCAGCCAGGACCGGCACAACGCAGTGCCGGCCGCTCCAGAGCGGCGGCCAACGTTGTTGCCTATACCGGAGGAAAAAGCCAATGAGTGTAACAGGACACTTCATAGGGCCGGAAGTGATATCGCCGGCCGAACTGCTGAAGAACGTGCCTAGACCGGCAAGAGGTCCAGTCTCAGTCGAGGGGCTGGCGGGCGTGGGGGTGCTTCCGCAAGAGCAATTCCTGAGCATGCTCTATCTGGAGCGAAAACGGACCGAGCGTTCCCGCATGCCGTTCGTGCTCATGTTGCTCTCATCGTCCCGGCTGCTGCGGGCCACTCACCAGAGCGGGGCCTTCGATAAGGTCGTGTGCGCGCTGTCGGGTTCAACCCGCGAGACGGACACAAGGGGCTGGTACAAGGAAGGGTCCACCATCGGGGTCATCTTTACGGAAATCGGCGCGGACGCCGACGGGCAGACCGTCACCAACGCCCTCCTTACCAAAGTCACCAACGCCCTTTCCAGTGTTCTGAGTATCGAACAGATCAACGAGATCAGCTTATCCTTCCACGTGTTCCCCGACGACTGGGACGACCAGGATCCCGGCACTCCCGCCGATTTGACTCTGTACCCGGACATCTCGGCAGGCGGCGGAGAGAAAACGGCACGTCTGGTCAAACGGATGATGGACATTGCCGGCAGCCTTCTCGCTTTGCTAATCTTCTCGCCCGTGCTGTTCCTGGTTGCCGCACTGATCAAACTGACGTCGCACGGACCCGTTCTTTTCCAGCAGGAGCGCCTGGGTCATCGCGGCAAGCCATTCCGATTCCTCAAATTCCGATCCATGCATCTCCAGACCGACGAGACCATTCACAAAGACTACGTGAAACTCTTCATATCGGGAAAGACAGACGCGGTGAAATCCCAGAACAACGGGAACAACGGGAACAACGTATACAAGCTGACGCACGACCCGCGGGTGACGCCGATCGGACGATTCCTGCGGAAAACCAGCCTGGACGAACTACCCCAGCTCATCAATGTTCTAAAGGGCGAGATGTCGCTTGTGGGGCCGCGGCCGCCCATCCGCTATGAAGTCGCCTGCTACGAAATCTGGCACCGGGACCGCCTCCTGGTGGTGCCCCCGGGGATCACCGGGTTGTGGCAAGTCGAGGGGCGGAGCAAAGTTACATTCGACGAGATGGTTCGCCTGGACCTGAAGTATGCCACGTCGTGGTCGCTGTGGCTGGACATCAAGATCCTCATGCGAACTCCCCGGGCCGTGCTGATGGGCGCGGGCGCCTATTGAGCCCCGGCGCCTGGCAGTCCAGCCGCAGGGAGATCCATTCCATCAGTCGAAAGGAGCATTCATGATCAGAGTCGGCGTTATTGGTTATGGCTACTGGGGCCCGGTCGTGGCGCGCAATTTTCGCGGCACCGACGGCTGTGAACTGGTTGCCGTATGTGACAAGAGTCCCAGCCTGCTGGAGCGCGCCAGGAAGAACTGCCCGGGCGTCCAGGTCACGTGCGATGCGGCAGAAGTAGTTGGCTCGCCAAACATCGACGCGGTAGCCGTGATCACTCCCGTATGGACGCACTTCGAGCTGGCCAAGGCGGCCCTGGAGAACGGGAAACACGTCTTTGTCGAAAAACCGTTCACCTCGACTGCCGCCCAAGCCGAGCAGCTCATTGAGCTGGCGCTCAGCAAGAACCTGCAAATCATGGTGGACCACACCTTCCTCTTCACCGGCGCGGTGCGCAAGATCCGCCAGTTGATCGACGACGGTACGCTAGGCAAGTTGTATTACTACGATTCGACGCGGGTCAACCTGGGCCTGTTCCAGCACGACGTCAATGTCATCTGGGACCTGGCGCCTCACGATCTATCGATCGTGGACCACGTCACGGCAGAGACGCCGGAGTTTGTGGTGGCCACCGGCCAGACGCATCTGAACGGATTCGAGGATCTGGCCTACATCACGATCTATTTCACCGGCAAAATGCTGGCGCACATCAATGTCAACTGGCTCTCTCCGGTAAAGGTGAGAACTACCCTGATTGGCGGCGAGAAGAAGATGCTCGTTTGGAACGACCTGGACGCCGACGAGAAGATCAAAGTGTACGACAAGGGCGCCGAAATCAAGAACGGGTCGGGCGTTTACGACCTGCTGGTGAGTTATCGATCCGGCGATATGTGGGCCCCGAAGATCGAGCAGACCGAAGCTCTGGCCGCGGAGGCGAAGTACTTCGTCCATTGTGTCTCCAACAACGTCAAACCGTTCAACGATGGAGCGGCCGGTCTGCGGGTCGTCCGCATGCTCGAGGCAGCCGAGAAGTCGCTCAAGCAGCGCGGAACGCCGGTTCGCGTATGAGCACCGACCTGAGTATCGCTCCCGACGTCAAGCTGGGCGAAAACGTCAAGCTGGCCAGGTTCATCAATCTGTATGGCTGCGAGGTGGGTGATAACACCAAAATCGGCGCGTTTGTCGAGATTCAGAAGAACGCGAAAGTAGGGAAGAATTGCAAGGTCTCCAGCCACACCTTCATCTGCGAAGGGGTCACCATCGAGGATGAGGTATTCATCGGACACGGAGTAGTGTTCATCAACGACACTTACCCGCGGGCTACGAGCGCCACGGGGGCACTGCAGACGGAACAGGACTGGAAGGTCGAGGCCACGCTCGTCAAGAAGGGCGCCTCGATCGGGTCGGGCGCGACGATCCTTTCCAAGGTGACTATTGGGGAAGGGGCGATCGTCGGCGCCGGCAGCGTGGTAACCAAGAGCGTGCCGGCCCATGCGATAGTGGCCGGAAACCCAGCCAGAGTGCTGCGCAGCATCGCGGGCGCGGTGTGCGGAAAGGATTGATATGGCCGACGGTAAGATTCCATTCCTGGACCTGGTGGCTCCTCATGAGGAACTGAAGGCCGAGCTGTGCGAGGTGTTTGCCGCGGCTTTGCGGACCGGGGCATTTGTGGGCGGGGCTATGGTGGAAGGCTTCGAGCGGGACTTTACCGCATTCTGCGGCACGCAGCACGCGGTGGGCGTATCCAGCGGCACGGACGCGTTGCGGTTCGCTCTGGTGGCGGCCGGCGTGAAGAAAGACGCCATCGTGGTTACCGTCCCGAATACGTTTATCGCCACCACCGAAGCGATCACCCAGGCCGGGGCGCATCCCGATTTCGTGGACATCGACGAGCGCACCTACAACATGGATCCCGAAAAGCTCAGGGAGTACCTGGAAGTGCAATGCTCCGTCGACCGGTCCTCCGGGGAACTGATCAAACGGGGCTCTGGACGGCCCGTGGCCGCCCTGGTTCCCGTGCACCTGTACGGACAGATGGCGGACATGGACCCCATCCTGGAGTTGGCCGAGCGATTCAACCTGGTGGTTATCGAAGATGCCTGCCAGGCGCACGGGGCGGAGTACTATTCCCGGCGCGAGCAGCGCTGGCGGAAAGCCGGCTCGATGGGAAAGGCGGCCGCTTTCAGCTTCTACCCGGGCAAGAACCTGGGCGCCTGTGGGGAAGGCGGCGCCGTCACCACCGACGACGGGGAGCTGGCGCGCAAGGTCCGCATGCTGCGGGATCACGGTCAGAGCCGCAAGTACTACCACGAGATGGAAGGGTACAATGGCCGCCTGGACGCGATTCAGGCGGGCATCCTGGCGGCCAAACTGAAACGCCTTCCGGAGTGGAACGCGCTCCGGCGGGAGGCGGCCGCACGGTACCGCCGGTATTTCGCCGCCGCCGGCGCAGGCGAGTTGGCGCCTTTCGAATCCGGCCGGGCGAAGGCGGTTTATCACCTGTATGTCGTCCGCGTCCCCGACCGTGACGGACTCATCCGCCATCTGGCCGAGGCGAATATCGGAACCGGGATCCATTACCCCGTTCCGCTCCATCTGCAGAAGGCCTACGAGAAGCTGGGATACCGGCCCGGCGACTTCCCGATGGCGGAGCGGGTCGCTACCGAGATCGTCTCCCTCCCCATGTTTCCTCAGTTGACCGGTGACCAGCAGGTACGGGTGGTGGATGCCGTCGCCGCCGTACCCCTGGAACGCGCGCAGGACATGAGTTTTTGCTGATATGCGGGCTTTCTATGAACACTGACATCACCACAGCGGCCTTGAAGCTTTTGGCCTACTGTCGCGCAAACGATTGGGCCGGGTATGAGCCTTACGATGCACTCAACAGCCGAGTTCTGGCCGCCCTGCCGATCCTGGATCGGACGCTTCCCCGGCTGGTCTTCACGCAGGCGTTGAAGAGAAGTCCGCTCGACATTCGGCGGCTGCTGCTCATTGGGAAAACACAAAACCCAAAAGCGATCGCCGTCTTCCTGTCGGCTTTCGTGAAGCTCTCGAAACTGGGAGTGGGATATCAGGCCGGCGACATCGAAATGCTCTTAGAACGGCTGATCGCGCTGCGGTCCCCGAGCTCTCCCTACTGGTGCTGGGGTTACAGTTTCCCCTGGCAGATGCGTAGAGGCATTGTGCCCCGATGGGCACCCAACCTGGTATGCACGTATTTTGCGGCCGACGCGCTTCTGAGTGCCTACGAGCAGTGCCGGGACCCGCGGTGCCTCGACATGGCGGTGAGCGCGGCGGAATACATGCTGAACGAACTCTACTGGACCGATGGAGCATCGGTGGGCTTCAGTTATCCATTGCCCGGGCTTCGAGGCCAGGTGCACAATGCGAACTTCCTCGCCGCCGCCCTGTTATGCCGGGTGTACAAGCAGACGGGAGACGAAAAGTTCGTCGGACCCGCCCTCAGAATTGCCCGGTACTCGGCCGGGAAACAGCACGCGGATGGTTCGTGGGACTACGGGGAAGCGCCGTCACAACAATGGAATGACAACTTCCATACCGGATTCAATCTATGCGCACTGCGGACGATCGGCCAATGTGCCGGAACAGAGGAGTTCGAATCGTGCCTGCGGCGCGGGTTCGGTTTCTTCCGGGCTCACTTTTTCAGGGAGGATGGCGCCGTCCGGTACTTCTCCAACCACACCTATCCGATCGACGCTCACTGTGTGGCCCAGAGCATCATTACGCTTCTGGAGCTCAAGGATCTCGATCCGGCAGGCAATATCCAGTTGACCGGTTCGGTCTTCCGCTGGGCCATGAAACATCTATGGGATGAACGGGGCTTTTTTTATTATCGGGTCCTCCGATTCTGCACGATCCGGACCTCATACATGAGATGGACCCAGGCGTGGATGTTTCTCGCACTTTCGACGCTTCTGTCCGATCCGGATCTGGGCATCTCCGCAGCCACAGTCCAGCCATCCACGGCATCTGTCGAGGTATCGGCATGAGGGCGCTGCCCACCTACGTCTTGATCACCCCGGCGCGGAATGAAGGCCAGTTTATCGAATTGACGATCCAGTCCGTGGTGGCGCAAACCGTGCGACCTCTGAAGTGGGTGATCGTGAGCGACGGCTCGACCGACGGGACGGACGAGATCGTCGGGAAGTACGTGGCGGAGCACCCCTGGATTGAGTTGGTGCGGATGCCCGAGCGCCGCGAACGGCATTTCGCCGGCAAGGTCGATGCCTTCAACGCCGGATACGCCAGGATGCGGAATCTGGATTACGAGGTGATCGCGAACCTGGACGGCGACATTTCGTTTGACGAAGGCTACTTCGCTTTCCTCCTTTCAAAACTGGCCGGGGATCCCGCCCTTGGACTGGCGGGCACGCCCTTCAAAGACGGCGCGAATGGGACCTATGACTATCGTTTCGTCAGCCTCGAGCACGTGTCCGGTGCATGCCAGGTGTTTCGACGCCAGTGCTTCGAGGATATTAACGGCTACGTGCCGGTGAAGAGCGGTGGTGTGGATCATGTTGCGCTCATCAGCGCTCGGATGAAGGGCTGGAAGACCAGGACATTTACGGAAAAGGTGTGTCTGCATCATCGTCCGATAGGAACGGCGCAGCACGGCGTATGGAGTGCGAGATTCCAAACCGGGGTGAAGGACTACATTCTCGGCGGGCATCCGATTTGGGAATTATTCCGCATGGCCTATCAGATGACCAGAAAGCCGTATCTGGCGGGAGGTCTCACACTCGGAGCCGGCTACGCCTGGGCGCTGATCCGCCGCGCGGAGAGGCCGGTGTCGCGGGAACTCGTGGCGTTCCACCGGCGCGACCAGATGCAACGGCTGAAGAAATGCTTCGCACGGAAACGAGTCCCGGCCAACCAAATCTCGCAGCGTCCCGCCTGAACGTGATGGATGCCGCACCCACCCTCGCGATGACCACGCTTTCGATGGCTCCGACCCCCTCCACAGACGCGTTGTTGGGCACTGGCGCGGTGGTCCTTCGGGACACAGCGCCAACTGCCGGCCGGCTCATCGTGAATGCGGACGACTGGGGAAGGGACCGCGAAACGACCGACCGCACGGTGGAGTGCATCGTCCGCGGAGCGGTTTCGTCCGTCAGCGCCATGATGTTCATGCAGGATTCAGAACGTGCCGCGGCAATTGCTCGCGAGCGGGGCATCGATGCCGGCCTCCACCTGAACTTCACGACACCTTTCTCGGCGCCGGGGGTGCCCGCACTGCTCACCAGGCACCAGCAACGCCTGGCGGCATACCTGCGGCCGCATCGCTTCGCCCAAGTGGTGTTTCACCCCGCGCTCATGCGCTCCTTCGCATACGCCGTTGCGGCACAACGTAACGAATTCGTTCGGCTGTACGGGAAGGAACCCGATCGGCTCGACGGCCACCATCACATGCACCTCTGCGCGAACGTGCTTCTGGGCGGGCTTCTGCCGCCCGGGACTGTGGTTCGGCGCAACTTCTCGTTTTGGCCGGGCGAGAAGAGCTCGTGCAATCTCCTCTACCGCAAAGTGGTGGACGCCGCCCTGGCGCGGCGCCATCGTCTCACGGACTTCTTCTTCTCGCTCGCGCCGCTCCATCCGCCCGCCCGGCTACAGAGGATATTCGCGCTGGCGCGCGTATCGGCCGTAGAAGTGGAAACGCATCCGGTCGACCGGAGTGAATACCGGTTCCTGACCGGCGGCGAGATGGCTCACCGGGCCGGCGATCTGGCGGTTGCGTCCGGATTCGCACTTCGGCGATAGCGAATCCGGTTAGATGTGAAGGATCGAGCCAGCCATGCCGGCCGCAGCGCTTCCGCAATTCCGGACCACTACCCAGGACGCAATGACCAAGCATATTTGTGTTTGCATCTGCACCTATAGGCGGCCCGACCTTCTCCCACGGCTGTTGGCGGAACTGGACCATCAGGACACCAGGGGAAAGTTCACGTACTCGATCGTGGTTGTGGATAACGATCAATCGCGATCGGCGGAGAACGTAGTGTCTGCCTTCGCGCGGGCCACGGCCGTGGCTGTTCGGTACTGCGTGGAGCCCCGCCAGAATATCGCACTGGCGCGGAACAAGGCCGTCGAAAATGCCAGCGGCGACTTTATCGCCTTCATCGACGACGACGAGTTTCCCACCAGCCGCTGGCTGCTGACTCTGTTCGAGACCTGCACGAGATATGACGTGGATGGTGTGCTGGGCCCGGTGAAGCCGCATTTCGATGAGGAACCGCCAACCTGGGTTTTGAAGGGCAGGTTCTACGACCGGCCGACTTACCCGACAGGGTCCGTTATCGCGTGGCGGCAGGGACGAACCGGCAACGTGCTATTGAAACTACCCATTCTGACCGGCTTCACCCAACCGTTCCGGCCCGAATTCCGGACTGGCGAGGACCAGGACTTCTTCAGAAGAATGATTGAGCGGGGTCACAGGTTCATCACTTGCGAGGAGGCGGTTGCGTTCGAGGTGGTGCCTCCCATACGGTGGAAGCGCTCGTTTCTGTTGCGAAGGGCGTTGCTGAGAGGCGCCAGCGCCGTCGTCCACCCCACTTTCCGGTATCGCCACCTGGCGAAGTCGGCGGTGGCCATTCCACTGTACACGTCCGCGCTGCCGTTCGCCCTGATACTGGGACAGCACAGCTTCATGAGCTGCCTGGTCCGCCTCTGTGACCATATAGGCAAAGTCCTTGCCACGCTGCGCATCAACCCGATCAAGATGCCGTACATAACCGATTAGAGGCGAGCGATGATCACAAACCAGAAGAAAGATTTTCTCATCGGGTTCCATGATCCTATTGTGATCACCGGGGCCAGTGGCTTTATCGGGCGCCGCCTGGTGCAAAGCCTGCTCGACCTTGGATTTCGCAATCTGCGCTGCTTCGTCAGGCCCTGGTCCGATGTGAGCCGCGTGCCGGTTCTGTCGGGCGCGGCGCAGGATGCGGGCCATGTACAGGTGGTCAGGGGCAATCTTCTGGCGCCGGAGGATTGCGCGGTGGCTGCGGACGCAGCCGTGGTCTTTCACCTGGCTGCGGCCCGGGGCGAGAAGTCGTTTGCCGACGCCTTTATGAACTCGGTGGTGACCACCCGCAACCTTCTGGAGGCCTGCCTCGGAAACCGGGGGCTGCGGCGCTTTGTAAATGTCAGCTCATTCACCGTTTATACAAACAAGCGGAATCCTCGCGGGCGGCCGCTGGCCGAGACATCTCCGGTTGAGACGCACCCGGAGTTGAGAGGCGATCCCTATTGCTTCGCGAAAGTCAAGCAGGAACAGATCGTCACCGAGTATGGCAAGCAGCATGGTATTCCGTACGTCATCGTCAGGCCGGGACATGTCTACGGCGCCGGCAATGAAGCGATCACCGGCCGGGTGGGGATCAGTACGTTCGGCATGTTCCTGCATCTTGGCGGTTCGAATACCATACCTTTGACGTACGTAGAGAACTGCGCCGATGCGATTGCGTTGGCCGGAGTGACCAAGGGCGTTGCCGGAGAAGTGTTCAACGTGGTGGACGACGATTTGCCCTCGAGCCGCCAGTTTCTACGTCAATATAAACGAAGTGTCGGTCCCTTCCACTCACTCTGGGTGCCCCCCGCCGTCAGTTATGCCCTCTGCTATCTTTGGGAGCGATACGCCGCGTGGTCGGAAGGGCAGTTGCCGCCGTTGTTCAACCGCAGAAGATGGTATGCCAACTGGAACAAGGCGCGTTACAGCAATGAGAAACTGAAGAGTCTGGTCGGATGGGCGCCGAAAGTGCCCACTGCGGAGGGGCTGATGCGATATTTTGACAGCTGCTCGGAGCTACGGCGCCATGCTTAAGGTCGCGATTGTCGGATGCGGAAAGATTGCGGACGCGCACGCATCGCAGATCCAGCGGATCGGAGGCTGCGAATTAGTAGGAGTATGCGACCGCGAGCCGCTGATGGCGCGCCAGTTGGCGGACAGATTTCCGGTCAAGCGGTGTTTTAGCGACTTGACGCAACTTCTGAATGACGCCAGGCCGGATGTGGTGCACGTCACCACCCCGCCTGAGAGCCATTTCGGCATTGCGCGGATATGCCTGGAATGGGGATGCCACGTCTACGTGGAGAAGCCCTTTACCCTGAACGAAGACGACGCCTGGAAGCTGATTTCACTGGCGGATGAAAAGGGGCTGAAACTCACCGTAGGGCATGACGACCAGTTCCGGCATGGAGCACGGCGGGTTCGAGCGCTTGTCCAGGGAGGCTTTCTGGGCGGCGGTCCGGTTCATATGGAAAGCTATTACTGCTACGAACTTGGCCGAGGTGCGTATGCCAGCGCGCTGCTGGGAGACAAGCGGCACTGGGTGCGCAGGCTGCCGGGAAAGTTGTTGCACAACATCATCAGCCACGGCATCGCGAGGATCGCGGAATATCTGAAGGGTGAGTCGCCCACGGTAATGGCATACGGCTTTGTCAGTCCGGCCCTTGCGGCGTTGGGCGAGACTGAGATCGTCGACGAACTGAGGGTCATCATTTGCGACCAGGAAAGGACGACGGCGTATTTCACGTTCTCATCGCAGATGCATCCGCCGCTCCATGAGTTTCGCATGTTCGGCACAAAGAACGGGTTGATCCTCGACCAGGATCAGGAAACGGTTCTCAAGCTTCGCGGCACCAGGATGAAGAGTTACCTGGAGTACTTCGTGGCCCCGTTGATCCTCGCCAGGCAGCAGGTCGGAAATGTGATGGGTAATGGGCGTAGATTCCTCGCGAGGGACCTCCACATGAAATCGGGGATGAAGTGCCTAATCGAGTCATTTTACCGTTCCATTGTGGAAGGCACCCCGGTGCCAATCGCGTATCGGGAGATTCTTTTGACCGCCAGAATCATGGACGCCATCTTTGCCGGCCTTGAGACACAGCGGCGGGAGCGCGAGGCGCCCGTCTGGCAACACGCCTAGCGGGTTGAGAATACCATGGGCAACATGGTCCGAATCAGCGATGAGGTGGCCGAGCGCCTTGTGCAAATGAATGACAGAACCGTCCTCGTCAGCGGCCGGTGGATCAAGGTGGCGGCGGTGAAGGACGAGATCTGGCAGGAAGGCGATGTCGTGCCGGATCCGTACCAGTTCATCGCGAGCATCCGGCAGCGCAAGGGTATCAGAGCGGACATCTTCACCTTCAGCCAGAAGCTGACCGACACGGCTCCGCGGTTTCCCTTTCAGTACGAATGGGAAAGCGTGGCCGCCATTCCTATCGTGTCTTACGCGGATTGGTGGACGAACCGCGTCTCGACCGACTTTCGGTGCGACGTCAGGAAAGCTGCAAAACGTGGCGTGACAGTTCGGCTTGTCCCGTTTACCGAGGAGTTGGTCCGCGCCATCGTGGAAATATACGATGAGACGCCGATTCGCCAGGGCAGGCCATTCTGGCATTACCGAAAGGGGTTCGATTTCGCCCAACGGGCAAATTCGACTTACGTGGACAGAAGCGACTTTCTCGGCGCGTACGTGGGCGGAGATTTAATCGGATTTCTGAAAATCGTCTACGTGGATCGCGTCGCTCGCCTGATGCAAATCATCGCGAAGGACGCGCACCGGGATAAGAGACCGATGGCCGCTCTGATTGCGAAGGCGGTTGAAGTATGCGCATCCAAAGGCTGCTCGCACCTGACCTACGGGAAGTACCGTTACGCGCAAGGCGCCGACAGTGTCACCGCATTCAAACACAGGAATGGGTTTGAGGAAGTGCTGGTTCCCCAGTATTATGTACCACTGACGATAAAGGGCAGACTGGCATTGCACCTCCGGCTCCAGCGGGGACCGAAGGCATTGGTGCCGCATCCGCTCCTACGATGGTTGAGGCGTATCCGGGCATCCCTGTACCGCTATTCGCTGCGGCCAGGAACCGTTGCCTGAGGCCGTCAGGGTCGCAACGGTACCGAAGCGGCCGAAGCAGGTCTTCCAGAGAAAAGCAATGCCGGGAATCGTCGGGCTGATCACCAGGATGCCTCGGGAACGATCCGAGCCGGAGTTGTTGCGGATGGTTGCGGCCATCGGCCATGAGTCTTGCTATCGGACGGGAACGTGGATGGACGAGGACCTGGGGGTCTACATCGGATGGAGCGTACGAAGAGACTGCTTGTCCGGCGAAATGCCCCTTTGCAACGAACGGGGCGAAATTGTTCTCGTGTTTTCAGGAGAGGAATTCCCGGAACCGGAGACCGGGCGCCGCCTCAAGGAGCGGGGACACGGGTGTGAGTTGGAAGGGCCCTCCTATCTCGTGCACCTTTACGAGGAGGACCCAGCCTTTCCCGCGGGCTTGAACGGAAGGTTTCACGGACTCGTGGCGGACCGGGGGCGTGGGACCGCGACGCTCTTTAACGACCGATACGGCATGCACCGGGTCTACTATCACGAGTCGCCGGAGGCTTTCTACTTCGCTGCTGAGGCCAAGGCGATCCTCGAGGTGCGGCCCGAACTTCGGACGGGCGATGCCCGGAGTCTCGGAGAGCTGGTGAGCTGCGGCTGCGTCCTGGAAAACCGGACGCTCTTTCCGGGCATCCGTGCGCTGCCTGGCGCCGCGAACTGGGAGTTTCGCGGCGGTGCAATCGAGCGGAAACGGGCGTACTTCAATCCGCAAGAATGGGAGAGCCAAGCTCCCATGGATCCCGAATCCTACTACCAGGGGCTCCGGAATGTCTTCTCGCGGAACCTTCCCCGGTATTTCAATGGCAATGATCGGATCGGGATGTCCCTCACCGGGGGATTGGATACGCGGGCGATCATGGCCTGGCAGCGAGTGTCACCCCGGTCGCTGACATGTTACACGTTTGGCGGCACGTATCGCGATTGCCTGGACGTCACCGTGGCGCGGCGAGTGGCCAGTGTGTGCGGGCAGGTCCACGAGGTCATCCCGGTGGGAGGAGAATTCCTCTCGCACTTTCCTCAATACGCCGAGCGTACGGTTTACCTCACCGACGGATGCGCGGGCGTACACCAATCGCCCGATCTTTACGTGAGCGAGCGGGCGGCGAAAATCGCCCCCGTCCGGATGACCGGGAACTATGGCGACGAGGTACTTCGCGGGTTGCGGGTTTTCCGGCCAGCGGAACCCGCTCCAGGAATCTTCTGTCCGGAGTTTCTCTCTCACGTCCATGCGGCGGCCAAGACGTATGCCGGCCTGGCCGTGGGCAACCCGCTTTCCTTTTCGGTGTTCTGTCAGGCCCCATGGCACCACTACGGTCTTCTTGCCCTGGAGCAGACCCAACTCGCCGTGCGCACCCCGTTTCTCGACAACGACCTGGTGCGCGCCGTATTCCGTGCGCCGGCAACCGCGGCCGCGAACAACGACCTTCGTCTGCGGCTGATCGGCGACGGCAATCCTGCGCTCGGACAGATCCGGACGGACCTCGGGTTCGGTGGGCCTGAGGGAAGTCTCATTGGAGCGGCCTCCCGCAAACTACGGCGTTTCACGATGAAGGCCGAATACGCCTACGACTACGGCATGCCCCAGTGGCTGGCCCGGACCGATCATCTCCTCTCGCCATTCCACTTCGAACGCCTCTTTCTCGGGAGGCATAAGTTCTGCCATTTCCGGGTCTGGTACCGCGACGCCCTGTCCGAATATGTCCGGGAGATGCTGCTTGATCCGAGGACTCTTTCCCGGCCATACCTCCAGCGGCACACCGTCGAAGCCATCGTGCGGGGCCATCTCCAAGGGGGGCGCAACTACACTTCCGAGATCCACAAGCTGCTGACACTGGAACTCCTGCACCGTCTTTTTCTCGACCCGCAATGAAACGGCCCCTTCCGACAGCGATGCTTGCGCAGGCATGAATGCCCACCGGGATTGCCACTATCGTCTTCGCCCTCGGGATCTGGGGGTTATTCCTGCTCGACCGGGACCGGCGCGCCCGGACCTCTCCAGCCCTTTGGATTCCGGTGGCGTGGATGTGGATTGCCGGGTCGCGCGCGGTGTCGCTGTGGCTGGCGGCGTTTGGATGGGGAGACGCGCCGGGACCGGCCATGGTCGACCAGTATATGGACGGAAGTCCGGTCGACCGCAACGTCCTGTCGGTGCTCCTAGCGCTCGCTTTGGCCGTACTGATCCGCCGGAGACGGCAGGTCGGCACAATCCTGCGAGCGAATTCGGCGGTCCTTGTGTTTTTCTTATACTGCGCCGTGAGCGTGATCTGGTCCGATTACCCAGACGTGGCGTTCAAGCGCTGGACCAAGGCCCTGGGCGACGTCGCGATGCTCATGGTCGTTCTGACCGATCCCGACCGGTCTGCCGCGCTCAAGCGGTTCCTCGCGCGGACGACTTTTCTTCTGATACCCCTGTCCGTCCTGTTGATCAAGTATTACCCCGCCTTGGGGCGGGAATACAACGCATGGTCGTGGATGCCGGTTTACGGGGGCGTCACAACGAACAAGAATACTCTCGGCATGATCTGCCTGCTCTTCGGACTGGGATCCGTGTGGCGATTATTAGCGGCTTACCGGGACCGGAGTGGCGGCAACCGAATTCGGCAGATGATCGCCCACGGCGCAATTCTTGCCATGGTGGTGTGGTTGTTTTCGGTCGCCAATTCGATGACCTCCTTGTTGTGTTTCACGCTGGCAGGCGGCATGATCGTGGCCACAAGCTTCAGCGCGGTGGTCCGAAAGCCACTGCTCGTGCACCTCTCCGTAATAGGGATCATTTTGCTTTGCTCCTCTGTCCTGTTCTTCGGCCTCGGTGGCGACGCCTTGGAAGCGGTGGGCAGGGACCCGACGCTCACCGGCCGGACGGCGATCTGGGGTAAGGTCCTCGCCGAAAGCGGGAACCCGTTGTTCGGGACGGGCTTCGAGAGTTTCTGGCTCGGGAAGCGGTTAGACAAGCTGTGGAATGTCCTCGGGATGCACCTGAACCAATCCCATAACGGTTATCTCGAAACCTACTTGAACCTGGGATGGGTTGGGGTGATGCTGTTGGCGTTCCTCATCGTGAAGGGTTACCGAAACGTGATGGCCGCGCTCCGCCGGGATCCGGACACAGGCAGACTCTGGCTGGCGTATTTCACCGTCGCGGTGATTTACAACTTCACCGAGGCGACGATCAAGATGATGAGCCCCATCTGGATTCTCTTTCTCCTGGCGACAATCGCCGTACCGAAGATCTCATCCCCCAAGCTGCGGCTATTAGCACCCAGGGTGCGTCGCAGTCCGTTGGCGTCCGAGCTGCCGGCACCCAGAACCTACAGTTGGGAGGAAGGCGCTTGACGCCATTCGACGCCAGCGGCGCGTTCCGGCCCGTTGCGGAAGGAGGCGGCGAACTGCGCCGGCTCGCGGTACGAGGCGCGGGCGTCACGGTATTTTCCGGAGGCTTGGGGTTAGCCATCCAGATCGCCGCCACGGTGGTCCTGGCCCGGCTTCTCACTCCCGGAGATTTCGGGTTGGTGACCATGGTCACGACCTTCAGTCTCCTTCTGGTGAACTTCGGGCTGAACGGGTTTACCGAGGCAGTTCTGCAGCGGGACCAAATCGATCATGCCCTGGTCAGTAACTTGTTTTGGGTGGATATAGGCGCGGGCCTTCTTCTGACGATCGGCTTCGCCAGCGCCGGGTCGCTGCTGGCGCGGTTTTACGGCAACCCGCACGTGGCGCAAGTCGCGTTCGGCATATCGATAACCATCTTCTTCACCAGCACGTCGGTCCAGCACCTGGCCCTCCTCAAACGGGGCATGCGTTTCCCGGTACTTGCCGCCAACGACATCCTCGCGCGCGCCGTGTCGTTGGCGGTGTCGATCGTGCTGGCGTGGGCGGGATGGAAATACTGGTCGCTGGTTGCCGGCGCCGTGGCTCTGTCACTGGTCACATCCATGGGCGCCTGGTTCCTGTGCCGGTGGACCCCAGGGCTCCCGCGGCGCGTAGCCGGGACTGGCTCGATGGTAAGGTTCGCGATGAACGTGTACGGGCGGTTCAGCGTCGATTACTTCGCCCGCAACATGGACAATCTTCTGGTGGGATGGCGCTTCGGCTCGGCCTCCCTGGGATTGTACAAGAAGGCGTACGACCTGTTTGCGCTCTCCGCCAACCAGCTCTCATCGCCCCTGACCAACGTTGCGGTGGCGGCGCTGAGCAGGCTGAGGAGGACCCCCGAGCAGTATCGACGGTACCTGTTAAGCTCGCTCGCCGTCATGGCGTTCGTCGGAATGGGCCTTTCCGCGGATCTCACCCTGGTTGGCAAGGACCTGATACGCCTGCTGTTGGGACCCAAATGGGAGCCCGCGGGACGGATCTTCACGTATTTCGGGCCGGGTATCGGAGTAATGCTCCTCGACGGCGCCAGCGGCTGGATCCACCTGTCCCTCGGGAGGGCAGACCGCTGGTTGATTTGGGGAGTGGTCGAGTTCGCCGTCACCGGCCTCCTGTTCATCCTGGGACTCGCGTGGGGACCGGCGGGAGTCGCCGTGGCTTGGGCCGCGTCCTTTTGGATTCTCACGATCCCGGCGCTTTGGTACGCCGGGAGGCCCATACACCTTGGGGTTGCTCCGGTGATTGCCGCCGTATGGAAGTTTCCGGCGGCAGCTCTGCTGGCGGGCTGCGGCGCCGCCACGTTCGCGGGAAAGCTCCCGTCCCTGGCCGCGGCGGCCGGTTCGATAGGGGCGCTCACACGCCTCGCGGCGGTCTCCGTCCTGTTCGGAACGCTGTACCTCGGTGCCGTGATCCTGCTGCACCGCGGGTGCTCGCCGCTCCATCAGGTGGCCGGGCTCTTGCGGGAGATGGTGCAGCGGCGCAGGTTCTCCCGGCCGCCCGAGCCGCCGGTGTTGGCGGAAGCCAGGCTAATGACGCTGGATGTGTGCAACGTGAGGGAAAGTTAGTGAATACTCACGCTGAGATTCGTCGGGGCGGCCGGCCCTTGAGAAACCAACCCTGGCGCATAGCACGTGGCCGGGTCAAACACCAACAATCCGTTGGCGTCTTTGATTCCGTTGTTGTAACACGCCTGCGCGGGATTCGAGGCGGTGAGCGAAGCATGTCCCCCGGGGCCGGTTCCCCCGGTTACATCCGGCCCGATGGCGGGCCAAGGGAGCGAACCCCACCAGGAGGGTTTCGCGGCGAGATAGAACGACGCGGGCAGAGCGTGATTGGGATGTCCCGCATCCCAGGTGACGGTTGCCGTCGCGTGATCGTAATTGCCGTGGAAGAACGAGGTGGCGTACATGGGACAGGCCGAACGCGGAGACGGGCATACCCCCCCTCCCGTCTTCCCGTCCCCATCGCTGAGTCCGCCGTAGCCAAACGTGTAACTATAGGCTGCTCCGCTGTAGCTTCTGGCTTCTGGCGAGACCGCCATGGAAGTCATGGATTTCTGAGCGGCCACGGCTGCCGAGAGCGTGACGTTGCCCACAAAGTTGAAAGAAGTATTGTTCCCGGCGACCTGGATGGCCCGGTTGGCCTGGTTGGCGGCGTAGCAGCTGGCCCATTGCACCGGGCCGCGGCCGGAGAGCGGGGGGCAGATCTGCGTCGTGCCGGAAAACCAGTTGCGGAACAGGGTTCCATGGCTGGCCGACCCGTGGATGTTGTCGGAGTACCACGCCGGGCCGACGTTGCCTTCGTACAAGTTCCTTTGCGGGTGCGCCCCGTGGTCGTCAAAGGGTTCCATAAGAACGTTCGGGGCTCCAGAATCGAAGTTCCCCCACATATAGTTGTAGGCGATCACGTTTCCGGCCGGGCCCCAGTCCATCATCACGCTGGCATGGAGCCGCTCCAGTATGTTGTTCTCGATCAGCATGCCGGTCGTCTTGAAACTCACCCGAATATCGGCATCGGTTTGTCCGGAACTATGGCCATAGGCGTTGTTGAAATAGCTATCCCGGACTTCTCCCCGGTAGCTCCAGTTGATATCCACATGGTCCCCATCCGCGTAATTGCTTTCGATTCCCTTGATCCAGCAATAGGCGCACATGCTCATCAGCACGTTGGCCGAATATCCGGTATTGTTCGCGAACAGTTGCAGGTTCTCGAGGCCCGCGAACTTGGCACTGGCGGTGAAAGCCACGACTTGCGGCGTAAGACTGTAATCCGTATAGAGGCCCGGCGTAATACCGATCGTAGTTCCACTTACCGAGGTGACCTCGACAATCTGGCCCCTTACCCTGGTCCCGCTCCAATATCCGTCGCACCACGTGCAAGCTCCCTCGTTTCCGCTGTTGCTCACATACGAGGCATCGTTGAGCTCGGTAATGTGCAGATATCGTCCGACCGCGATTCCGGTCGCGCTCGCTACTGTGATCGAGGTCGATCCGGCAGTCGCGCCTCCCGTCACGTTGAGGGCCGCGGAGCCGATATCTCCCGAGCCCAGACGCACCACGCCCGCACCGGTTCCGCGCATATCGATGATGGTGCTCTGCGCTCCCGAGCCACGCAGCGTCTTGTTGGTGGGAACGCTGACGGAGGTATTGATCCGGAAGGTTCCCGGCGACAGCACGACCGCCTGACCCGCGGGGCAGTTGTTCAAAGCCGTTTGAATGCCCGATGTGGCATCCGACGCCCCGTTGCCGTAGGTGGAAGCCTGGATGGTGGAGCAGGCTGTTCTCGCGGGGATGCCGCCGGGGATTCCGGAGGCGCTCCAGTCAACCGCCCGCTTGGGATCCAGTATTCCCGTCCAGCTCTGCGCGTGCATGCACGCCGCGATGCACATGAAAACCACGGGAAAGAGCAGCGACCTTCTTTGTCTCATTTTTTCTCCAGCACTCGTTGTGACGGCGGACGTAGCCGTGACCTGCCTTGGAGAAGGCGGTGGCAGCGGAAACCCGGGGCCCGGTCTTGGTCTGGCCGCACGTACGGCGTTTGCCGGGCGAACCCGCATGCATTTTTCACCGCGCTTCGATTTTGATAATAACAGAACGAGATCCTCGCAAGTTGGATCCCGGCCCGGACGTCGCCGGTGAGGCGGTCCCCCAGGCCGAAGCCAGTCCCATTATGCGCGAATCGGGTTTCGTCCGTAAAATATCGAAAATGGTTAGCAGGGCGACATTAACTTCCGGCAGTCCGCGGTTTGCTGGAGAACCCGCCACCGCGCTACCGGAGAGGGGGACGACAAACACATGAAAGCCTGTATGGTTGCGTACACATTTTACGAAAACGACAATCGTGTGCGCCGTTATGCAGAGGCGCTGGTCAGGCGTGGGGACGAGGTCGAGGCGGTTGCTCTGCGGCAGGAAGGGCAGCAATCCTACGAAGTCATCAACGGCGTCCGAGTCCACCGCATCCAGAAGCGCGCGGTCGACGAAAAAGGGCCCCTCAGCTACCTGCGCAAGCTGGTGCAGTTCTTTTTCCGGTCGGCATGGTTCCTCACGCGGCGCCACCTGAGAACGCCTTACGACGTCATCCACGTCCACTCGGTGCCGGACTTCCAGGTATTCGCCACGCTCATTCCGCGGTTGCTGGGCGCGCGGGTGATACTCGACATTCACGACATCGTTCCGGAGTTTTATGCGAGTAAGTTTCAAATCAAGGAGAGCTCCCTCGCTTTTCGCCTGCTGGTGCTGGTGGAAAGACTGTCCATTGCCTATTCGGACCATGTCATCATTGCCAACCACCTCTGGCGTGCCAAGCTGACGCAGCGGTCGGTGCGGCCGGAAAAGTGCACCGCGATCATCAACTATGCCGATCCCGCGATCTTCTACGCGCGGCCGCGCACGGCCGGAGCGAACGGCCATTTCCTCATGTGCTATCCGGGAACGCTCTGCTGGCATCAGGGAGTAGACCTGGCAATCCGCGCAACGGCACAACTGCGCAGCCAGTTGCCGAATCTGAGGTTCCTGATTATCGGCGATGGTTCGGACCGCGAGAAACTGAAGGCCATGATTCGGCAGCAACGGCTGGAAGACCGCGTAATGCTGGTGGGAGTGCTCCCCATCGAAAAGGTGGCGGAGACGATGGCCACCGTCGACCTCGCGGTGGTTCCGAAGCGCAAGGATTCGTTCGGCAACGAGGCCTTCAGCACCAAGATCCCGGAGTTCATGGCGATGGGCGTTCCGGTTCTCGCCGCCGACACCCGCATCGATCAGTTCTATTTCAAGAACGGGATGGTGCAGTTCTTTGAATCGGAGAATGTTGACGACCTCGCCGCCAAGATCCTGGATCTGGCGCACAATCCCGCCCGGCGCGATGCGTTGCGCGAGCGCGCTCAGGAATTTGTTCGGGAGAATAACTGGGATATCCGCAAGGACGAATACCTGGCACTCGTGGATCGTCTGGTGAAGCGGCCAGGACGAGCCCGCGGGCATCTCGACCGGCAGCCGGCAGCCCGCTGACACCCTGCCTATATCGTGCAACCATGACTGTCTCTCAGATCGATCCCATAGAAGACCCCCGCTGGCCGGTGTTCCTCGAACGCCATCCCCGGGCGACGGTATTTCATACGCCGGCGTGGCTGGAAGCATTGCGGCGGACATATGGATATGAGCCCCGCGCCCTGACCACTGCGGCGCCGGGCGAGGATCTGAGCAACGGCCTGGTGTTTTGCCGCATCGACAGTTGGCTCACGGGCCGCCGCATCGTCTCGCTTCCGTTCTCCGATCATTGTCAGACACTGGCTGAGTCGGAGACGGAGTTCGCGTGCCTGCTGGCCGCTTTGAAACGTGACGCAGGCGTAAGCAAGGCGCGCCATCTCGAGATCCGGCCGATCGCGCTCCCGGGGAGCGCGCCGTTGGATTTGGCCAAGACGGCCACCTTCTGCCTGCATCGACTGGACCTCCGCCCCTGCGTGGAGGAGCTTTTTCGGCATTTCCATAAAGACTGCACGCAAAGGAAGATTCGCCGCGCCGAGCGGGAAGCGCTGGACTGTGAGGAGGGCCGGACGGAATCGCTGGCCGATCGGTTTTACCACCTGCTTCTGCTCACCCGCCGCAGGCAGCAGCTTCCGCCGCAGCCGCGGGCGTGGTTCCGCAACCTGGCGGCGTCCATGGGCGATCGGCTGAAGATCCGACTCGCTTCCAGGAATGGCCAGCCTGTCGCCAGTATCCTCACGTTACAGCATAAGAGCACATTGGTTTATAAGTACGGCTGTTCGGATAAGAACTTCGCCAATCTCGGGGGCATGCAACTCCTGTTTTGGAAGGCCATCCAGGACGCCAAGAGGGACGGGCTCTCCGAATTCGATCTGGGCCGTTCCGATTGGGACAACCAGGGGTTGATCGATTTCAAGAGCCGTTGGGGCGCTGCCCAGTCAAGTTTGACGTACTGGCGGTGTCCCGCCCCTCCGATTGCGAAGACTCACGGGTGGACCATGCAGATTGCTAAGCAGGTATTCGCTCATTTGCCGGACTCCTGCTTGACGGCCGCGGGAAATCTTCTTTACAAGCACGTTGGCTGACACGCCGCCTGACATCCAGATAGCCGATACAGATCAGAGACTCATCCATGATCGCACGCGCTTACTACCTGCTCAAGCCCCTCATACCGCGGTGGGCGCAAATCGCGCTGCGCCGCGGGCGGGCCCGCCGCTTGTGGCAGCGGAATCGGCACTGCTGGCCCATCTTGGAAGAAGCCGGCGCGCCGCCGGCGGCATGGCCTGGTTGGCCGGACGGCAAGCGGTTTGCCTTGGTTCTGACCCACGATGTGGAGCTTGGTTCCGGGATGTCGCGCTGCGAACAACTGGCGGATCTCGAGGAAGAGCGCGGGTTTCGCTCCGCCTTCGCGTTCGTGCCCTTGCGCTACCGTACGCCCGAGCGGCTTCGGCGCACGTTGGCGGACAGGGGCTTCGAAGTCTTGGTGCACGACCTGTATCACGACGGAAAGCTCTATCGCGACCGGCAGACGTTCACCCAACGGCGGCCGGCGATTAATGAGTTCCTCCGGAGTTGGCAGGCGCGAGGCTTCGCCTCCGGCTCCATGCACCACAACCTGCCGTGGATCGGCGAGCTGGAGATCGATTACGACATCTCCACCTTTGACGTGGATCCGTTTGAGCCCCAGGCGTGCGGGTTAAGCCGGATTTTCCCCTACTGGGTCCAGCCTCCCGCTGGCGACGGCCGCGGCTTCGTCGAAATGCCCTACACGCTGGCTCAGGATTTCACATTGTTCATCCTGCTGGGCGAGCAGAGCAACGCCATCTGGCGCAGAAAGCTGGACTGGATCGCCGAAAAGGGCGGGATGGCGTTGATCAAGACCCATCCCGACTACATGGCGTTTCACGGCGACGACAAGCGAATGGACCGATACCCTGTCGGGTTTTATGCCGATTTCCTCGACTACGTCCGCGCACGCTACGGCGATGAAGTCTGGCTGGCGCATCCCTCCGAAGTCGCGCGGTACTGGCGCGGGTTGGCTCCGGCCGGCACCGGGGGCGCAGACGCGATCACCTGGCAGAACACGTTCTGCGCCACGTGCCGCCAGGCCCATCGGGCGGGCTGGCTCAAGCATTACCCGGCACCATTGACGCTGGCAGGAACGCCGCCTATGTCCATGGAGCGCACACTGGCCGGCCGGCAGATGGATGAAAGGAGATGACGACATGACTCCCGCTCTCGCAATCGACCGCTACCCCGTCTCGCCATTGCAGCATGGGATGTTGTTTCAGCACCTGACGGCGCCGCAGTCCGGTGTCGACATCGAACAGATGGTCTGCACCCTGCGCGAGACCCTGGAGCCATCGCTTCTGCGGCGTGCCTGGGAGCACGTCGTATCGCGGCACCCGGTTCTGCGCACCGCCTTCCAATTTCAGGCCGATGGCGATCCGGTTCAGATTGTGAGCCGGGAGGTCGCATTGCCCTGGCAGGAGCATGACTGGCGCACGGTACCGCCAGACCTGAGAGCGGACCGCCTGGCAGCCTTTCTCAGTGAGGATCGGCATCGCGGCTTCAACATGAGCGAGGCGCCACTGCTCCGTCTCACACTCGTGCGGGTAGAGGAAGCGGAATATCGATTGGTGTGGACGTTTCATCATGCGCTCCTGGACGGCCGTTCGTTCCCCCTGGTATTGCAGGAGGTCTTCGCGCTGTACGAGTCATCTCTGACCGGCCAGGAGTTGGATCTGCCGCGGCCGAGGCCCTATCGCGATTACATCGAGTGGCTGCAATCGCAGGATCCCTCGAGCGCCGAGGCTTACTGGCGGCGGCAGTTGCGCGGGTTTTCCGTGGCGACTCCCCTGGTGGTCGATAAACCGTCCGGCGCGCACTCTCCCGCGTTGGATCGCCAGGGCGACGACAGCGTCGTCCTGAGCGCGGCTGCCACCACGGCCTTGAACGAGCTTGCTCGGGGCAACGGAGTCACTCTGAACACCGTGGTCCAAGGCGCATGGGCGCTATTGCTCAGCCGATACAGCGGCGAGGAGGATGTGGCTTATGGCGTGGTGCGTGCTTGCCGCAAATCGAGCGTCGATGGCGCGGACGACATGGTTGGATTGTTTATCAACACTCTGCCCATGCGCGTACGCGTTCCCTCGGAAGCAAAACTGGCGGATTGGCTAAAAGAGTTGCGATGCCAGTGGCTGGCAATGCGCGATTATGAGCACACGCCGCTGGTCGCGGCACAGAAATGCGCCGACGTGGCGCCCGGTAAGCCGCTCTTTGAAAGCATCGTGATGTTCGAGAACTACGACTTGAACGAACGGCTGAGACAACAGGGCGGTAAGTGGGCCGACAGGTCGTTCCGGCTTTATGAGCAGACGGGCTATCCCCTCACGGTAACGGTTTATGCGCACGACGAACTGCGCCTGCAGATCGAGTTTGACCGCTGCCGGTTCGAGCCCGCTGCGATAGCCAGAATGCTGGGGCATCTGAAGACCCTATTGGAAGGAATGGTCGCCGGGTCCGGCGAGCGGCTGGCATTTTTGCCGCTGTTAACGCAACAGGAGCGCCGGCAGCTCTTGCTGGATTGGAACGATACGTCGCGGGAGTATCCGCCCGAGGCATTGCTGCATCGGCTGTTTGAAGCGCAGGTGGAGCGCTCGCCCGATGCGGTGGCGGTTACCTTTGAAGACCGCGAGATGAGCTACCGCGAGCTGAACGCTCGCGCCAATCAACTGGCCCGCTACCTGCGGAGATGCGGAGTTGGGCCCAACGTCCTGGTGTGTGTGTGCGCCGAACGCTCGCTCGACATGGTAGTGGCCCTCTACGGCATTCTGAAGGCGGGAGGCGCTTATGTGCCGCTCGACCCGGACTATCCGGAAGAGCGGCTGGCGTTCATGCTGGAGGACGCGGGAGCGCCCATCCTGCTGACGCAGACGCGGCTTCTGCACCGGCTGCCAAGCCATTCCGGCAAAGCGATCTGTCTCGATGGCGATTGGGGCCAGATCGCCATCGAGAGCCCAGGCAACCTGGACGGAACGACGACGCCGGATGACCTTGCCTACATGATCTACACGTCCGGTTCCACCGGCAGGCCCAAAGGCGCCATGAATACTCATCGGGGAATCTGCAACCGGCTGCTCTGGATGCAGGACGAGTACGGCCTGACGGCAACTGACAGGGTCCTCCAAAAGACCCCCTTCAGTTTCGATGTGTCGGTCTGGGAGTTCTTCTGGCCGCTGTTGATGGGGGCGCGTCTGGCAGTAGCCGATCCCGGTGGTCACAGGGATCCGGCCTATCTGGTCAAGCTGATCAGGCGCCAGGATATCACCGTGCTGCACTTTGTTCCCTCCATGCTCGCAGTCTTTCTGGACGAAACGGGCGTGGAGGAGTGCCGATCCTTGCGGCACGTCATTTGTAGCGGCGAAGCGCTGCCGTTCAGCCTCCAGGAACGGTTCTATGAGAAGGTGCCTGCGAAGCTGCAAAATCTATATGGACCGACCGAAGCGGCCGTAGACGTGACCTATTGGAGTTGCGAGCCCCGGAGCGAGCGCGGAATCGTCCCGATTGGCCGGCCCGTCGCCAACACGCAGGTATATATCCTGGATCCTCGCCTCCAACCGGTCCCGGTAGGCGTGCCTGGCGAGTTGCACATCGGAGGCGTCCAGGTGGGCCGCGGGTATCACCGGCGGCCGGGGCTGACCGCGGAGAAGTTTATTCCCGATCTGTTCCGCGACGGTCCCGAGGCCCGGTTGTACAAGACCGGCGATCTGTGCCGGTGGCTCGAGGACGGCAGCATCGAATACCTCGGCCGAATCGATTTTCAAGTCAAGATCCGCGGGCTTCGGGTGGAACTAGGCGAGATCGAGTCGGCGCTGCGCGGATGCAAGGGAGTCCGGGATGCCGTCGTGACGGCAAATGAAGCCGGCGGAGACAAGCGCCTGGTCGCTTATGTAACATCGTCGGGCGAGGAAGAATGCACACCGGCCGCGCTGCGCACTTATCTCGCGCGGACGTTGCCCGACTACATGGTGCCGGCCGCTTTTGTCCGTTTGACCGAGATGCCCTTGAGCCCCAACGGAAAGCTGGATCGGAAGGCGCTGCCGGCGCCGGAGTTACAGATTGAGTCGAAGGAGGTCTGGTCGCCTCCCGAGAACCAGGCTGAGCAGAACATAGCGCGCGTTTGGCAGGAAGTGCTGGGCGTTGGGAGGGTTGGAAGAGACAACAATTTCTTCGACCTCGGCGGTCATTCCCTCCTGATGATGCGCGCCCGCACCAAACTGGAGCAGAACTTTGGATGGTCGCTGCCGATCGTCGAAATGTTCCGGTTCCCCACCGTCCGGTCGCTGGCGAAGTACGTGACCGCGCACGACGAGGAACCGGGGCCGCTGATCCGTAGCCGGCAGCAGGCCGAGGCTCAGGGCAACGCGGCGCGGATGCGCCTCCGGCGAACGCGCCTGAGGGTCAACTGAGATGAAATCGGAAGAGACCGAACCACTCGAACAGATCGCCATTGTGGGCATGGCCGGACGCTTTCCCGGCGCTGACACGATCGATCGGTTCTGGAGGAACCTGTGCGACGGGCGCGAGTCGATCACTGCCTTCTCCGACGCGCAGCTCCTGGCCGCGGGCGAGGATCCCGATTTGCTCAAGTCGCCCCGGTATGTCAAGTCTGGAGTCGTCCTGGAGGGCGTGGACTTATTCGATGCCGACTTCTTCGGATTCACTCCCCGGGAGGCGGAAGTAACCGATCCTCAACATCGGATCTTCCTGGAGTGCGCGTGGGAGGCCTTGGAGAATGCCGGCTATGATCCGGAGCAGTACTCCGGCAGGGTAGGTGTCTTCGCGGGCGCCGGGGTGCACTGTTTCTACCAGCACGGCGTTCTGTCCAGTCCTCATCTGATTGGCCGCCTGAGTGAGCTGCAGAGGCTCATTGCCGTAGAAAAGGATTTCCTGGCGACGCGCGTCTCCTACAAACTGAACCTCCGAGGACCGAGTATTACCATTCAAACCGCCTGCTCCACCTCTCTGGTGGCGGTGCACATGGGCTGCCAGAGCCTGCTCAACGGCGAGTCCGACATGGTTCTGGCCGGTGGTGTGGCGATCCGGCTGCCGCAGAACGCGGGCTATCTGACGCAGGAAGGATCGATCCTCTCTCCGGATGGTCACTGCCGGGCGTTTGATGCGCTGGCCAAGGGAACGGTATTCGGCAGCGGAGCCGGCATCGTGGTACTGAAGCGCTTGTCCGACGCCCAGGCGGACGGCGATTGTATCCAGGCGGTCATCCGGGCCTCCTGCATTAATAATGACGGCGCCGTCAAGGTTGGATACACCGCACCCAGCGTGGATGGCCAGGCTGCGGTTGTCGCGGAAGCGCAGGCGCTGGCGGGCGTGACGGGCGACGAGATCAGTTACATCGAGGCGCATGGCACGGGCACGGAGCTCGGCGATCCGATTGAGGTTGCCGCCCTTACGAAGGCATTCCGGAGGACGACGCCCAAAAAGACCTTCTGTGCCATAGGGTCGCTCAAGACCAATATCGGTCACCTCGACACCGCATCGGGGGTTGCCGGCCTGATCAAGGTAGTATTGGCGCTGCGCCATCGAATGCTGCCTCCGAGCCTCAATTTCCAGGAGCCCAACCCCAACATCGATTTTGCCGGCAGCCCGTTCTATGTCCAGCAAGCGCTCTCGGCCTGGCAGCCCGCAAACGGAAAACGGGTGGCCGGGGTCAGCTCCTTCGGCATCGGCGGAACAAACGCGCATCTCGTAGTCGAGGAAGGCGCGTCCGGGGAGGGCCCGGATCCATCGCGCCCGTGGCAGCTACTGCCGATATCGGCCCGTAGCAATGCCGCCCTGGACAGCGCCACGGAACGCCTCGCAGCTTGTCTCCGGACGAATCGCGATCTGGACTTGGCGGACGTGGCCTTCACGCTGCAACGGGGCCGCAAAGCTTTCGCGTATCGGCGCATCCTCGCCGCGCAGAGCGTGGAGGACGCCATCGATCTCCTGGAGACGCGGAATCCCAAGCGTGTTCACAACGCCCGGGCGCCCGAGGACAACACTCCGGTCGTGTTCATGTTCCCCGGCCAGGCCGCGCAGTACGCCGACATGGGCCGCGGCCTGTATGAGACGGAACGCGTCTTCCGCGATTCCATCGACCGCTGCGCCGAATACCTGCAGCCCGGGCTCAAGCTGGATCTCAGAACGTTGCTCTTTCCAAATGGGGGAGACGCAGAACGGGCTTCCGCGCAACTCGGCCAGACCCAATTCACGCAACCGGCGGTATTCATGGTCGAGTATGCCCTGGCCCAACTCTGGATGTCCTGGGGAATTATGCCGGCCGCCATGGTCGGGCACAGCCTGGGGGATTACGTCGCCGCTACTCTGTCCGGCGTCTTCAGCCTGGAGGATGCTTTGGCACTCGTGGCGGAGCGCGGGCGGCTTATGCAGGAACTCCCGACGGGCAGCATGCTCGCCGTGAACCTGCCGGAGGAAGCCCTGGGCCAATGGCTGCGCGATGGTGTTTCTCTGGCGGCGGTCAATGCGCCGGGACTATCCGTAGTGTCCGGCCCCCGCAGCGCGATTGAGCAACTGGCCGAGACTTTCCGGTCGCAGCACGTCGAAGTTCAGCCCCTGCGAACGTCGCACGCCTTCCATTCGGCAATGATGGAACCGATGGTCGCGCCCTTCATCGAGAGAGTCGGACAGGTCGCTCGTCATGCGCCCGCCATCCCCTTCGTCTCCAGCCTGACCGGAACCTGGATCACGGCCGATCAGGCGGTGGATCCCGCCTACTGGGGAAAGCAGGCTCGTTATGGCGTTCGCTTTAGTGCGGCAATGCGGGAACTCCTGACTAAGCCGGAACGCGTTTTTCTCGAGGTCGGTCCGGGGAAGACTCTATGCACTCTGGCTAGGCTGCACCTGCGAGGCGAAGCTCGATCGACGGTGGCGCCTTCGCTGCGGCATGCTCAGGACACCCGCCCGGACCATGACTGCATGCTCACCGCGCTCGGGTGTCTTTGGGCGGCGGGCGTCCCCGTGGATTGGAGCCGTCTCTACACTCACGAGCGCCGTCAGCGCGTGGCGCTCCCGACTTACCCGTTCGAGCGGCGCCGGTTCTGGGTCGATACCCGGCCGTGGACTCCTGGCCGGCCTGTGGATGCCGGCCGCGACAGTGAATCGGCGCCTGAGCGGCCGGCTGATGCAGCAGTAGCCGGCGACGCTGCTTCGATGGGAACATCCCTCTATTCGAGGCCCGGCCTTGCGAGTGAATATGTCGCTCCGCGGACCGAGGTTGAACAGTCCCTGTCCAAGCTATGGTCCGAAGCGCTGGGAGTGAAGGACATTGGAATTCACGACGATTTCTTCGACCTGGGCGGCCAGTCCCTGCTGGCCGTGACCCTACTGTCCGAGGTCGAGCGCACGTTCGGGAAGCGGCTGCCGCTGGCCGCCTTGATCCAGGGGCCCACGATCCATCAGTTTTCGAAGCTGATCGGCGAGGAGCAACCAGCGTCATCGTGGTCTTCTTTAGTCACCCTGAACTCTGCCGGATCCGAACGGCCTCTCTTCCTGATGCACAGCCATGGCGGCAACGTCCTGGAGTATCAGCCGCTGGTTCACCGCCTGGGAAAGGAGCGGCCCATCTACGCCCTTCAGGCGCGAGGCTTGGACGGAAGAATCCCTGAAGAACCACGGATTGAAGAAATGGCTTCCTACTATTTGCAGGAGCTCCGTGCCATACAGCCTCAAGGTCCATACTACCTGGGCGGCTTCTGCTTTGGCGGGCTCCTCGCTCTCGAGGCCGCGCAACAGCTTCGCATGCAAAATGAGGAAGTCGCATTGTTAGTGATGATCAACGCGGCGACAACCGATTACCCGGCGTACCCGCCACGCACCACGCGCGCTCATCGTCTGCTTTACGGAGTTGCTTACCGGCTGGCGCTCGAATGGGAGGGCATGTCCTTGAAGCCGTGGCGCTCCATGCCGGCGCACCTGGCGGGCAGGGCGAGGAGGATGAAAGACGTACTGCGGGCCAGGGCGGAAATGCTGCTGGAGAACCTGCCGGTGACACGTCCTTCACCCGAGCGAAGCCGCTCCATGACTTACCATCTCGAGCGGCTGGCCATGGCCCACGATCGGGCTTGGTCGGCTTACAGACCCGAACCCTATGACGGCAAAGTGCTGTATCTCTCTGCGCGGCGGCAGCCGTTAGGGATTCGCCCGGATCCTATGTTGGGGTGGAAGGGACTCCTCACGGGGGAGTGCCGCTTCCAGGAAGTTCCCGGCTTTCGTCAGAGTATGTTGGATGAACCTCACGTCGCGACCCTGGCTTCCGTTGTGCGGGGCGCACTACAAGAGTGCGACACCGTGAATGTTGCGCCGTCTTACACCTCCGCCGCGGTCTTGTAAAGCATCCCAGAGTACCAATTCCATGACCAAGAGGAGATTCGTGGAAGTTGCCGCGGCCGGATCGTCCCTTTTGGCCGCGTCGCTCCTCGTGGAGCGCTCGCAGTTGCGAACCATATACCGCAAGGTCAAGGGGCGCCTGAGGACGGAGCGAGGTACGGGGCCGCTTCCGTCCGTTCAGCCGGTCCAACTGCCGCCGGATGGCGAGCGCGTATCGGCTGAGCTGGCGCTCAATTCCCGTTGCAGCAGCGATTACGACGGCGATCCCGATATTTTTCACTGGGGGATGTTCAACCCAGCGGCGCGGCTGTCAGGCGACCAGGTCCGGCGCATCGCCGCTCTAGCGAACCGGTGCCGGTTCTCTGAACAAGGAAGCGGCGTGAAGGCCGTGAACGACACTCTGACCTTCTCCGTGGACAAGCCATCTCTCCGGAATCGACGCGAGAACTGCATGATCGAAAACGGCATGCAGCAGCAGGCTGTGTCGCTCGCATGTGCCGCGCTTGGCGTGGGAACGATATTCGATTCCCTGGGACTCGACGGACAGGAACTTCCTTCGGGAGACATCGCGACCCTGCGCATGCGCCTCGGCGCCATGAAGCCGTCGTATCGGGGGTCTTACTGGACCGCATCGGTTCCGCAAGGGGAGCGTCCGTGGTTGCCGGGTAATCTGCCGGATCCACGCCGGGACGGCACGAATCCGCTGATTCCGATTTTGAGCGACCTGTCTTTCGACGTACACCAGGGCGCTCCCATAACACGTCAGAGCCTGAGTCAATTGTTATGGGCCGCCCGCGGCCGGACGCCGCACTTGTACAAGTCGACGCCTTGGGGGTTGACTATACCCACATGGCAAGGACTACAGAATATCTCGGCTGTGTATGCGGTGGCCGGGTCGAAGGTCTACAAATACGGGAACTGGCTCCAGGGACGGCCCACCCATTCGCTCGAAACGATTGCCGCCGATACCTCCCTGGTCGGGCGAATGCGCGACCTGTTCGCTCCCTGGAATGCGTTCGTCATTCTGGCGACCGATGACTCGTACTCTCGCGGGCTGTGGGAGGTTGGATATCAACTTCTGAATGTCCTGGTCCAGGCGTCGGGGCTGGGAACGGCGTATCAGGCAATACTCTTACGCGATGACCATCGCGCTCGGTTAGCCGGGCTGCCCACGGAAACACCGGTTGCGATCGTGGCCTTACGGGCAGTCGACGCAATCATGCCATGACGCAGTGCCAAAGACGACCGTCGGCTTGACGCACGAGCACGGCATCAACAAGCTACTTAATTCAAGATGTGCAGCGGCGCCAACAGCGCCGGAGGATGAACTCATGTTCGCAGTGACAGGATATACGAAACGAAGTCTGAGTCTGGTCTTGGCCCTGGCTGCCACCGTGATAGTCTGCAGCGCCGGAACCGATCAGGCGGAGAATCGATGGACGCCCGGTCCGAGCATGCTGCAATCGCGCAGCGGCTCGTGCCTGGCGGCGATTCCGGACGGCCGGATCCTGATTACGGGTGGCGCCGACGCCGCTGGGCCGCTGGCCAGCGTGGAAGTCTTTGGGGCGTCGCCGGACATGCCCGGCATAAGATCGATGCTGTATCCGCGGCAGGGCCATGTGTGCGCGGCGTTGCCGGACGGCACGGTGTTGGTGGCTGGCGGCAGGATTTCGAACGGCGGTTTGACGAACGCAGCCGAAGTCTACGATGCCGCCTCGGGAGCCTGGACCCCGGTGGGATCGATGCACGCGGCGCGCTCGGAGGCCACAGCCACGGTCCTGCACGACGGCCGGGTGCTCATCGCCGGCGGCAACATCCCCGGTGCGGTCGGCAACACGCTCGAGCTCTACGACCCGGCCACCCGGACGTTCACTTGGGTGGCATCGCCCATGACCTCGCCCCGCGTCGGCCATGCGGCGGCAGCCCTCCAGGATGGCCACGTGCTGATCGCCGGCGGTTCCGACGGTTCCTCGGTGCTGGACACGGTGGATGTGTTCGACCCGGCGGCCGGTACGATTTCGCCCGGCGTCCGGCTCTCGGTTCCACGCGCCGGCCTGTCGGCCAGCACGCTGCTGGACGGCAATGTGCTCTTCGCCGGCGGCTTCGACGGCTCCAGGGACCTGGCGACCGCAGAAGTGTTCGATGTCAGGAGCGGCAGTTTCGGCAAGACCGTTCCGATGCTCGGGGCGCGGCGGGACCACATCGCCATCTCCCTGCCGAAGAACAACACCATCCTGTTTGTCGGCGGGAGTGCAGCGGGTACCGCCCTCGCCACGGCCGAGCTGTATGTGCCCTGGCTGCAGAAATTCCAGGGCGCCGGCCCGCTCCGGATCGGACGTCTGGCCGCCGCCGCAGCCGTTCTGAAGACACCGGGCACGGTGGTCGTATTGGGCGGCCGTAGCCTGGCAGGTGCGACCTCCTCGTCGGAGGCGTACTCCTATGCCACCCTCACGAGCGATAAGCCGGATTACCACCCGGGCGAGACCGTGACGCTAATGGGCAGCGGCTGGCTTCCCGGCGAGACCGTCCAGATCGGCATCAGCGTCGATCCGAAAACTCACGAGGATGTCGCCTTGACGGCGGTCGCGGATCAAGACGGCAATTTCACGAATTCCGACTACCAGGCGCAGTTGAGCGATGCCGGTGTGACCTTCTATGTCACCTCCACCGGGCTTACGTCCGGGCGCACGGCGGCGCTGTTGACGTTTACGGACTCGAGCGGCGACGGCACGATCACCGTCACTCCCAACTCAGTCGCTGCCGGACAGACGGGCTTGAGTCTGACGTTCACCTTTACTACCAACGTAGCGTTCACCTCCAGCAGCCGGGTCCGGATCACGGTCCCAACCGGATGGACCGCTCCTTCCACGTCCAACGTTCGGGTCACCAACTCGAACTGCACCAGCGCCACTTTGACCAGCGCTACCTTGATGGTCATCACGGTAGGTATTACCTGCCCTGCCAACTCGGGCTTCACGGTCACTTACGGCGTTACTGGGAGCTTTGTGACCGCGCCGGCCACGGCACAGAATGCGGCGTTTACTACCACAACCAGGCTTGGCGCTTTCGGTTCCGACACGACGGTCGCAGCTTCTCCGGTCGTCGCCGTAATGGGTTCCGCGTCCCGATTAGGCTTCACGACGCAGCCGGGCGGGGGCACAGCCGCAACGGCATGGGCGCAGCAGCCGGTGGTGACGGTGCAGGATTCGGCCGGGCATACCATAACCGGCGCGGCGAATGCGATCACGCTGGCGATCGGGACCAATCCCGGCGCGGGAACGCTGGTGTGCACCGGCAATCCGCTGAATGCCTCGTCGGGGATTGCGGGTTTTGCCGGCTGCAGTATCGCAAAGGCGGGAACTGGTTACACCTTGACCGCATCGGCCGCCGGGCTGACGGGCGCCACGAGCAGCACTTTCAACATCACGCCGGGGGCTGCGACGCAACTGATTTTCAGTCAGCAGCCCAATGGAGGAACCGGTGGCACGGCATGGACCGCGCAGCCCAGGCTGACGGTTCTGGACGCCAATGGCAACACCGTGAATAACCAGGTATTCTCCATCGCGCTGGGGATCGGGACGAATCCCAGTTCGGGCGCGTTATCCTGCACGGCCAATCCCCTTAATACCGCATCGGGAATTGCCACGTTTGCGGGCTGCAAGATCGACATGGCCGGGACCGGCTACACCTTGCAGGCGACGTCCGCCTCATTACCTACCGCAACGAGCGCCGCATTCAACATCGCCGTGGGGCCGGCTTCGCGACTGAGCTTCACTACGCAACCGAGCGGCGGCACTGCCGCTGTGGCTTGGGCCTCCCAGCCCGTGGTGGCGATCCAGGATGCCGGTGGCAACGCGGTAACGAGCACGAACCGGACCATTACGCTGGCGATATCGAACAATCCCGGCGCGGGGACTCTCACCTGCCCGCCGGGCGGTCTGGCGGTGGCTACGGTATCCGGCGTGGCGTCGTTTGCCGGGTGCAGCATCAACAAGTCGGGGACCGCGTACACGCTCAGCGCCACGTCGTCCGGCACGGGAATATCCAGTGCCACCAGCAGCGGTTTCACCATCGTTGCCGGGGCGGCCACACAGTTGGTCTTCACCGTACAGCCAGGCAATGGAACCGGCGGCTCCAGCCTGCCCACGCAGCCTGTGGTGGCAATTCAGGACGGCAACGGCAATACCGTCACCACGGACACTTCCAGCGTCAGCTTAGCCATTAGCACCAACCCGGGCGGCGGCACCCTTACCTGCACCGCCAACCCCAAGGCCGCGGTGGCTGGACTGGCGGCGTTTGCGGGCTGCAAGATCGACAAGGTCGGTACCGGTTACCGATTGCAGGCGACCGACGGCAGTCTAACCGCGGCCACGAGCAATACCTTCAACATCACTTTCGGCACGGCTGTGCAATTGGCCTTCAACACGCAACCGGGCGGGGGCACGGGCGGCACGGCGTGGCCGATTCAGCCGGCAGTGGTGGTCCAGGACGCCGGCGGCAACACCGTCACCAACAACACATCCAGCGTGACGTTGGCTATCGGCACCAACCCGGGCGGCGGTGCACTGACCTGCACGTCCAACCCGAAGTCTGCGGTAGCCGGAGTGGCGACCTTCGCGAGCTGCAACATCGACAAGGTTGGGACAGGCTACATCTTGCGGGCGACCGACGGCTCTCTGGCCGCCGCCTCGAGCACCGCATTCAACATTACTCTAGGGCCGGCTGCGCGCCTGGGGTTCACTACCCAACCGGGCGGCGGTACGGCGGCTATCGCTTGGGCCTCCCAGCCGGTGGTGGCGATCCAGGATGCCGGCGGCAACGCGGTGACGACCACGGACCGGACTATCACGCTGGCGATCGCGAGCAATCCCGGCGCCGGGACTCTCACCTGCCCGCCGGGCAGTCTGGCGGTGGCTACGGTATCCGGCGTGGCGTCGTTTGCCGGGTGCCGCATCAACAAGTCGGGGACCGGGTACACGCTCAGCGCCACGTCCTCCGGGACGGGAATATCCGCGGCTACCAGCGCCGGTTTCTCAATCACGGCCGGGGCGGCAGCACAGTTGGTCTTCACCGTACAGCCAGGCAATGGAACCGGCGGCTCCAGCCTGCCTACGCAGCCTGTTGTGGCAATTCAGGACGCCAATGGCAATACGGTCACCACGGACACTTCCAACGTCACCTTAGCCATCGGCACCAACCCGGGCGGCGGCACCCTGACCTGCACCGCCAACCCCAAGGCCGCGGTGGCGGGATTGGCCGCGTTTGCGGGCTGCAAGATTGACAAGATCGGAACCGGTTACACACTGCGCGCAACCGACGGCACTCTTACCGCGGCTACCAGCAACGCTTTCAACATCACCATGGGCGCAGCCGCGCAGTTAGCCTTCACCACACAACCGGGCGGCGGCACGGGCGGCACGGCCTGGCTGACTCAGCCAGTAGTGGTGATCCAGGACGCCGGCGGCAACACGGTCACCAACAACACATCCAGCGTGACGTTGGCCATCGGTACGAACCCGGGCGGCGGCGCGCTGACCTGCACGTTAAACCCGAAGTCCGCGGTAGCCGGAGTGGCCACCTTCGCGGGTTGCAACATCGACAAGGCCGGGACAGCGTACACTTTGCGGGCAACTGACGGCTCTCTGACAGCCGCGACCAGCGCCGCGTTCAATATCGCGGTGGGCGCCCCCGCGAAGTTGGCCTTCAGCACGCAGCCGGGCGGCGGCATGGCCCTGGTGCCGTGGTCCACGCAGCCGGTAGTGCAGATTCAGGATGCCGGCGGGAATGTGGTTACCAGCAACACGTCCTCTGTAACTCTGGCGATCAGCACCAATCCGGGCGGGGGCGTTCTCACATGTACGGCCAATCCCAAGGCTGCGGCAGCGGGTGCGGCGGCCTTTGCGGGCTGCTGGATCGAGAAAGCCGGCGCCGGCTACCGGTTGCAGGCTACCGACGGGTCTCTGACGCCGGCAACGAGCAGTTCGTTCACCATCGTTCCGGGAGTGCCGGCACGGTTGGCGTTCAACACGCCCCTGGCAGGCGGCACGGGAGGCACGGCTTGGGGAACCCAGCCCGTGGTAGCGGTGCTGGACGGCGGCGGCAATGTCGTCACCAGCGACACGTCCAGTGTGACCTTAACCATCAGCGCCAACCCTGGCGGCGGTACTCTTACCTGCACGGCCAATCCGCAGCAGGTTAGCACGGGCGTAGCCGCTTTCGCAGGCTGCAAAATCAATAAGGTTGGCGTGGGTTACACCTTGCAAGCCGCCGACGGACCTCTTGCGGCGGCGACCAGCAATCCGTTCAATATTGCGCCCGGACCTCCCGCGCAATTGGCCTTTGTCACGCAGCCGGGCGGCGGCACTGCGGGCGTGGCCTGGGCCACGCAGCCGGTGATCACCGTGCTGGACGCTGGCGGCAACACGGTAGTGACCGATACCTCCAATGTGACTCTGACCATTGGCGCCAATCTCGGGGGAGGCGCCCTCGTATGCACGGCCAATCCGCAGGCCGCGACAGCCGGTGTCGCCACCTTTGCGGGCTGCCGGATCGACAAGCCCGGGATGGGCTACATGTTGCAGGCCAACGACGGCGCCCTGACCGCCGCGAGCAGCGCAGCATTCACCATCTTGCTGGGCCCCGCCGCGCAGCCCGAACCTCTCGTGGCGGTCCACGTTTCCGAACTGACCATGGCCTTGGAGACCGTGGCGGCAGGTCCGGCCACCCCATCGGGCGACGGTACCACGGGATATGAGTGGTGGACCCCATGGTGGCACTATTTCGTGATGTCCGAGTCTGTGAAAGAGGCCCTTCGCTCCGATGGCACTCCCTTCGTAGTCGTGAGCGACGCCGATATCAGTGCGGGCCGCCTGCTCACCACCGGCGGTGCGCCGCGGTACCCCATTGTGATCAGCCTCGCCTCCGAAGCGATCCGCGACGATGAAACCCCGGCGTTGCGCAACTATGTGTCCGCGGGCGGATTTTTGCTGGCGGGCTCCGCGGCCTTTACCCGCAACCCCAATGGCACCACTCGAGGCGACTTTGCGCTGGCCAATGAGATGGGCCTGCACGCCCTGAGCTCGAGCCTGCAAAACTGGCAGCAGACCGCCACGTTCACCAAGCAGGCCGACCACCGGCTCGTGTCCGACATCCCCTCTGGAACGCTCTCCTGGATGATGCCTTTGACCAACGACGATATTCCCCTGGGCGTTTCTCTGTTTCACGCGCCGGAACCCAATCACTATATGTGGGCGGCCCGAAACGGCGGCGCCACGGTGATCGCCAATGGCGACGGCGGTGTACCTTACCTGGCCACCAAAGCATACGGCCAAGGGTATTTCATCTATCATGCGGCGATGCAGCCGTTGATTGGCGACGGTGGATACGACTCGGGCATGTACGCGTATTCCATATTCCGCCGCGCCATCGAGTGGGCGTTTGAAGCGCGTAGCATGCCCATCGTCAAGCTGAGCCCGTGGCCGTACGCTTACAATGCAGCGTATGCCGTGCGCCACGACTTTGAGAATTATCAGGACCAGATCAAAGCCATCGAGGCCTCCGCACAGGTCGAGAATTCCCTGGGAGCCAAAGGGGACTACTATTTCTGCACCGGCACCTTGCGTGTGGAGATGGGCAATTCGGCTTCCACGGTAGCCAGCCTGCAGCGCGCGGTCTCGCTGTATGGCGCCACGATCGGGAGTCATAACGGGGGTTTGAAAAATCCCAACAACCCCGACCTGGTTGTGAGCGACTACGACTATTGGCATTGGGGGCCGGACGAAGCCCTGGACGCTCAGCCCGCGGGATACGCCAGTGGAAAGGACTATGCCTCGGCCTCGATTGCGGCCTCCTTTGCCGATCTCGACCGATGGCTGGGCGGGTTAAACACCAACCGGCGCTCGTGGGTCTCGCCGTACTTCAATGGAACCCGGGAGGGTTCTTATGAGCTGTTGGATCAGTTGGGTATCGTGTCGGCCGGCGAACAGAAACTGAGTCCCTTCCCGCATTGGACAATATCCACTCAGACCCAAGGCAAACGCTTCCATTTCGTCACGTTGCCGCCGAGCGACTGGTATATAGGCTCGGACGTAGCGCAAGCGATGAACTTCGGACACACTGTCCCCACGATCGACGCCTTGGTGGACCATTATTACGATCTTGGTGCGTTGATCAATTTGTACAGTCACGAGCCTTCGACTACCGGTACCGGCTATGAGTACATCCTGCATAGCTCAGCGAAGCCCGCGGTATGGTCGGTCAACGCGACGACGGTGGCCGCATGGTGGGCGAAACGGTCGCCCGTGCAGGTCAGCCCCACGTACTCTACGGTAGGCAACAGGCTGGTCGTCACGGCCGCGATTTCGGGCGCCACCGATGCCGATACCGCCATCGAGCTTGCCATCCCCAGTCCGAATTGGGCGCTCGCATCCGGTGGCATCCAGGTAAAGGTGAACGGCACGTTCGCCGATCCGAATAACTACCGGATCTACAAACAGGGAATCAAGATGAGAGTGGGAGCCACGGCTTCCAGCGTCGAGGTCTCGTATCCCTTGACGGCCGGACCGACGGCGCAGAATGACTCGTACGGCGTCGATGCGGGAAGCTCCATCACCGTTCATGCTCCGGGCGTGTTGAGCAACGACGCCAGCGGAGGCTTCGGCAGCTTAACGGCGCTACTGGCGGCCTCGCCGTCCCATGGCGCGGTAAGCCTCAACGCCGATGGCTCCTTTACTTATACTCCTCAAGCCGGATTCTCCGGGAACGATAGCTTCAGTTATGTGGCGGCAAGCGGCACGTACCAGAGCGGCCTCGCCACCGTGAACATCGTGGTGAACCAGGTGGGAACGGTGTTCAGCGATGCCTTCTCGGGACCCCCCGGCGCGGATCCGCTGTGGACCACGGTTCTCGGATCGTGGAGCGTAGCCAATGGTGCGATGACCGGGTCCAGTCCGGCAGGCACCTATGGTTTTGCCTCCGGCAATGGAAGCTGGACGGACTACTCCGTGCAGGCGCGGATTCAATTTCCCGCAGGCGCGTACGGCGGTGGTATCGGCGGTCGCGTGAACGTGGCCACTGGTGCTCACTATGGCGTGTGGGTCTACCCCGACAGGTCGACTGTGGCGGTTGTTAAGTTCCGGAGTTGGACCACCTTTAGTGGAACGTTTATGACCCAGGTCACGGTACCGTACGTAGGTACGACCTGGCATACCCTCCTGGCGAGCTTCCAGGGCAACCGGATTCGCGTCTCTCTCGACGGAGTCCAGGTCATCGATATCACCGACAACGGATTCGACTCCCTGCCCGTTTATGCCAGTGGGGGCGTCAGCCTGGATATGTGGACCAGCAGTACTCCCTACGCGCTGAGTTTTGACGATATCGTGGTGACGGGTTTGTCGGAGGCGCCGTTCGCGCAAGACGATGGGTATAGCGTGGCCCAGGGAGCCACGTTGAATGTAGCCGCTCCCGGTGTTTTGAGCAATGACAATAGCGGCTCTGGCAGCGCTTTGACGGCGATCCTTGCGAGTCCCCCAAACCATGGCTCGGTCAGTTTGCAGTCAGACGGCTCATTCAGTTATACCCCGGCGGTCGGCTTCACCGGCCCCGATAGCTTCGGCTATCAAGCCAGCACGGGGAGCGTCTGGTCGAATCGTGCGACCGTGACGGTTACCGTGACGCCCTTGGGGGTGGGTGCGTTGACTCTGAATCCGCCTGTAATCGTAGGAGGGGGCCTGTCACAGGCGACAGTCACGTTGAGCGGGCCAGCGCCGGCGGGGGGCTCAGTCGTATCTCTTCTGAGCGGCAACCCCGCCGTGGCGGCCGTGCCGGCCAGCGTTATCGTGCCGCAGGGCAGCACCAGCGCTCCTTTCACCATCGTAACCAGCGCGGCGGCCGCGTTGCTTCAGGTGGCGATCACCGCTAGTTCCGGCAGTACCAGCCAGACCGCCTCGCTCACGGTAGCCGCGGCGGGAAGCCAGTTGCTGTTCAGCGACAGTTTTTCGGGACAGCCCGGGGCGGACCCGCTCTGGACGACGGCGCTCGGGTCGTGGAACGTGGTCAATGGCGTGATGAATGGAACCGGCCCGGTTAACGACTATGGAGTTACCGCGGCGGCTGGAAGCTGGCGGGACTATTTCGTGCAGGGGCGCATCCAGTTTCCGGCAGGGGCTTACGCCGGAGGCATCGGCGGCCGAGTAAGTTCGGCCAATGGCGCACGCTACGCTGTTTGGGTCTATCCGGAAAGCGCGCCGGGCGGATCCACCTTGAAGGTGATGAAGTTCAGCACTTGGAACATATGGGGTGGAACTCCGATGGCACAAGCCAGTCTACCCGGTGTGGGCACCGCCTGGCACACTCTCCTTGCCCTGTTCCAGGGTAATCGCATCCAGGTTTCATTGGACGGCGTCCAGTTCATCGACGTGATGGACAACGGGTTCGACTCCCAGCCCGCTTACTCGACTGGGGGAATCAGCCTGGATATGTCATCGTATAACATGGGCGCGCCCTACGTGTTCAGCGTGGACGACATTTGGGTAATGACCCTGCCGTCGGCGCCGGCCGCGCAAAACGACGCGTATACCATGTCTCAAGACACCGCGTTGAATGTCGCGGCGCCGGGCGTGTTGGGGAATGATACCGGCGGCCCGGGCTTGACCGCCATTCTCCTGGGCCAGCCCGGCCATGGAACGGTCAGTCTCCAGTCGAACGGCTCATTCGTGTATACTCCGGCCGCCGGCTTCAGTGGCATCGATACGTTCACCTACCAGGCGAGCGCCGCGGGCGTGTTGTCGAACACCGCGGCCGTGACGATCACGGTGCTGTCCCTGGGGGTGAGTTCGGTAACTCTGAATCCGTCGATTCTGACGGGGGGGAGCCCATCGCAAGGCGCCATCTTACTCACCGGACCAGCGCCGGGGAGCGGCACGGTGGTATCTTTGCAGAGCAGTAACCCCGCCGTGGCGGCCGTGCCGCCCGGCGTCACCGTTCCAGCGGGTAGCACGACCGCCAGCTTCACGGTGATCACTACCGCGGTGGCTGCGCTGAGTCGCGTAACCATTACCGCCAGTTATGGCAGTTCGAGCCAGAACGCCACGCTCACCCTCTATCCGGTGGGAAGCCAGGCGTTGTTCATCGACGATTTTTCGGGCCCGGCCGGTCCCGACCCCTCGTGGACCACTGCGCAGGGATCGTGGAGCGTGGCCAACGGTGTGATGAATGGCACCAGCAGTGGAACGGGTCCGGCGGATAACTACGGATTCGCATATGCCAACGGGAGCTGGACGGACTACTCCCTGCAGGCACGGTTGCAGTTTCCCGCGGGAGCCTTTGGCGGAGGGATTGGCGGGCGCGTGAATCCCGCCACCGGCGCTCATTATGGCGTCTGGATTTATCCCGAAAGTTCGCCCGGTGGATCCGCGGTCGTGAAGCTTGTGAAGTTTTGGACCTGGACCTCGTGGGGTGGAACTCCCATGGCGCAGGCCACTTTACCCGGTATGGGGACAGACTGGCACACGCTCGCGGCCGTCTTCCAAGGCAACCGCATCCAGGTCTCCTGCGACGGGGTGCAGGTCCTCGATGTGACAGACAGTGGCTTCGACTCCCAGCCCGCTTACTCGAGTGGGGGAATCAGCCTGGATCTGTCGTCGTACGGGATGAGCGCCCCCTACATGCTGCACGTCGATGACATCCTGGTGATGGCGTCGGCGCCGGCGGCCCAGAACGACGCTTATAGCGTGCTTCAGGGCGCCACCCTGACGGTCGCCGCTCCGGGCCTGTTGAGCAATGACACCGGCGCGGGCCTGACGGCGGCGCTGGTGAGCCAGCCCGCGCATGGTGCGCTCACCCTGTCCGCGGACGGCTCGTTCACCTACACTCCCACGGCCGGCTTCAGCGGCGCCGACAGTTTCACTTACCAGGCTGCTGCCGCCGGCGTGATGTCGAACACCGCAACTGTGACAATCACCGTGACGCCCCTCGGGGTCAGTTCCTTGACTCTGAATCCGCCGAGCGTGAGCGGTGGGTTCTCATCGCAGGCGACGGTCGCGTTGAACGGCGTCGCCTCGACGGACACGGTAGTCTCTCTGCTGAGCGGCGCCCCCTCCGTGGTGGTCGTGCCGTCCAGCGTTACGGTGCTGGCGGGCAATGCCAGCGCCGCCTTTACGGTTACCACCAACGTGGTAGCCGCCTCGACCCAGGTGACGCTTACGGCCAGTTACGGGAATTCAAACCAAAATGCCGTGCTAACCGTGTTGCCCCCTGGACTCCAGGTGCTGTTTAGCGACGATTTCTCGGGCCCGGCCGGCGCCGACCCGTTGTGGACCACCGCGCTTGGATCCTGGAACATTGCCAACGGCGCGATGAACGGATCCGGTCCGGCCTGGAATTACGGCGTTGCGTACGCCGGCGGGAACTGGACGGATTACTCCGTGCAAGCGCGCATTCAGTTCCCCGCGGGAGCCTATGGAGGCGGCATCGGCGGGCGCGTGAATGCGGCCACGGGCGCCCGTTATGCCGTGTGGATTTACCCGGATTCCTCGGCTCTGAAACTGATCAAGTTCCAGGGATGGACCACGTGGAGCTATATCCCCATGGCCGAGGTCGCTCTATCCAGCGTGGGTACGGCCTCGCATGCGGTGGTAGTCACCTTCGTGGGCAACCGCATCCAGGTCTCCTACGACGGGGTCCAGGTCCTCGATGTGACGGACACGGGGTTTGACTCACTAGCGCCGTACGCCAGTGGCGGCATAAGCCTCGATATGTGGACAGGCGGCACCGTCTACCCGTTGAGCGTCGATGACATTGTAGTGCAGACCACGTCGTAGTGCGAGTTGAAGCATCGGAGCGGAGTTGTGCGCCAGACAGTCACTGGGGTTGCGGGAAGGACCGCGCTGCTGCTGCTCTTCACAGCGGCATGGATTCCGGCGGCCGTGCGGGTGTCTCTGCCCAGTCAGCCGGCAGCTCCGGGGAGCAGCGTCGTCATTCCCGTTACTTGCTCATCGCAGGACGGGTCAGCGAGCGGCATCCAGTTCGACCTGTTGTATGACAGTGCCGCCGTGAGTATCGGTGTAACAGTGGGCGACGCCCCCAGGGGCGCCGGCAAGAGGCTTTATCTTGCCGATGTGGCTTCCGGCCAGAAGCGATTCCTTATTATTGGGCTCAACCAGGATTCCATCCCCGATGGCGCCCTGGTTAACCTGTTGGTCCACGTCGATTCCAATGGCGCAAGCGGGGAGTACCCGTTGACCATCTCCAGCGTCGTTGGCACAGACGCAAATGGCCAGCCCGTCGCCGTCGTGGGGACTGGTGGGACATTGATCGTACAGGGCGCTGCCGGTTCGGGGGAACGCCTTTCCGCGATGGGCGTTTTGAACGGCGCAAGCCTGCTTCCGGGACCGGTTGCGGCAGGCGAAATCGTAACGCTGAGTGGCGCTGGAATCGGTGTGGCGCAACAACCGGATGGCTCGACAACGCTAGCCTCCCTGGGCGAGGTGAGCGTGATATTCGATGGAGTTCCCAGTCCCATCCTTTACGCGACGGCTAACCAGATCAACCTGGTCGTCCCCTACGCGGTTTACTCAAAACCGGAGACACAACTGCAGGTGGTCCATCAGGACGAGATCGTCGCTGCCCTCTCTGTATCCGTGGCAGATGCGGCTCCGGCTGTGTTCACCCTGGACGCCAGCGGCGTCGGGCCGGGCGCCATCCTCAATCAGGATGGGACGCTCAACACCCCATCCAACCCGGCGGAGAAGAACTCGGTCGTAGTTCTGTTCGCCACCGGCGCGGGCCAGACTGATCCGCCAGGCACAGACGGAAAAATCACGGCCGGCGTGTCTCCCAATCCGCTGCTGCCCGTTTCTGTTCAAATCGATAATCTGGATGCCCAGGTATTGGCAACCCCCACGATTGCGGCCGGGGTACTTCAAGTGAGCTGCATCGTGCCGGCGCATGCCCGTTCCGGATATACCGTTCCGGTCGTGCTCGCTGTTGGCAATGCTGCCAGCCCGGCTGGTGTTACCCTTGCCATCAAGTGATGCGGTGTTCAGGCCAGGGCGGGATAGACTCCGGAAGAGCGCCACCTCTTCCCCCGCCGGCCAGTCATCCGCGCATCGGGCAGCCTGGAAATGAAGAAACAGCTTTGGGATCTGACTTGCGTTGCCGTGCTGTGCGTCGTTCTGGGGCTGGGTCTCTGGCCTTTTCATTCGCCTCAGAACGAAGTCACCTGGCTTGGAAATCGCAATGGTCTTCGCTTCGGCAGGTTCAGCACGGTGCTTAGCTCCAGCGCGCTGCAGATGACGAGTGCGGAGAGCGGAGCTACCGGCAGCATCGAGATCTGGTTGCAGCCTCGTCGTATTTGGGACCGGTGCACTTTCCTGGCTTTCTATACTCCTGGGAATCCAGACCAACTCTCGCTGCGGCAATCTGAGGCCGGCCTTGACGTGCAAGCGGAGATTCGGGACGATCCCTCTCCTGAGAGAAGAGAAAGGCTGCATGTCCAAGACACGTTTCGCAGATCCGGACCGGTTTTCTTGACGATTACTTTTGGAATACACGGGACGGCGATTTACACCGGCGGAGTTCTGGCCAGGACGGCGCCGCAATTTCGGCTTGCCCCGAAGGAACTCGCGGGGCGAATTGTTCTCGGCGACTCGCCGGGGCAGACCGATAGTTGGTCCGGTCAGGTGCTGGGTCTGGCGATTTACGGTCGAGCACTCACGGCAGCCCAGGTCCTGCGGCACTACCGAACCTGGACGCAAGGGGAGCGGCCCGACATTTCCGAAGACGAGCACGGTGTTGCGCTGTATCTGTTTGGCGAGCGCGCGGGAAACGTCGTCCATGACCAGGCCAGGCCGGGCGCAAATCTGTATATTCCGGCGAAGTACGTGGTTTGGGATCAGATCTCGCTCGAGCCGTTCTGGAAAGAATTCAGCATGTCCCCGAGCTACTGGGACGCGGCCTTTAAGAACATTGTCGGGTTCATTCCCTTCGGCTTCTGCTTTTTCGCCTGCTTGTCGGCACGGCAAGTCAGGCGGGCGGCACTGGTCACAGTTGTGCTGGGCACTCTGGTCAGCCTCACCATCGAAATCCTGCAGGCGTATCTTCCGACGCGAGACTCCGGTACTACGGACCTGTTCACCAATACGCTCGGCTCCTATATCGGCGTTATAACGTGCAGAACCCTTGGTCCTGTTCTTGCTGGAAGGTTTCCCTGGCTGCCGTTTACCGCCTCGCCTCGCACCTGACGCCGCGCCCCCTGCGCGGCCGGCCCCCCTCGCAATCCGCCACCTACCGCTCTGGCCGGCCTCATCACCGTTGTATCGTGATCACCGTCGTGGCCGGCGAAGAAACACCGTTGATGGCGGCCACAATGGGCCAGTCGCCGTCTGGCGTGTCGTCCGGAATCCTGATGTTCACCTGGTACAGGCCCGCGAAAGGCGCGGCCAGCGCGGCTCCGAACACCTGTACCGGCGCGTTGTTGATGGTCACCGTCACCGGGCTCGCCGTCAGGTAGAGTTTGTCGCTCGGCACCTGGACACCCACCGGCGCCGCCGGGTTGGTGGCGCCGAATCCCGTGCCCCACAGGACAATCACGTCCCCCGGCTTGGCCGGAACCGTGGCCGCGCCGAACGTCCCGTTCTTGGCCGCGATGCTGAAGTCCTGGTTCCGTGTGGCCACGGGTTGGTTGCCGGGCCATAGGAAAAAGGCCGGGCCGTAGGGCTGCGATACCGCGGTCAGGGCCGCACTCGTGCCCACGGGCGTGGTCACCGTCACTTCCAGGGACCCGAATCCCACATCGGGCGCCAGCACGTTGATCTGGCCCGGGCTGATGGCGTTGACATACGCCGGCTTGCCACCCACCGTGACCTTCACGCCGTCGAGCGATGTGGGCAATTCGCCATGGGGACCGATGAAGTTCGTCCACGTGTCGAAGCCGGGCGCGAGATTGCTCCCCTTGATGGTCAACCAGGAATTGGGAACGATGCCCCCCTGGAAGCTGGCGCCGTTGAGCACCGCCCCCGCGTCGATGGCCGGCAGGCTGACGCTGCGCGACGCGGTCGTCAGTGTGTACTGGTTGGTGTAGATGTTGTCGCCGGTGTTCTGTGTGTCGCCGTTGGCGGCGTTGCCGGCCACGTAGATGACGATGTCGCCCGCGTCGCTCTCGGGCGGCGTCCAGTCGAACTCGTAGGTCAGTCCGCCCGGCTGGAAGCGCTGCGGAAAGGCCGTGCCCGCGGCGCTGTGCTCGATGTACTGGATGGGCTCGTTGGCGGGACAGGTCTGCGCCTTGCCCGCGCTGAAGGGCGCTTCCTGGAAGATTCCGATGTTGCCGGCATTGGCGCACAGCATGGTGGTGAACGGGTCGGTGGAGGCAAACGTGCCCGCCATCGTCTTCGCGTCGCTCGCCAGCCGCGCCGTAAGCTGGAACCCCCAGCGCTTCTGCGTGGCCGCCGGATCGCTAATCGTGACCGTGAGGTGCTGCTTCACCCCGGGCGTGTACGTCAGCCCGTCACGAAAGCCGACCGCGACGCCGCCCTTTCCCGCGTTGACGCCCGCGCCGGTGTGGCAGCCCGCGGCCGCACACGTGCCGTTCTCCCCGGGCACACCCGCGTAGCCTGCGTCCGGTCCAAACTCATAAGCCCAAACCGTCAGCGGAATGGCTCCCAGAACCACCGCCGCCTTCGCCAAGAACAGCTTCCTTTTCCTATCCATATGATCCTTGGATACGCCCGAAAAGCTGGCGGACTCGGGGCTGCGCATGAATTGCCATTCCCGTCAATATTTTTACGAACCTGCAACAACTGAAGCCGATGTCCGTCACCGGCTACAAAATTCCCGCCAGCTTCAGCCCTTTGCGCGCGGTCGTGCTGAGGGGAATCCCAGTGAATTGCGCCGGTGCGAACCAGCGGAACGCAGCGCCCGGAGCGCGCGCGCGGGCCGCTTGCACCATGAAGGCGTAGTGGTAGTGGGTGATGGTATGGCGGAATTCGCCCAACTGCTTACCGGCGCGTGCCCGCGGCAGATCCTCGGGCGTGGGCAGGTCCCAAAATCCTGCCATGCGGCGTAGCGCCGCCTCCCTCCGCCGCAGCAGAACGCGCCCGCCATGGCGTACCACCAGCAGCACGCCATCGATGCGGATCGGAGCGTTCCCGCGCAGTTTCACGGGCAGTTGCGCCGCCGTGCCGGCCTCGCGGGCCAGGCAGAGGGCCGCGATCGGGCAGCGCGCGCACAGCGGGTTGCGTGGCAGGCACACGGTGGCGCCCAGCTCCATGAGCGCCTGGTTGAAGGCCGCGGGCCGGCGCGCGTCGAGCCAACCCTGGGCGACGGCGCGGAAACGCTCGCGCGTCCGCGGCCGGGCGATATCGGCGGCGTCGTTTTCCACGCGCGCCACCACGCGCAGCACGTTGCCATCCACCACCGCCACCGCTTGTCCGAAGGCGATACTGGCCACCGCCGCCGCCGTATAGTCGCCAATGCCGGGCAGCGCGCGCAGTCCATCGTAATCGCGGGGGAACCCTCCCGCCGCCACCTGCTGCGCAGCCCGGCGCAGGTTGCGCGCGCGCGAGTAGTAGCCCAGCCCGCTCCATGCCGCCAGCACGTCGTCTTCTTCCGCCGCCGCCAGCGTGGCCACGTTCGGAAACCGCGCCAGGAATCGGTGGTAGTACGGAAGCACAGCCGGCGCGCGCGTCTGCTGCAGCATGATCTCGGAAACCCAGATGCGGTACGGGTCCGCGGTGTTGCGCCAGGGAAGATTGCGATGCCCGCGGCCGTACCAGTCCAGCAGCAGGGTGGAGACGCGCGGCGTCACTCGATTACGCGAATCCATTCGGCGACTACGGCGAAATCCTCCGGGCCCACGTTCCAGGCTTCGAACTCGGGATTGAGCGGCTCCAGGCGGATTTCTTCGTGCTGCCATTCGTCCTCGCCGCGGTAGACCTTTCGGCTGGTGTACTTCTTGATGGTGTAGCGCGCCGTTTCATCGAGCACCCCGAAGCGCTGGATGAGCAGGATCTTGTTCTGGCGCGAGCCCGCCGGATGCCACCGGAAAAGATTCAGGCTGCCATCGGGGATGCGCGGCTCCATGGAGCGGCCCACCACGTGGGCCACGAACAGGTCCGGCGCCAGGCGCATGCCTTCGGGCGCCCGCACCCAGTCCTCCGCCTCCGACGACATCTCTTCACCAAGATGGCCGGCCGCGGCCCGCAGGCTGTAGAGCGGCAGGTGGGTGCGGAACGGCGCGACTTCCAGTTTTTCCACGTGGTCGTCATACAGGCGGTCGAGCACGCGCGAAAAAGCGTCCACCGCCACCGCCTCCCGCTCGCTCACGCGCAGCACATTGGACAGCGAATCCTCGAGCGACCGCAGTAAGGCTTCCGCACCGCTTTCCGCCGCGCGCGCGCGGATGTCCTCTTCGAGCGCTGCCAGCACTTCGGCGTCTTCGGGCGCGGCCAAATCGTCATAGTTCGCCCGCATGCGCACCCAGGCGCGGTCCTGGGAGGGATCGATCAGGAAGACGCCGATGGTCTGCGGCTCTCGCTCCGGCAAAGCGGCATCCAGGAGCACATAGGTGCCCTGGCGTCGCGCCGTAATTGGGACCACGCTGGCCGGCATCGGCTAATTCTCACACCTATCGTATCCTCTTCACTTGAATATTTCTATTGCACCCACCTCGTCCCCAGGAATATCCCCACCCGCGTGGCGCGCACCCCGGCTCCCGCACGGCCGGTCCGGACCACCGCTACAGCGCGATCTCAGATCGAGAAGCGAGGATCGCCTTCTACAACCTGCCCCTCGAGCCTGGGCGCTTGACCTTTGCGCCAGAGATTTGCGCGGTACTTGACACGGTATGCCAGCGGACCTCCATCCAAGCGGTCGCTGCGCTCCAGTGGACGTGGGATACAGACGAACTCGGTTTCCAAATGGTCGCTCGCCGCGCGGACGATCGCATAACCGTGCCCGCCCATATCGACGAACGACACGTGCGGCGAGAGATCGGGATTAGAAAGCGCGCGCGCCCGGCCGATATCTCCGCTCCTCGCATATTCGAGGCAGGACCGCACACCGTGCCGTAGCAGCAGGTTTACGGTCGGCTGCGGACCGCTATCGGCGGGGCCCTGGCCGAGGTAGAGACAGCGAAGCGGGTGCTCTTTGGGGAAGCTGTGCTCCAGCGCTTCCACGAGTCCGGGTGCGGAGATCGACCCCGTGATGAACGCAACTCCAACCGGCTGAAATGCTTTCGGCGGAAGCGATTTGGCCGCGAGTCCAGCCCAGAAGCTGTGCCTGTCGCCGGCCACGGTGGCAAACCCGGTGATACCCTGCCGGCGCACGAAATCATAGATTTCGCCGCGCTCCACGTATGCGCTGCTGGGATCTCCGCCGCCGAAAGTTGCGTAACCCGCTCCCGGCCACGGTTTCGTCACGCCGGCCGGCAAGTTTTGCGGGTCGGCACGCATGTCGAGCGTGCCTGCCGTATTTCCCCATATTTTCCAGGTCGCCGTGGAGGTCCGAAGCTGCTCCAGAAACCAGGCCTTCTGTTCCGCCCCGAGGACGGTCTGCGGAGGTTCATCTTTGCGGAAATTCGGGACTTCGATACTGCCAAAACGAATGGTGGCCGGAGGATGTCCCTCGGAATGCGCCCGCCCCGCGTCCAGGATCTCCATTGCCTCTTCCGGCACAAATTCGGGAAAGTCGCGGATCGAGAATGCGCTCGCTTCCGCCCTCCCGGATGGGTCTTCCGAACGATAGCTATGCTGGTCGGTGATCATCAGATCGACATGACGGCCCCAGCGAAGTCTCCTATATCCCCGCAGGCTATGGATCGCGGCCAGGTTGTTCGGCTCCTGCCCCAGGCCGTACTCGTCGAAGCGGGGAATCGCGGCGTCCACCACTTGCGGCGGATTGAAGCGATCCATCGATGGCCCGCTGGGCTTCGACATTCTCGCCGGCTGATATTCAAAGAACGCCTGATTGGCGGCCACTTTTCGCGTCTGGGCCGGCCGCGTCTCCCCTTTGAACACCTGCAAGCCCTGCCATCCGAGCCAACTGAACTCGTGGTTGTCCCACATATTCACGAAGGGCCAGCGTGCGCGCGCGTCCTGCAAGTCGGGATCGTGAAGATACGCGCGATAGACTGCGCGATAATCCGCGAGCGTCGTCGGAATGTGGAAATCGTCGATCTTTTCGCCGTGTTCATAACGGACAATGTCGCGCAGCCGGCGGTCGTACATGCCCTGCGGGCGGTCTGCGGGATACCAGACGATTTCATAGATGAAATCGCCGAGGTGCAAAACGAAACCGAGCCGATCCTGCGCGGGGGCCCGCTCGTCTTCGAAGATCATACGGCGATAGGCGCTCTGGGCCCCTTGATTGGCGTTTTGACAACTGACGAAGGCAAAGCGCACCGGCTTCGTGTCGCCCGGGGATGGCGCGGTGATCGTTCGCCCGACCCTGCTGCCCAACCCCTCCCGATCCGTGAAACGGTACCAATAGACACGCCCCGGCATTAGACCGGCGACAAGTACCCGGCAGGTCCAGTCGGCGTCTCTGGACACGAGCGCGCGCGCGGTCGCTACCACTTTCCGGAAACCGTCATCTTCCGAGATCTCAACCGTCAGAGTCTCTTCGGCGCGATCTGTTGAAAACGGGTGGCGAGTCCACAGCAGCACGCTGCTGCTGTCTGGATCTCCGGAAGCTACACCTTCGGGATAGAGAGTCCGGCGTTCCTGCCAAGGGACGCGAGACGGCCTGCCGGTGGGCTCTCCCCACGCTGCGGAAGCGCCGACGGCAGCGGCGATCTTCGCAAAGGTACGGCGGGTAATGCGTGTCATGTGCTTTGTCTGGTCTCCCACCACCTCCTCCTTGGGCTCAGAATACCAGGAAATGCCACCGTCCGGATTCGATCGCGCACCTGCCGATTCCGCGCCGCAACGGGGTCGGTTTGCGCTACAGTCGTGATGGAAAGAGCGCATCGCCATGGCTTCCAACGCCGAAGGGAGTGGGTTGCCGGGCCGGATCGTGGGACGGTTCCGGCTCGTCCGCTTGCTCGGCGAGGGCGGCATGAGCCGCGTGTGCGCCGGCGAGCGGAGCGGCGACTTCCAGGTACCGGCCGGGGCGTCTAAACGAAGGTATACGCTATAATCGTGATTCGTCGCAGGACGAACGCCGGAGTGGCGGAATTGGCAGACGCAGCAGACTCAAAATCTGCCGGGGATCACTCCTCGTGAGGGTTCAAGTCCCTCCTCCGGCACCATAAAGCCGGCCTTTTGTTCCGCGCCCCGGCGGGGTCGGTTTGCGCTACAGTCGTGATGGAAGGGCGCATCGCCATGGCTTCCAACGCCGATGGGAGTGGGTTGCCGGGCCGGATCGTGGGACGGTTCCGCCTCGTCCGCTTGCTCGGCGAGGGCGGCATGAGCCGCGTGTACGCCGGCGAGCGGAGCGGCGACTTCCAGCAAATCGCGGCCGTGAAGCTGCTGCGGGAGGAACTGTGCGATTCCGAGATGCGCCTCCGCTTTCGCGCCGAGCGGCAAGTGCTCGCATCTCTGCAGCACCCCAACATCGTCCAGTTGATCGACGGTGGACTCACTGCCGATGGCGTGCCGTACCTGATTATGGACTACGTGGAGGGGGAACCGCTGGACCAGTACTGCGACCGGCGGCGGATATCGCTGCGCGAGAGAATTCAGTTGACCATCCAGGTCCTGGATGCCGTGGCATATGCGCACCAGCACTTTGTGGCGCACTGCGATATCAAGTTCTCCAACATCCTGGTTACCGCGGACGGCCAGGCGCGGTTATTGGATTTCGGCCTCACCAAGCTGCTCGAGCCCTCCCGTCTGGGAATCGACAGCCAGATGACCGGAGCGGCCCTCCGCCCGTTTACCCTCGAGTTCGCCAGCCCGGAGCAGCTCCAGGGGCAGAACCTGACCACGTCCACGGACATCTATTCCTGCGCGGTGGTGCTCTATATCCTGTTGACCGGCACGCATCCCTTCGAGGCTTTGCGGAGCCAGCCGCTGGCATTGGTGCGGGCGTGCATCTCCGAGGAGCCGGAGGCGCCCAGTCATCGGGTGAAACACCTGATGCGTACCGATCGGGCGGCTGCGCACCGCGCGGCAGAGTCGCTGGGGACCACGCCGGAGAGGCTGGCGCGGGAACTCCATGGCGATCTGGATGCCGTGCTGCTCAAAGCTCTGCGGAAGGAGCCCGACCGCCGGTACACCAGTGCGACTCAGTTCGCCGCCGATCTCGGAAATTTTCTGGCGGGGCGTCCAGTGGAGGCCAGACGCGGGTCGAAGCGCTATCGGCTCTGGAAGTTTGTGAAACGGAACCGCGCGGGCGCGATTGCGGCGCTGGTCCTGCTGGGCGCTCTGCTCGCGGGAGCCGGGGGCGTGATCTGGCAAGGCATTCGCGCCGGCAGGTCCAGGGCCATTGCGGAAGCACGGTTCGACGATGCCCGCAAGCTGACGGATTCCCTGCTGCTGGACTTTTATCAATCGGTGCAGAAGCTGGATGGATCCGAGCGCGCCAAGCGGTCACTGGTTCAGTGGTCTCGCGAGACACTGGAGAATCTCGCCCGGCAGAGCGGGAGCAACGCCGCGGTAAGAGCGGACCTGGCAAACACGTATTTGCAGTTGGGGAGGCTCCAGGCGAACAGCGGAGGCGCCGATCCACCGCAGTGGACGGAGGCCGTGGCGTCATACGATCACGGGCTCTCGCTGCTGGAGCCGGTACTCGCGAAGGAGCCCGCCAGCCGCCCTGCGCTGGTGGGCAGAGCACACCTGCTCGAAGCCCGGAGCGAAGCGGAAAGGGCGCTCGGCCGGCTCGAGGACAGTGCCCGAGACGCCAACCTCGCGCGCGAGATCCTGTCCCGCAAGGAGTAGAAATCGCGAAGCGCTTACGGCTTCCGCTCACGCAAGCCACGCAGCATGTCTTCCACCGATCGGCGCGTCCTGGTTGCCGGCTGGCCGTGCGCGGGCGCGGGTAGCAGCGCTAATGCCTTGCCGAGTGCCTGGCGGGCCTCCTCCGGTTGGCCGCATGCCAACTCGGCTTTGGCGAGGGTCAGGAGAAATGGCGCGTTGGCGCCGTGGCTCCGGGCCACTGCCTGCGTAGCAAAACCGAGGGCCTGGCGGGGTTCCCGCCACTCCACCGGCTCGACGTCCACGAGATAGCCGGCGATCCGGTCCAGGTCGGCCGCCGAGGCATTGGCGTTGCCGGCGATGCGCAGGGCCAGCGCGAGTGCTTCGCGGACGGCGCGATCGCCTTCCGCCCGCCGCCCGAGGGCGCGATCGATTCGCCCGATGCGATACGTGGCTTCCGCCCGGTGGCCCAGCCACACGGAATTGGTTGCATCCCGCCGCAGTAGCTCGCCCAAAATTCCCAGCACGCGGCGGTAGTCTTCCCGCGCGCCGATGCGGTCGCCCATGCTCTCCCTGACCTGTCCGAGCTCATAGTCCGCATTGGCGAGGTCGTAGCGTGTGCGGGTATCGTCCGGATCGCGCTCCGCCAGCGAGGCGAACAGGTCGCGGGCGGAGACCAGGTAAGGAATGGCTTCTCCCGGCCGCGCGATCTCGTAGTAGAGGGTCCCCAATCCACGGCTGATGATCGCGGCGATGCGCGGCGTGGGCATGGCCTTGCGCGCCTTCTCGGGGAGCCGGTTCAGGGCGGCGAGAGCATCGGCGTAGCTTTGCGCGGCAACCGTGGGCTCGGTGTCGCCTTGCACGTTGGCGATTTTCATCTGCTCGATGGCCGTGCCCCGCTGCGACCGGACATTGCCGGGATCCAGGGCGAGGGCACGCCGGTGCAGGACCAGCGCATGGCGATAACTGTCGAGGGCGGCACCGAGGTCGCCCATGCTGGCGGAACCGTGGAGCCCGTACAGGTCCCCCAGCGAATCCAGAGTGGAGGCCGCTTCCTGTATGTCCGGCACGGTGGCCGCGGGCCTCCCCGCCAGCCCTTCGAACGAGCGCGCGGCGGCACGGGAGTACTCAATGGCCCGCGTGGTGTTGCCGATGCTGAAATGCACTTCGGCGAGACTGCGCCGTGCCAGGCCAAGGCGCCGTGCGACGGCCGGGTCTTCGGGGCGAAGCCGATCGAGACTCTCGGCGAGGTGGAGGGCTTTTTCCAGGCTGGCGAGAGCCTTGGGAGCGTCCCCCAGATTCTCTTCGTAGGGATTGCCCAGCACGTTCCCCATTTTCGTGTAGGCTTCGACCAGATCGAGTTGAATGTCCGGCTCCGTCCACGGTCCTCGGGCGAGGCCATCGAGATAGGCAACCGCCTGGGTGACGAGCCGCCGCTGCACGTCGGTGGAGCCTTGCAGTTGCTTCACCTGATCGTAGAAATCGAACAGAAGAAGGTTGGCGAGGCGCCGGACATTTTGAAAGCCCGCCCGCGCGCGGCGTTCTTCGGCCGCGGCAATGCGGCCCTGGCGCGCCGTCACAGCCACCCCGGCAGCAAGCGCCGTGGTGATCGCGAGGGTTGCGCCGAAAGCCAGAGCGTGGCGCCGGACGAACTTGAACGCACGATAGGCCGCGCTGCCCTGGCGCGCTCCGACCGGCCGATGCTCCAGATGATTCCGCAGGTCCGCGGCCAGCTCGTCGACGGACCCATAGCGCTCCTCCGGACGCGCGCGCAGGGCCTTGAGCACGATCGCGTCCAGGTCCCCGCGAAGCTCCCCGCGGCGTATGCGCACCTCCTCCGCCGTCGTTGCGTTCGCGCTCCCTCCGGGCGCCGGCCGGGTGATGGCCTCGTGCGGCGAAACCGGAACGGTGGCCATCACCGTCTGCACGGCTTCGGCGCTGGAAAGGTCGTGAAGGTCGAACGGGAGCCGGCCGCTGAGGAGCCGATAGAGGATGACGCCGAGGGAGTAGACATCGGACGCCGCCGTGGTGGTTGTGCCCAGCACCTGTTCCGGGCTGGCGTACTGTGGGGTGAAGGCTCTCATTCCCATGCGGGTGGCCTGATGTCCGATGGCGGGGTCCGGGTGCAGCAGCTTCGCCGCGCCGAAATCGAGAAGCTTCACCCGGCCCTCGGGCGTGACCAGCACGTTCGCCGGTTTCAGGTCGCGGTGAATCACCAGATGGCGGTGCGCAAATGAGACCGCATCGCACAGCTGAAGCGACAGCCGCAGCACCGCGGGAACCGAAGCTCGCGTCTGCTCGCAATAGCGGTCGAGGCGCAGACCATCGACGTACTCCATGACCAGGTACGGTTCGCCCGACTCGGTGATGCCGCCGTCCAGCAGCCGGGCAATATTCGGATGGTTCAAGGACGCGAGCGTCTGGCGTTCTTCGAGAAAGCGCTGTCTCAGCCAGGGGGACCGGAAAGGCCCGGAGGCGAGCTTGAGCGCAACCTCCTGCTCGAAGTCTCCACCGATGCGCCGGCCGAAATAGACGGCCCCCATGCCTCCGCGCCCAATCAGGCGTTCCAGGTGGAAAGCGCCGAGGGTGCGGCCGATCCATCGTTCGGCTTCCGGGGGTTCGGCCGGTTCCTGCGGGACACCCGCGAGGCGCTCGGCCTCGGACGCCGCTTGCAGCAGAGATTCCACCTCTTCCCGCAGCGCGCGATCGCCGGCGCACCACTCCTCCAGGAGCGTCGAGCGCTCCTCCGCCGCGCACTCCGAGGCACGGTGGAAAAGCTCCTCCACGCGTTGCCAGCGTTCTTCAGGAGCCAGTGCCATGATGCCGGCCTTGGGCCGCGTGCGCACCGCCGCGCAGCTCCCGGAAGAGCCAGGCGCGCGCAAACTTCAGCTCCCGTTCCGCGGTGGCATGCGAGATGTTCAGCAGCTCGCAGGCCTCTTCGGTGGTGAAGGACAAGAAGAAGCGCAGCTCCAGCAGGCGCGCTTTGCGCGGATCGATTTCCTGCAGGCGCTCCAGGGCGGTGTTGAGGTCCAACAGTTCTTCGGCGCTCGACCCGATCCAGGCGAGGTCGGACGATACCGTGAGGTCGAAGCCTCCGCCGCGGCGTTGTGCCAGATGGGCCCGGGCGTGATCCGTCAGGATATTGCGCATCACCAGCGCGGTAAAGGTGAAGAAGTGCGCCCGGTCGTTCCAGGTCACTTTGCGCTGGTGGAGCAGCCGCATGTAGAGCTCGTTGAGGAGGGCGGTGGGCTGCAGGGTGTGGTCCGTGCGCTCGCGGCGCATCAGTCCCAGGGCAATTCTGTGAAGCTGATCGTAAACCAGGGGAATCAGGGAATTGAACGCCTCCGGGTCGCCTTTGCGCCAACCTTCAAGCAGCAGCGTAACTTCTCCCGGATCGTCCTGACCGCCCATGGCCGCAAGCCTTCCTGTCCGATCCCGTTCGGACTTATTATGCCACCGAATTGAGGGGATTTATCGGTCTCTTACGCAGCATAAGTGGATTATGGCTGATGAGTGGAATCGGAAAGATGGAACAGGAACCCATGTGATGAAAACCGCGACACTCTTGTGTGTCTGACTGAATTGGCCATCACCCAAGGAGGAACGAAATGAGTATTCCAAACGTCCTGAGCGCGCTCCTGGTCACTGCGCTCACAGCCGCCGCACAACCCGTGGTTGCAACCGGCGGGGTAGTGAATGCGGCCAGTTATGCGCCCGAGGGATTTCCCAACTCCGGCATTGCTCGAGGCGCAATGTTCATTGTTTTCGGCACCGGCCTCGGGCCGCAAAACCTGCAGCAGACCTCCGGACTGCCTCTCGGTACTGAATTGGCTGGTACTTCCGTGCGCATCTCCATGGCCGGTGCCAGCGTCGATGCGTACCTGTATTACACTTCGGCCCGCCAGTTGGCGGCCATCCTGCCGTCCAGCACGCCGGAAGGCAAGGGCACTGTAACGGTCACTTACAACGGAAGAACCAGTGTGCCGGCAGCAATCACCGTGGTTCGGCGCGCCGTGGGCAGCTTCACCCAAAACCAGGCTGGCATGGGACCGGCTATCGTGCAGAACTTCACGCTGCCTGGCAATTACGCCCTGAACACTCTCCTGGAACCGGCCAAGCCGCGACAGATCGCCGCCCTTTGGGCAACGGGTCTGGGACCTATCGACTCGCTCGATAATGTTCAACCGCCAGTGGGAAATGTCGGCAGTGATGTCCAGGTTCTGGTGGGCAACCTGCCCTCCAAGGTGTTATACGCGGGTAGGTCGGCGCAGTTCCCCGGTATTGACCAGATCAATTTCGAAATACGGGAGGGCGTGGAGGGCTGCTACGTCCCTGTCGCGCTGAAGGTCGGAGGCGTAGTAAGCAACGTCGCAACCATGGCAATCGCGGCATCGGGGAGCGTCTGCGCGGACGCCACCGCCGATATCAAGACCACGGACCTGGAAAGTTTACGCCAGACCGGTGTCTCCCGCATGGCAACCATCAATCTCACCCAGATGCGCGCCAGAGCCAATGTGCTTGGAACAACCGTGGAAGTTAACCTGGATCAGGGCCAAGCCAGGTTCTATAGCCGAGTGTCCCGGGACTTTCTCGCCGGCCTTCCACTGAGGGACCAGACTACGGCCATAGGGACATGCACGGCTTACGCCATGCGCGCTCTCCAGCAGGATGAGATCTACTGGGTGCCGGACGACCCCGTCAACCGCCTGGGTCTGAACGCGGGTGCCGTGTTGAATATCACCGGCCCGGACGGGACCAGGAAGCAACTGGCCCTCGATGCGAACTCCACCGGCGTATTTGAAAGCGATCTGGGAGGCGGCTTCCCGGTTGCGACTCAGCCAGTATTCCTCGGCGCCGGCACTTACACGGTCGACAACGGAAACGGCGGTGCCGATGTTGGAAAATTCCAGGCTCGAATAACGATCCCACCGCTGCTGACCTGGATCAACCAGGATGCCATCACCGATGTGACCCGGAACCAAGCTCTGACAGTAACCTGGTCAGGTGCCGATCCGGCTACCCAGTTTGTCACCATAGCCGGTAGTTCCAAGAGCGTCGACTCCACGGTGGTCGGCGCATTCACATGCACGGAGCGTGCGGATGCCCTGACCTTTACAGTCCCGACAGACGTGCTTGCCGTTCTTCCGGTAAATACACCCTGGACCGGCGTGGGCAACCCAACCGGCTTGCTTTTCGTCGGCGCGCAGCCACTAACCGATAGCGCCAGGTTCGCCGCGCCGGGCATAGATATCGGCAGCTTGCGTTACACCTCTCAACTCATGAGCGCGGTGAGCTACAAATAGTGGCACAAACACAGGCCGTGCCGGCAAGAGGACTTATTCCGCGCGCTGCCGTCGGGAGTTGATGCATTATACCACCGAAATAAGGGAATCCGGCCTGTTTTTCGCAGTATAGGCGAGGCCAATGGAGGACAAGATGAGCAACCGCCTCGATTTCCTGAGAATACGGAGAATACGGCGATTGACAGGCGTCGCGGCAATCGTCTGCGTCGCGGTAGTGGCCCCCCCAGGCAGCCGGCTGGACTGGCCCGGAATCGGCGCCAGCCTCCCGGCAGCGGATCGTGGAGACTTTAGGGGAGACTCCCCCTCGGGTTCGAACCGAACCGGGGCCAGGCTGCTGCGCCCGTGTACGTGGACGCTCGGGCCCCGGACTAGCTGAGGGGATTTCACCGGCGTTTGCGCAGTATCGATGGGACAGATGGAGGACCAAATGACGAACGTCCCGAGAGCAAGAAACAGGAGTCGATTGATCCAAGTTTCGATAGCGTGCGCCGCGATTCTGGCCGGGACACAAGCGGCCGGCCAGCAGTCGCTGGATCAGATTCTCAAAAACGGTGTGGTGGTGCCGGGGAAAAAGCCTCCCGCCACGGCGACCACGCCGAAGCAGCCCGCCAATCAGCCCCGGAGCACAACGCCGGCGGCGAGAACAGGGACTCCCGCGGCGGCCTCCGCGGGCTTTCACATGGACCTGCCCCCCGGATGGCGCGCTCAGGTGGCGCAAAACGGAGCGGTGATGGCCGCCGGCCAGGACGGTTCCGCCGTGGTCATCGCCCCGGTTCTGGGAGCGGGTGGCGCGGACGCTGGAACCTGGCTCCAAGGCAGCGGCGCGGCAGCCGTGGGCCAGTATTTCCAGAGTGTGGCGATGACCGGAATCTATCAAAGCCGCATGGGGCCGAGCGCCGCCCTGGCCTCCTTCGACTATGCCGGGCCGTCCGGGGCGGGCACAGCCAATGTCCTGTGCTTCCTCAACGAAGGAGTGGGGACGCTTTACCTGATTGCCGGGCCCAAAGCGGCGTTCCCGCAGCAACGTTCCGGCCTGGTGCGCATCCTGCGGAGTTTTTCCTTCACGGGAGAGCAAACGGGCGGCGAAGCGGCTCAGGCCGTTTCCCACACCACCTTCACCCGGTTCCGCGATCCCAGCGAGGGGGCGTTCACCATTGATGTGCCCGCCGGATGGAAAGTCGAGGGCGGGCTGGTCCGCAAATCGACGCTCGATGTCCGGCCCTTCGTCTGGATGAACTCACCCGATGGTTCGACGGCGATCCACCTCCGCGACCCCAGCTTCGGCACGTTCATCATCCCCAGCCAGATGCTTGCGATGGCACATCTACAGGAAGGAATGACCTACACACCCGGCTACGGCAACATATGGGTCATCGCCCGCTACCTGCCCGGCCCGCAGTTCGCGCAGCAGTATGCCGCCAAGCTGGCCGCGGACACGCAGACCTCGGACGTGCAGATCAAATCCGTTAATCCCCGGCAGGACCTGAGCAAGTCGCAGACCACGGGCATCGTGCAGGAGCAGACCATCGGCGGAGAGGTGGAATTCACCTGCACGCGCAACGGGCAGGAGTGCGCCGGCAAGGTAGTGGCGTCGACGCGACTGCATGTGACTTCGACCATGCCCGATTCCGCCCTCTGGTTTATCGACCTGCTGGCTTCCTTCGTGACCGTGCGGGAACGCTACGGCGCGACGGACCAGATGCTCCAGCATATGATCGCATCGACGGAGTGGAACCCGCAGTGGGAGGCGATGCAAAGCCAGACCGCGTACAAGACCGGGCAGATCGCCCGCGACGCGAGCCAGTATACCGCCCAGGTTTTCGATGAGGTCCACGCCAACCGCGAGAGGTCCGAGGAGCGCATACATCAAAACCGCATCGACACCATCCGCGGCGTCGTACGCCTGAAGGATCCGAACACCGGCGAGGAGTTGGAGGGCGTGGCCGGCCGGAACTACTACTACCGCGCCCCGGGAGGCAGAGCCTTTGGCGCGGACCGTGAGATTCGCAGCCCTGACCTGACCGAACTCGAACAGATTCGTTAGGGGAGAGCCGTCGGACGGAGATTCAAAGCGGTAGCCGGAAAATCGGAGCCGATTGTGGAAGGATCTGGCGAACGCCGGTCGCGGCGCGCCTGACTGACCGGCGCGAACAGATTCGGCAGGGGCAGCGGAAACGAGGGGATCCGGCCGGTTCTTACGCAGTATTCGGTGGGACAGACGGAGATTCAAGATGACCACCACGAGGACAGCGGAAAGAAAGGTCCGATTGTGGAAGATTGCAGCGGCTCTTGGCGCCTCGATCTTGTTTGGCCCGCCGTCGGTAGGTCAGCAGTCGCTGGATGATCTTCTCAAGAAAGGCGTCGTAACGCCCGGAAAGAAGCCAGCGGCTGCCCAACAGCCTGTCAGTAAGGGCCAGACCGCAGCGCCGGCGAAAAAAGCGGCAACGCCCGCCGGCGGTCAAAAAAACCAGGCAGTTGCGGCCACATCCGGGGCTTTTCGCATGGATCTGCCGCCGGGATGGCGCGCACAGATGGGGCAGAACGGTGCGGTAGTTGCCGCTGGGCAAGGAGATCTGGCGGTGGTGATCGCTCCGGTGTTGGACGCGGGCGAAGTTGCAGCCGGGACTTGGCTGCAACGAGCTGGCGCCTCTGCGGTAGCGAAGTACCTGCGAGATCCCACGATCACGGGAATCTACCCCAGCCGAATGGGGACCAGCGCTGCCCTGGCGTCTTTCGATTACGGCGGAGGAGAGGGCGCCGCAAACGCCCTCTGCCTCATCAACGGAGGAATTGGAACACTGTACATCATTGCCGGCCCCAAGGCGGTGTTCTTGCAGCAACGCCCCGGGCTGGTGCAGATGCTGAAGACCTTCTCTTTCTCAGGCGAAGCCCGCAGCGGGGGAGAATCGGCGCAGACGTCCCGGGCGGGCTTTATCAACTTCCAGGATCCCGCGGAAAAGGCATTCACCATCGACGTGCCCGCGGGCTGGAAGGTTGAGGGCGGGCTGGTACGCAAATCAGCGATGGATTTCCGGAACTACGTCTGGGCGACCTCGCCCGATGGTTTCGCTTTCATCCGCCTTCGCGACCCTGCTTATGGCACTTTCATGATTCCCGACCCCACCCATGAGTCCCTCGGCGTTCGGGAGGGCATGAACTACACGGTAGGCCTCGGCCTCGTGGAGCTCGTGTTGCGCTATATCCCCGGTCCGGACTTCGCCCGTCAGTATGCCGCCAAGTTGGCAGCCGACCTACAGGCCACCGGCTTGCAGGTCACAGCCGTTAATCCCCGGCCGGACCTGAGTAAGACGGAAACCGCGCCCGCTCCCGGACCTTATGCCCCACAGGTCCAGGTTACGGCCGCGGAAGCCGAATTCACCTGCACGCGCAATGGCCAGCCGTATGCCGGCAAGGTCGTCGCGGCGACTCGCCTGGATCTGTTCCAGGACAGGAATCCGATTCTGGGCAACACGAATTTCGGGCATTGGAGCATCAAATACCTGGGCTCCTATTTAACCCCGCAGGAGCGCCTGAGGGACACCGACCAGATCTTCCGGCACATGCTGGATTCCGTGCAGTTCAGCGCGGAGTGGGGGAGGATGCAGGGCAAACTCGCTTTCGACGCCGCGCAAGCGAACAGGGGCGTGTCTGAGTACCGGGCCCGGGTCTTCGATGAGGTTCACCAGAACCGCGAAAGGTCGGAAGAACGGATACACCAAAACCGCATCGACTCCATCCGGGGCGTCGTTCGCCTGAAGGATCCGAACACCGGCGAGGAGTTGGAAGGCGTAGCCGGAAGGAACTACTACTACCGCGCACCGGGAGGCAGGGCCGTCGGCGCGGACAGAGAGATTCGCAGCCCTGACTTCACTGAGCTTGAACAGATTCGTTAGCCGAAAGCGAGGAAGCAATGGAACCGAAGATGATCATCCGTTTCCGTAACGGGAGCAAGAAAGAGACCGTGGCGGAATTTCCCTTGAAACTTCATCACAGCATCCGATTCGGACGCGAAAGCGAATGCGAGGTCGCCTTCGACGCCGAGCGGGACGACATCGTGAGCCGGCAGCATGCCAGGATTGACGTTGCCGCGGGCGAGGCGACCGAATTCAAGTTGACCGATCTCGGCAGCCGTAACGGCACCTTCGTCAACCGGCAGCGCATTGCGAACGAGGCGACCCTGCGGCCGGGAGACGTCATTCAACTCGGACCGGGCGGCCCCGAAATGGAGTTCGATGTCGATCCCCGTCCCGCGGCGGTGAAGGCCACGCGGCTGGCCACCGATCTGCCGGTTCCGAAGCCGACCCGGGAAGCCGTGCCCGCGCCGGTCGTGACGCCGGTAATCGCCATGCCCGCGGCTAGAACCGGGGTCGGCAAAGCAACGGTCGAGCGCATGATCTACCAAAGCCAGACGAAGACGCGTGTGTATCAGATCGCGGCTTTGGCGGCGATCCTGCTCCTCGCCGCGGGAGGCGCCTTTGCGTTCTATCGTCTCCGGACGGCGAGGATTGGCGCGCCTGTGCCGCCGTCGGTTGCCGAGATTGCCAGCCGGAATACCGATTCCGTCGTGTTCTTCGAGGTCGGCTGGAAAGTGGTGGACATCGAAAGCGGCCGCCAGCTCTATCAGGTCACTATGCCGAACAGCGTCAGCAGCAAGGAAGGCGAAGCCAAAGAGCTGATTCCGGGCGGACCCGCCAATCTGCCGGTCTTCGTTCCCATGGGACAGCAGATCGAGCCCATGCTCACCACCGACGACGCTGGAGGCAAGAACCGGCCGATCGGCGGCGCCCATATGGGCTCCGGCTTCGTCGTCAGCTCGGACGGCTTCATCCTGACGAACCGCCATGTGGCGGCCACCTGGCTCACGCGCTATAACTTCCCGGATCCGGCCGGCGTGGTGCTCCAGTTCGACGACAAGATGCAGGTGAAGGGTATCATTCCAATTCCCGCGCAACGGTTTCCCGCGTGGGTGCCGGCCAACGCACAGCTCGTAGTCCAGGGTGGCATCAAGAACGGAGTTCGCATCCTCCAGAAATCGATCTCCGGCAAGAGCATCGAAGGCCGCAACGATTACCTGGATGTGACGTTCGCGAAGAACCGCGTCCGCATTCCGGGAAAGGTGGCGCGCGTATCGGACCAGATCGATGTGGCGATGGTGAAAATCGATATTCCGCGCGGTCTGCGCCAGGTGGATCTGTTCGACAACTACAACAGTGTGAAACCGGGGGATCCGATCGTCATCCTGGGCTACCCGGCGGTCTCGCCGATGGTGGTCGGCGCGGTCACGTCGAAAGATGTCTTCAACAGCGCCACCGAGGCCAAGGTGATTCCGGATCCGACCCTCAGCGTGGGCAACATCGGGCGCGTCATCCGCGGGCAGGCGGGCTTGACTGAGGCCACCTTCAGCAGTTTCGGCGACGTGTACCAGCTCACGGTGAACTCGACGGGCGCCGGCAACAGCGGCGGGCCCGTATTCGATGAGAAGGGCCGCGTGATCGGCATCTTCACCTCTTCGGTCAACCTGGACGTCAAGGTCACGTTCGCCGTGCCCATCCGCTACGGCATGGAACTGATGGGGACCAACCGCGTGATGTGACGCGAAGCGAGGCGGGCTGTGACACTCCGAAACGGCGCTCTCATCGGGCGGTATCGCGTGGACGCCCCCATCGGTGCGGGGGGCATGGGAGAGGTCTATCGCGTAACCGATACCGCCAGCGGCCGGACCATGGCGTTGAAGACTCTCCCGCGGGGGCCGGTCGAGCCACGGGTCTGGGAGCGGTTCCTGAATGAAGCGACCATCCAGTCCCAGCTTTCGCACCCGGCGATTGCCGCGTTTCACGAGATGTTCCTTTGGGGCGAACTGCCCTGCTTGATCATGGAGTACGTCGCAGGGCAGACGCTCGACCAGGTGGTGTCGGGCACCGGCCCCGTGCCTCCCGGCGAGGCCGTCCGCCTGCTCGGCCCCATCTGCGAGGCCCTCTCGTATTTGCATGCGATGGGCATCCTGCACCGGGATTTGAAATCGTCCAACGTGAAACTGATGCCCGACGGATCGGTGAAGCTCATCGATTTCGGAATCGCGCGTTTTCGCAGCGCCGCCCGGATGACACAGGTGGGCGCCGTCGCCGGCACACCGGAGATGCTCGCTCCGGAATTGCTACGCGGGCGGCTCGCGGACGAAGCGTCGGAAATCTGGGGTCTCGGCGTGCTCGGATACGAGATGCTCACCGGCCGGTTGCCGTTCGCCGGAGCTGCCGTCCAGGACGTTTATCGTCAGATCCTCGAGGACGATCCGGTGCCGCCCTCGGAGCTGAATCCCGCCGTTCCGGCGAACCTCGACCTGGTAATCATGCGCTGCCTGAGCAAGAATCCCGCGAAGCGGTACCGGACTTGCGACGGGGTCCGGCGAGCGCTCGCCGGCAAGGTTCTTACGAAGCGGGAAGAGGTTATTGCGGTATCGCGGAGGCCGGGAACATGGAAGCGCGCAGTCCTGGCAGCCGGAGTTGCCGTGGCGCTGTGGGTCGGCGCGCGAGGAGTCGCCGGCCTCTGGAGACCGGCGGCCGGCGAGCGCACGGTCACCATCGAAGCCGTCGGCGGCGCAGCCGAGGTCTACCGGGAAGGCCGGCTTCTGGGGCACACTCCGTACACCCGCCACGCCAGCCCTGGCGAGACCATCAGCGTCGAACTGCGGCGGGAGGGCTCGGCGCCCTTGCCGGTGCAGTTCGAAGTGAGCCAAAGGAACGTTTATAGCTATACCCTGAGCCCGGTGAGTTCTCCCGCAACGGGCCGATGAAAGGACACCTGCATGCCGCAACAGAGATCGAAGGCCACGGCAGGATGCCACTGGCTGCCGTTCGACCGTTTCGCAGTGGACGCGGGCTGCCGCTCCGATCGGGGGCGCATCCGGCCGCTGAACGAAGACAGCGTTTGCGTGGTGGTGCCGGAAGATCCCGAGATGCTGAGTGCCAAGGGCGTGCTGATGGTGGTGGCCGACGGGATGGGCGGCCACGAGGGCGGCGAACTGGCCAGTTCGATGGCCGTCGAGCGGGTGAGGGCGGATTACTACCGCGGCGCGTCGAACCCCGGGCGGGCGTTGGCCGCTGCCTTCGAGCGGGCCAACCAGGACGTCTTCGATCACGCGCGCCGCCATCCGAAACTTGCCGGAATGGGGACAACTTGCACCGCGGCGGCCGTGGTGAACGGCTTCGCGTGGCTGGCGCACGTGGGCGACAGCCGCTTGTACCTGGTTCGAGGGGGCAGCGCGTATCGCATGACACAAGACCACTCCGCGACCATGGAGCTGGTGAATCGCGGGCTGCTGACCCTTGCCGAAGCCGACCGCCACGAGGAACGGAACGTCATCCTGCGCGCCTTGGGTACGCACGAGCGGCTGGAAGTGGCCACCTGGAAGGATCCGTTCCCGCTCCACACCGGCGACCGGCTGGTGCTCTGCTCCGACGGCCTCTACGAAACCATCCCCGATGACGAGCTCGGAGATATCTGCACGCGCCAGGGAACCAGCGCGCAAGCCTGCGATGCGCTGCTGCGGACCGCCCTGGACCGGGACGGGACCGACAACATTACGGTGGCAGTCCTGTATGTCTCACCGGAAAGCGAGGAGGCAAGGAAATGAACTCCATGACCGGCCGTGTGATCGGCAACTACCGCATCGTCGACAAGCTGGGCGAAGGAGGCATGGGTACGGTCTATCGCGGAATCGACACCATGGTGGAACGCGAGGTGGCGCTGAAATCCCTGAGGCCGGAAATCGCCGCTCAGCCGGGCGTTCTGGAGCGATTTCACCGCGAAGCCGTCGTGCTGGCGCGCCTGAACCATCCGGCGATCGCGCAGCTCTACACCTTCTTTAAAGACGGCAACGAGTTCTTCATGGTGATGGAGTATGTGGCCGGCCAGACGCTGGAGCAAATGATCCAGCAGCGCGGCGCCCTGCCCTGGCCGCAGGCGTTGTCGTTTGCGCTGCAAATGCTCGAGGGTATCGGCCACGCCCATGCGCTCGATATCCTGCATCGCGACCTGAAGCCGGCCAATGTCATCGTAACTCCCTCGGGCAGACTCAAGCTGATGGATTTCGGCATCGCGCAAGCGCTCGGAGCGGCGCGCCTCACGCGGGAAGGCCGGATCGTCGGAACCCTCGAGTACCTGGCGCCGGAGCGCATCCAGGGCAAACCCGCGGACGCGCGCTCCGACCTGTATTCGGCCGGCGTGGTGCTTTACGAAATGCTCACCGGCCGGCTCCCATTCGACAGCGACAGCGACTACGAGCTGCTGATGGCGCAGGTGCAGAAGCAGCCTCCCACGCCGCGAGAGCTGGGAATCGAACTGCCGGCCGAGGTCGAAAGCGCGGTGATGAAAGCTTTGGAAAAAGATCCCGACCGCCGTTATCGGGACGCGGCGTCTTTTGCGGCCGCGCTTTCCGCTCTGACCCCGGCGTCCGGGAGGGGAGCGGGAAAGGCTGTGCTGAAGGCGACGCGCCTGGCGGTGGAACCGGCGGCAGTCCCGGCCCGGACGGAGCCGCTTCGGCGGCTGCGGCCGAAATGGCGCGCGGCTACGGCCATGCGGACGGCGGCGCTGATCGCAGCCGTGGTGGCGGTTGCCGCCGTCGCACTCACCTTCACGCGGCCGCATCGCACGGCGGCTCCCCCTCCATCCCCGGAGGCTACAGAGAACGTGGCCCAAGCGGCGCTTCCGCCGCAGCCGCAGGAGCTGTGGACCCAACCACCGGCGCCGGTCCCTGTGGCGCCCGTGATTCCCTTTAAGCCGATTGAGGCGTCCAGCAGGACGGCTCCGGCGAGGCCGCCTGTTCCGAAAGCTTCGGCTCCGGCAATTCCTACGCGCGAGCCAACGCCTGCTCCAGCGCCCGCCGCGCCGGCTCCGGCAACCGTACCACCCGCACCCACCGCCGAAGTGCGCCATGCCGCAGTCTCAGCTCTCGAGGAAACAGACCGCCCGATCCGGCTCAACGGTCTGCTGGCCGCGCTGCGTTTGGGAGGAGCGGCGATCACCGCGGATGTGGCTGGACCGATTGCCAGCCGCGGCGTGGATTTTCCGTTGACAGCAGCCAATGAAGCGGCTTTGCGCGAGGCCGGCGCGACGCCTGAGCTGGTCCGGCTGGTGGCGGCCAGCTACGCGGCGCCCAAACCGGAGCCTAAGCCCGCACCTGCCCCCGCCGCGCCCGCGTCCGCCCCTTCCAAGGGCGTCAAGACCCTCGCCGATGTGCGGTCGGTGTACGTGGAGAGGTCGCCGGAAGGAATGGACCGATACATCAAGGACGAGATGCGGAAACAACTCGGAGGGATCGTGCGGCTCGTGGAATCCGAGGAAGGCGCCGACGGAATCATGCGGGTCGCCGTCGAGGCACGGAAAGGCGGCGCGGTGTCCGGAGCCGCGCGGGTGTTCGGCTTCAAAGATCGTTCCGTGGTCCGGGTGACGATTCTCGAACCCGGCTCTACCCGGGTGCTTTGGCAACAGGGCACGGGAGACCGCAAGCCGGTGATTGGCGCGTTCCACGGCGACGCGCCGTCGGTAATGGCGCAGCGGATTGTGCGCGAACTGAAGGCGGATCTGGTAAACCGTCAATCGCATTGACGAGGAGGCGAACCATGCGAGTTGGATTTGTCGGGATTTTCCTGGGCCTGGCCGTGGCGGTGGTGCTGGCGCAAACGGCCCTCACCAACGATTCCATTATCAAGATGGCGAAAGCGGGTCTGGGCGAAGAGATCATCCTCAGCACCGTCCGGTCGCAGCCGGGCAGATATGCCACCAGTCCAGACGACTTGATCGCGCTGAAGACCGCGGGCGTGACCGACAAGGTGATCGCTGCGATGATGGACAAGATGCCTTCGGTCGACGCCGCCGATCCGCCGCCCGCGGCAGCCGCCCCGGCCGTTGGGCTCCCGTCGCCGGCTTCCGTTACGGTGGCGGAGGTCGGCGTGTACTGCAACAAGAACGGATCCTGGGCCGACGTCCCGCCTGAGGTGGTGAATTTCAAGACCGGCGGCGTTCTCAAGACCATCGGCACGGTGGGGCTCATGAGGGGCGATGTCAACGGCCACATCCGCGGCGGGCACAGCGCCAGCACCCTGAAAACGCCGATTGATCTCATGGTCTACACGCCGGAGGGGGTGGCCATCACGGAGTATCAACTGTTGCGGCTTCGCGAGCAAAAGGACTCGCGGGAATTCCGAACGGTGACCGGCGGCGTGCTGCATTCCTCGGGCGGCGCCACCCGCGACGTGATCCCGTTCGAGAGCCGGAAGATCGCCCCACGGACTTACGCGATCAATCTCCCCGCACTGGCCCCGGGCGAATACGGCCTCCTGCCGCCCGCCTCGGCCGACGCCACATCGTCTTCGGGCCGAATCGGCAAGATCTACTCGTTCCACGTGCTCGAGTAGCGGGCGGGAGTGCCCCTTCTTTTGGCTTAAAGTTAATTAGGTCTGAATACCTGTTGCATCGCGAGCCAGGATCGTGGACAATCAAACTGGGGAAGTCCAGGAGCCTGGATTTGTTCCAATCGTGAGGAGGTTGCCATGAATCGCTCGATCCTGAGCCTGGCGATAGTTCTGTTCGCCGGTCCTGCTGTGGCTGCCGCGGACGATCTGGAGGACGCCCTCCAGAACCTGAAAGCGGCAGAAGCGAAGAAGGACGTCGCGCAGGTAAAGAAACTGGCCGTCGCAATCCACGAGATGACGTGCGAGACGATCGCCACGCCCGCTCCCCAGAATGCCGATGAAAAGGAAGCGTGGACCAATCGCGTGGACTACGCAAAAAGCGTCCAACAGTTTGCCGAGAACACGCTTTGGATCACGGCCGCTCAGGCGCCGCCTGCGACGCTGGTGGACCTGGTGTCCACGCTCGAACAACTGAATCCCAAGAGCAAATTCCTGATGAACGCCTATGGCCCGTACATACACGCGCTGAACCAGACCGGCGCCGCGTCGAAAGTCCCGGCGATCGCCGAAAGGGCTCTGGCGAACTTTCCCGACAACACGGACCTGCTGCTGGTGATGGCCGACACGGCATTGAACCGCAAGCAGAACGACCGCGCCGCCGGTTACGCCACTCGTTTGGTAGCGGCGTTCAACCAACGATCGAGGCCGGAAGGGGTTTCCGACGCCGAGTGGCAGCGCGTGCGCAGCACGGCCCTGGGCCGCGGCTACTGGATCGCCGGCGTCATACACGGGGAGACCGGAAAGCACGCTGCCGCCGACAAGGAGCTGCGCGCGGCCTTGCCGCTGATCAAGGGCAACGATGCGATGACGGGCGCCGCCTTGTTCTATCTCGGAATGGCGAACTACCAGCTCGGCAAAATGACGTTGAACAAGGCGCGCGTCCTGGAAGGCGCCAAGTTCAGCGAAGAGGCGGGCAAAATAGAGGGCCCATTCGCGGAGCGGGCCTGGCGCAACGCCATGGCCATGAAGACCGAAGCCGGCACGATGCGTTAGGCGAGACACCCTCGGGATGGGGGCGTGAGACGCCGGTGTTGGCGCGCCGGGCGCACGGGGACGGTCGCCCCTGCCGCGCCACCAGGAGTTCGCCGAGGGGTGCTTCGGCGTATTAAAGGACTTCGCCTTCCCGCTCGCGCTGTGACATAATGACAAATCCTTCGAGCAGTTTCGCGCTCCGCCGCGGCCGGAGTGCCGGGCGGGCGCCCGCGAAAGGAGTGTCAATCGTGAAGGGTATTACGTTTAGCAGGCGGGCCGCTCTGCTGGGCGCGGCGGCGTTTCCCATGATTCGCGTGGTCAAGGGACAGCCGAAGCCCAGGAATATTGTCATCTCCAGCGCCAACGGCGTGGCGGCCTGCGGCAAGGCCATGGAAGTGGTCAAATCGGGCGGCGACACGCTCGATGCCGTGATCGCGGGCGTCAACATCGTGGAGCTCGATCCCAACGATACCAGCGTGGGATATGGCGGGCTCCCCAATGAGGACGGCGTGGTGGAGCTCGATGCCAGTTGCATGCACGGGCCCACGCGGCGCGGCGGCTCGGTGGGCGCCATTCGCGGCATCAAGACGCCTTCCAAAATCGCGCAACTGGTGATGGCCGAAACCGACCACATGATGCTGGTGGGCGAAGGCGCCCTGCGCTTCGCCAAGGATTACGGCTTCCCGGAAGAGGACCTGCTTACCGAGCGGTCGCGCCTGGCGTGGCGCATGTGGAAACGGGAAATGCGCGACAAGAACGGGCACAGCAACTGGGAGTCGGGCGTGGATGGCCCGCCCAAGGCGAAAAAAATGGCCGAGTTGCAACGCGCGTTTCCGCAGTTCGACGAGGACACGCTGGCGTGGGCCTACGAGGTGGCCACCAACCCGCCCCACGGCACCATCAATTGCATCGCGCTGAACGAAAAGGGGGAGATGTCCGCGGTCACGACCACCAGCGGGCTGGCCTGGAAGATCGCGGGGCGCTGCGGGGATTCGCCCATTATCGGCGGCGGGCTGTGGCTCGATCAGGATGTCGGCGGCGCCGGCTCGACGGGACGCGGCGAGGAGAATCTCCGCGTTTGCGGCGCGCATACCTGCGTCGAGAATATGAAGCACGGCATGCCACCCAAGGAGGCCGCGCTCGACGCACTCAAGCGCGTGGCGCGCAACTTCGATAACGACGAGCAGCGCCTCGCCGAGGTCGATCTGAATTTTTACGTGCTCCGCAAGGACGGGGAATACTGCGGCGCCTCGTTGTGGAACAAGCGTTCGGCCCGGGCCCAGCGCGGCGCGGCATTCGCCGTTTGCCAGAGCCAGGGCGAGAGCCATCGCGAGGACTCAGTGTATCTTTTGGAACGTAAGTAGCTATCGGGGCGGCCCCATCTCTGCGAAACTGAAAAGCGCGACAGCCATAAGCCGTGTCCCAGATTTTTCATCGCAGCACGAATACATTCGCGCGGATCACCATCTACGGCGCAGTCTTCATTCTGGCTTTTCTGACGTGGACCTTCGCCGAACTCGACCGCTCCGCCTATGCCACGCGCGCCACGCAGGCCCGCGAGCAGCCGGTGCCGTTCAGCCATGCGCACCACGTGGGAGGCATCGGCATCGATTGCCGGTACTGCCACACTACGGTGGAAAGATCGAGCTTCGCCAATATTCCGCCCACCAAGACGTGCATGAACTGCCATTCGCAGATCTGGAACACGAGCCCCACGCTCGAGCCGGTGCGCGCCAGTTTCCGCACCGGGCAGTCCCTGGAATGGACGCGCGTCAACGATCTGCCGGACTTCGTTTATTTCAATCACAGCATTCATGTCGATAAAGGGATCGGGTGCGAGAGCTGCCATGGGCGAGTGGACCGGATGCCGCTCACCTGGCAGGAGCACTCGCTCGAGATGAACTGGTGTCTGGACTGCCACCGCCATCCGGAAAAGCACCTGAGACCGCGGGAATTCATCACCACCATGGGCTATCTGCCGGCCGGCGATCAGGAGGAGATCGGCCTCCGCCTGGTGAAGGAATACAAGATCCAGGATGTACGCGTGCTGACGAGCTGTTCGACTTGCCACCGATGAGCGACGGATCAAAGAAACTGGACCTGGCCGCGGCGCGGGCCCGGCTGGCGGGCGGGCGCGACTACTGGCGCAGTCTGGACGACCTGGCTTCCACCGCGGAGTTTCAGGACCTGCTGGAGCGCGAGTTTCCGCGCCAGGCCGTCGGGTGGAGCGACGATGAAGACCGCGTGGCGGGCCGGCGCAATTTCCTGAAGCTCATGGGCGCGTCGCTGGCGCTCGGCGGGCTCACGGCCTGCACCCGCCAGCCCACCGAGCACATCATGCCCTACGTGCGGCAGCCGGAGGAGCTGATTCCCGGTAGGCCGCTGTTCTTCGCCACGGCGGCCACGCTGGGCGGCATAGCGAACGGCGTCCTGGCCGAGAGCCACGAAGGACGGCCCACCAAGATCGAGGGCAACCCCGAACACCCCGCCACGCTAGGCGCATGCGACATCTTCTCGCAGGCATCCGTTCTGCAGCTTTACGATCCGGATCGTTCCCAGGCGCTCAGCCTCCAGGGCGAAATCCACTCGTGGGGCTCGTTCCTCGGCCGGCTGCGCGAGGCGCTGGCGGTGCAGAAGACCAAGAACGGTGCGGGCATCCGCATTCTGACGGAGACCGTGACCTCGCCGGCCCTGGCGGACCAGCTTGCAACCATTCAGAAGCTCTACCCGGCTTCTAAATGGCACCAGTGGGAGCCTGCCGGCCCGCACAGCGCGCGCGCCGCCGCCAGCCGCGCGTTCGGCGCGCCTACGAATACCTATTACGACCTGGGCAAGGCCAACGTGGTGGTTTCGCTCGATGCGGATTTTCTGGCGTCGGGCGCGGGCAGCCTGCGATACGCGCGGCAGTTCGCCTCCCGGAGGCGGGTGCAGGGCGGCCAGACCACCATGAACCGGCTGTACGTGACCGAGCCCATGCCCACACCCACCGGAGCGAAGGCCGACCACCGCCTGCCGCTGCGCGCCGACGATATCGAGGAGTTCGCCTGGGCGCTGGCCACGGCAGTGGGCGCGGCCAACGGTCCCAAGAACGGCGACAACGCCGACGTGTACAAATGGATCGGCGCCATGGCGCGCGACCTGCTGGTCAACAAAGGCGCGAGCCTGGTGATCGCGGGCGATTACCAGCCGCCCATGGTGCACGCGCTGGCGCACGTCATGAATTCCTTCCTGGGCAACGTGGGCAAGACCGTCTTCTATACCGACCCCTTAGAAGCCAACCCGGTGGACCAGGTGGCATCGCTCGCGGACCTGGTGAAGGACCTCGACGCGGGCGCGGTGGACCTGCTGCTGATCCTGGGCGGCAACCCCGTGTTTACCTCGCCGGTGGAATTGGGGATGCGCGACCGCATCCAGAAGGCCGCGCTGCGCGTGCACCTCAGCCAGTACGAAGACGAAACCTCCGAAGTGTGCCAGTGGCGCCTGCCGGAGACGCATTACCTCGAGAGCTGGGGCGACGCGCGCGCTTTCGACGGCACGGTCACCATCCAGCAGCCGCTCATCCAGCCGCTGTACAACGGGCGCTCGGCATACGAGGTGCTGCAGATGCTGACCGAGACGCCGGAGTCGGGCAGCTACCAGATCGTCAAGGGCTACTGGGCGGCGCGGCACCAGGGCGCGGATTTCGAGGCCTGGTGGCGGCGGGCGGTGCACGATGGCGTGGTGCCTGGGACGGCGCTGCCCACGAAGACGCCGGCAATTCTGGGGGCGGCGCTTGCCGAGCGTCCGCAGAAGCGGCGGCTAGGCGGGAAGCTGGAGGTGATTTTCCGGCCCGATCCGACCATCTACGACGGCCGCTTCGCCAACAACGGCTGGCTGCAGGAGCTGCCCAAGCCGATCACCAAGCTCACCTGGGACAACGCGGCGATCCTCAGTGCCGCCACGGCCCACCGCTTGGGCGTCGCAACCGGCGACATGGTGGAGTTGGCTTACCAGGGACGCTCGCTGCATGCCCCGGTGTGGGTGCAGCCGGGCCATGTGAACGGGGCGGTGACGCTGCATCTCGGGTACGGCCGTACGGCGGCGGGACGCACCGGCAACGGCATGGGCTTCAACGTGTACGGCCTGCGCACCGCGCAGGCGTTGTGGCACGACACCGGACTCGAAGCGCGCAAGGTTCCCGGCTCGTACCTTTTTGCCACCACGCAGAACGACCACGTGCTCGACACCCGCCGCCACATTATTCACAAGGGCGATCTCGAGGACTACCGCAAGAATCCCGAGTCGGTGCACGAGGGCGCCGAGGCCCCGCCGCGCGAGCTGACGCTTTATCCCGAGTGGAAATACGAAGGCTACGCCTGGGGGATGGCCATCGATTTGAACGCCTGCACGGGATGCGGCGCCTGCGTGACGGCCTGCCAGGCGGAGAACAATATCGCGGTGGTGGGCAAAGACCAGGTGCGCCGCAGCCGCATCATGCACTGGCTGCGCGTGGACACTTACTACAACGGCGACGTGAACCATCCGGAGCTGTACAACCAGCCGGTGCCGTGCATGCAGTGCGAGGACGCGCCGTGCGAGCTGGTGTGCCCGGTGCAGGCCACCAACCACAGCGCCGAAGGCCTCAACGATATGGTGTACAACCGCTGCGTGGGCACGCGCTACTGCTCCAACAACTGCCCGTATAAGGTGCGGCGGTTCAATTTCTATCTCTATTCGGATTACGAGACGCCCAGCCTGAAGCTGTTGCACAACCCGAACGTGACGGTGCGCAGCCGCGGCGTCATGGAGAAGTGCACGTACTGCGTGCAGCGCATCAACGCCGCCAAAATCGACGCGGAGAAGCAGGACCGCAAGGTGCGCGACGGCGACATTCAGACGGCCTGCCAGGCCAGTTGTCCGAGCGAGGCGATCGTGTTCGGCGACATCAACGACCCCGCCAGCCGGGTATCGCAGATGAAGGCCGAGAAGCTGAACTACGCGCTGCTCGCGGAATTGAACACCAGGCCGCGGACCACGTACCTGGCGGCGCTGCGCAATCCCAATCCGGAGATCGACGGATGAGCGGCATGGTGAGCCATGGCTGACGAACGCGAGGTAGCCGAACGGCCGGCATCGCGGCGGATCATCGCCCCCGGCTACACGTTCGGCACGGTCACGGACCAGATCGCGACCGTGGTGCTGACCAGGCGCACGCCGGTCTTCTGGTACATCTCCTTCGGGGTGGGCTTCGCGCTGCTGCTGGTATTCCTGTGGTCGGTGGCGGTGCTGCTGGCCAAGGGGGTGGGCATCTGGGGCATTCGCACGCCGGTGATGTGGGGCTTCGCCATCACCAATTTCGTGTGGTGGATCGGAATCGGCCACGCGGGGACGTTGATTTCCGCCATCCTGCTTCTGCTGAACCAGCGCTGGCGCAACTCCATCAACCGCTTTGCCGAAGCCATGACGCTGTTCGCGGTGGCCTGCGCGGGCATGTTTCCGTTGCTCCACCTGGGCCGTCCGTGGCTGTTCTACTGGCTGTTTCCTTATCCCAACACCATGGCCGTCCAGCCGAATTTCCGCAGCCCGCTGGTGTGGGACGTATTCGCGGTTTCCACCTACGCCACGGTCTCGCTGCTGTTCTGGTTCGTGGGGCTCATGCCCGACCTGGCGACGCTGCGCGACCGCACGCAGAACCGCTTCGCGCGCGCCGCGTACGGCATCCTGGCCATGGGCTGGCGCGGTTCGGCGCGGCACTGGAGCGTCTATGAAACGGCCACCCTGCTGCTGGCCGGGCTGGCCACGCCGCTGGTGCTCTCGGTGCACACGGTGGTGAGCTTCGACTTCACCATCGCCATCGTACCCGGCTGGCACAGCACGTTCTTCCCGCCCTACTTCGTCGCCGGCGCCATCTACTCCGGTTTCGCCATGGTGCTGGCGCTGGCCATCCCGCTGCGCTCGGTCTATGGACTGGAAGGCCTGATCACGGCGCGGCACCTGGACAACTCGGCCAAGATCATGCTGGCCACGGGGCTCATCGTCGCCTATGCGTACATGCTGGAGACGTTCACGGCGTGGTACAGCGGCGACGTCTACGAGCAGAGCGCCCTCTGGAACCGCATGACCGGCCCTTACGCGGTCTGTTACGGGGCGCTGATTTTCTGCAACATCCTGGCGCCCCAGGCGCTGTGGTTCAAGCGCATCCGGTCCAGCCCGGCGCTGCTCTTCGTGTCGTCCATCGTCGTGCTGGTGGGCATGTGGCTGGAGCGCTATGTGATCATCGTCAGCAGCCTGGCGCAGGATTTTATGCCGTCGTCATGGTCCATCTTCCAGGCCACGCGGTGGGATTGGGGGACGTATCTCGGCACCATCGGGCTCTTCCTGTTCCTGTTCTTCGTGTTCATCCGCCTGCTGCCCATGATTTCGATTTTTGAAGTGCGGACGCTTCTACCGCAGGCCAAAGTCGAAGAGGAGGCGCAGGGTTGATCAAGCCGGTCTACGGGGTGATCGCAGAGTTCGACAGCCCGACGGCGCTGGTGAATGCGGCGCGCGCCACGCGGGAGAAGGGCTTCCGCAGGTTCGACGCCTATTCGCCCTTCCCCATCGAGGAGTTGACCGACGCGCTCCACCTGCACAAGAACAAGCTGCCGGTGATCGTGCTCATCGGCGGCATCGTGGGCGGCCTCACCGGCTACCTGATGCAGTATTACGTCACGGTCATTCACTTTCCCATCAACGTCGCGGGCCGGCCGCTCCATAGCTGGCCCATGTACATCGTGATCGCCTTCGAGCTGACCATTCTGTTCGCGGCGATCTCCGCGGTGCTGGGCATGCTGGCGCTGTGCGGGCTGCCCATGCCGTATCATCCGGTGTTCAACGTGCCGCGGTTCGCCTTCGCTTCGCGCAACCGATTCTTCCTGTGCATTGTGGCGACCGACCCGCTGTTCGATCGCGAGAAGACCTGCGATTTTTTGCAGACGCTGGGGCCGAGGGAGGTGTCGGAAGTTGCGCCTTAGGCTCCAATTTGGACTGTTGGCGCTCGCCCTCGCCGCCACCATTGGCTGCCGCCAGGACATGCACGATCAGCCGAAATACATTCCGCTGCGTCCCACCGATTTCTTCGGCGACGGCCGCTCCGAGCGCCCCTTGATCGAAGGCACCGTGGCGCGCGGCCATTTGCGCGACGATGCCGCGCTCTACACCGGCAAGGGTCCCGACGGCAAGCCGCTCGACACCTTCCCGTTCGCCGTGACCAAGAAGGTAATCGAGCGCGGCCAGGACCGCTTCAACGTGTACTGCTCGCCGTGTCACGACCGCACGGGCCGCGGCAACGGCATGGTGGTGCGGCGCGGCTATCGGCATCCGCCGTCGTATCACAGCGACCGCCTGCGCCAGGTCCCCAACGGATACATCTTCGACGTGATCACCAATGGCTTCGGCGCCATGCCCGACTACGCCGCGCAGATTCCGCCCGAGGACCGCTGGGCCATTGTGGCGTACGTGCGCGCGCTCCAGTTGAGCCAGAACGCTGCGCTGAGCGACGTGCCGCCGGAGGCGCGCGCGCAACTGGATCAGGGAGGCGCCCGATGATGGCCCAGTCCACAGACTTCGCCGTCTCGGGCGAACTGCTGCGCGATCTCAGAGTGTGGCGCTCGCGCGCGGCTATCGTGGGCGTTGCCGCGCTGGCCGTGACCGCGATCGGCGCGATCGCCTGGCCGGCCCAGTTCTTCCGCTCCTACCTGTGGTCATACGTGTTCTATCTGGGCGTGACTCTGGGTTCGATGGCGTGGCTGATGCTGCAATATCTCAGCGGCGGCGCCTGGGGCATGGTGATCCGGCGGCCGTGCGAAGCCGCCACGCGCACGCTGCCGCTGCTGGCGATCCTGTTCGTGCCGGTGGGGCTCGGCATTTCAAGCCTGTACCGCTGGTCGCACGCCGACGTCGTGGCCGCCGACGCCATCATCCGCCACAAACACGCTTACCTCAACGTGCCATTCTTTCTAGCGCGCGCCGCGCTGTATTTTGCCGGCTGGCTCGTCTGCTCCTGGTATCTCAATCGCTGGTCCTCGAGGGAGGATCGCGAAGGGCCCGCCGTGGTGCATCGCAAGCTGGCCACATGGGCCGGTCCGGGCCTGATTTTCTGGGCATTCAGCATTACGTTTATGGCCGTGGATTGGGTGCTCTCGCTCGACCCGCATTGGTTCTCCACCATTTTCGGAATGCTGTTCATGGCCGGCCAGGGGCTCTCGTCGATGGCCTTCCTCATCACCCTCATGGTGCTGCTCTCTTACCGCCGGCCGATGTCGGATGTGCTCACGCCGCGCCATCTGCACGACCTGGGCAAACTTCTGCTGGCCCTGGTGATGGTGTGGGCCTACTTTTCCTTCTCGCAGTTTCTGATCATCTGGTCGGGCAACCTGCCGTCGGAGATTCCGTGGTACCTGGAGCGCCTGCGCGGCGGCTGGCAGTATGTCGGCCTCGCCCTGGTGCTGGGACACTTCGCGCTGCCCTTTGCCCTGCTGCTCTCACGCGATTTGAAGCGCGATTTCAAACTGCTGGCCGGGATCGCGATATTCATTCTGTTCATGCGGTATGTGGACCTGTACTGGCTGGTGGCTCCGGATTTCCTGAAAGGCTCGCTGGGCGTGAGTTGGATGGATTTCACGGCGCCCGCCGGGTTGGGCGGTATCTGGCTCGCTTATTTCCTGCTGCAACTGGAAATGCTGCCGCTGATGCCGCTCCGCGATCCCCACCTGGAAGAGGCTTTGCAACATGGCAGAGAATAACCGCCCGCCGGGTTACGAAGCGACCGACGCCGACGCCCTGGCGGTGGGCAGGTTCGGTGTGGCGCTGCTGCTGGTCATCATCGCGTCGCTCGTCCTGCTGTTCGGGCTGTTTCGCTATTTCGATGCGCGCGGGCCGGTGGCGGTCACCGTCGAGCCCACCAAAGTTTTCCCGCAGCCGCAGTTGGAAAGGACGCCCATTCCCGATTTGCGGGCAGTGCGCGCCGCCGAGGATCAGATGCTGAACAGCTACGGCTGGGTGGATCCTCCGAAGGGTGTGGTGCGGATACCGATCGGCCGCGCCATCGACCTGCTGGCCGAGCGCGGCCTGCCGTCGCGGGCCGCTCCACCGGCCGCGAGCGGCGTGAGCGTGCCCACGGCAAGCGGCCTCGGGTCCAAGATGCAGCAGCCCGGCGGACCGCTGGCGGGAGAGTCGAAATGAGAGAGAGCCTGGTGGTTTTTGTACTGGCCGCGCTCCCGGCCCTGGCGCAGCCCGGACAGCCGGCGCCGGTGCAGCCGTCGTTGACCATGCAGGATTCGAACTTGCGGCCCGCGCTGCCGGGCGCGCTGGCGGGCGTCGGCATCGATCAGAAACTCGACGAACAGGTTCCGCTGGACCTGGTGTTCCGCGATGAAGCAGGCCGCGCGGTTCCGCTGGCGAGCTTCTTTCAGAGCGGCAAACCGGTTCTGCTGGCGCTGGTCTATTACCGCTGCCCCATGCTATGCACGCAGATTCTAACCGGCATGGCGAGCGCGCTGAAGGCCGTATCGTTCAACCCGGGGCGGGATTTCGAAGTGGTCGCCGTCAGCATCGATCCGAAAGACACGCCCGAAATCGCCGCTGCGAAGAAGCAAATGTACGTGAAACGCTACGGTCGTGCGGATACCGCCAACGGCTGGCACTTCCTTACCGGCGATGAGGCGGGCATCAAGCCGCTGGCCGATGCGGTGGGCTTCCATTACAAGTACGACAGCGCGACCGGTCAGTTCGCGCACGCCAGCGGGGTCATGATTCTCACTCCGGGCGGCCGCGTGTCGCGCTACTTCTACGGCGTGGAATACGCGCCGCGCGATTTGCGCCTGGGGCTGGTGGAGGCTTCCAAAAACAAGATCGGCAGCCCGGTGGACCAGATCCTTCTGTTCTGCTATCACTACGACCCCGCCACCGGGAAGTACGGAGCCGTGGCCATCAACCTGGTGCGCTTCGCGGCCGCGGGCTTCGTGCTGATCGGCGGCGCGTTTCTGTGGATCGCGTTCCGCCGCGATTCTCGCGCGGGATAAACGACATGGGTGAACTACGTCTACTTCCGGAGCAGGCATCGACTATCGCCCCCGAGGTGGATCACCTGCTGTACTTCCTGCTGGTGGTCTCCGTCTTCTTCACGGTGGCCATCTTCGGCGCCATATTCTACTTCGCCGTGCGCTACCGCCGGCGCTCCGAGCAGGAGCTGCCCAACCCCGTGCATGGCGGTCTGACGCTCGAAATCCTGTGGTCGGTGATCCCCTTCGGCTTGACGATGGTGATGTTCACCTGGGGGGCGAGCATTTACTTCACCGAAGCGCGCCCGCCGGGCGATGCGCTGTCCCTCTACGTGGTGGGCAAGCAGTGGATGTGGAAGCTCGAGCACCTGGAAGGGCAGCGCGAAATCAACGAACTGCACGTCCCGCTGGGCCGCGCGGTCAAGCTCACCATGACGTCGGAAGACGTGATCCACAGTTTCTTCATTCCCGCTTTCCGCATCAAGCAGGACGTACTGCCGGGGAAATACTCCACCATCTGGTTCAAGCCCACCAAGCCGGGCAGGTATCACCTCTTCTGCGCCGAATATTGCGGCGCCCGCCACTCCGGGATGATCGGCTGGATTCACGTGATGGAGCCGCAGGAATACCAGAATTGGCTGACCGGCGGCGCGGCCGAGGGTACGCTGGCATCGAGCGGCGAGAAGCTATTCGAGGGGCTGGCCTGCAACAACTGCCACCATGCGGACAGCTCCGGGCGCTGTCCCACGCTGGTGGGACTGTTCGGCAAGACCGTGCAATTAGCCGGGGGCGGAATGGTGAAAGCGGATGAAGCTTACATTCGCGAATCGATTTTGCAGCCGCAGGCGAAGGTGGTGGCCGGTTTTCAGCCCATCATGCCGACATTTCAGGGCCTGGTGACCGAAGAGGACGTCTTGCGGCTGGTGGAATACATCAAGTCGCTGGGGGCGAAGGCCGCGCCGGAGGGAACGCCCACGCCCGGCGGCGTTCCGGCGCCCAAACGGTAGGAGCGTATGATTACCGCAGCCGTACAAGAACGCGAGCATTATTTGAACGCCAGCTACGGCATCAAGTCGTGGCTTCTGACCAAGGACCATAAGCGCATCGGGCTGTTGTACCTCGCCACCATCACGTTCTTCTTTTTTCTGGGCGGCGCCTTCGCCACGCTGATCCGCGTCGAGCTGCTCACGCCGCAGGGCGACCTGGTTTCTTCGGAAACCTACAACAAGCTGTTCACCATGCACGGCGTGGCCATGGTGTTCTTCTTCCTGATTCCGGCGATTCCCGCCACCCTGGGCAACTTCTTCCTTCCGATGATGATCGGCGCGCGCGACCTGGCGTTTCCGCGCATCAACCTGCTGAGCTGGTACCTGCTGGTGCTCGGCGGGTTGCTGAGTCTCTATGCCATGCTGGCCGGCGGCGTGGACACCGGCTGGACATTCTACACGCCCTACAGCACCTCCTACTCGAACACCTGGGTGATCGCCACCGCGCTGGGAATTTTCGTGGCGGGCTTCTCTTCCATTCTCACGGGGCTGAACTTCATCGTCACCGTGCACCGCATGCGCGCCCCCGGCATGACGTGGTTCCGCCTGCCGCTGTTCGTGTGGTCTACCTACGCTACTTCCGTCATCCAGGTGCTGGGCACGCCCGTGCTGGCGGTGACCATCATCCTGCTGTTCTGCGAGCGCGTATTCCACCTCGGCATCTTCGACCCCACGCGCGGGGGCGACCCGGTGCTGTTCCAACACCTGTTCTGGTTCTACTCGCACCCCGCGGTGTACATCATGGTGCTGCCCGCCATGGGCGTCATCAGCGAGCTGGTGTCGGTATATTCGCGCAAGCCGGTGTTCGGTTACCACTTCGTGGCGTTTGCGAGCGTGGCCATCGCCGTACTCGGATTCCTGGTGTGGGGGCATCACCTGTTCGTCAGCACGCAGTCGCTCTATGCCGGCTTGGTGTTTTCATTCTTGAGCTACTTTGTGGCGATACCCTCGGCCATTAAGGTGTTCAACTGGACGGCCACGCTGTACAAGGGTTCGATTTCCTACGCCACCCCGATGCTGTACGCGTTCGGCTTCATCGGGCTGTTCACCATCGGGGGGCTGACGGGGCTGTTCGTGGCCGCCCTGGGATTCGATGTGCATGTCACCGATACGTATTTCGTAGTGGCGCACTTTCACTACATCATGGTGGGCGGAACCATCATGGCCTACCTCGGCGGGCTGCATTACTGGTGGCCCAAGATGACCGGCCGCATGTATCCGGAGGGATGGGCGAAGCTTTCGGCACTGGTGATTTTCCTGGGCTTCAATCTGACGTTTTTCCCGCAGTTCGTCCTGGGTTACCTGGGAATGCCGCGCCGCTATCACGTCTATCCGCCCGAATTCCAGGTTCTGCACGTGCTGTCGACCGCGGGCGCGTCGGTGCTTGCGGTGGGCTACGTGATTCCCATGATTTATTTCATCTGGTCGCTGCGCTACGGAAAAGTGGCGGGGGCCAATCCGTGGAACGCGACCGGCCTGGAGTGGCAGACCGCCTCGCCGCCTCCCGCCCACAATTTTGACCAGTCCCCGGTGGTCACCCACGAAGCGTACGACTACAGCACGGTCCTGGGGGAGGTCGAAGTTGGCTAGCGAGGCTCACGCCGAAACGCCCGCGCTGCGCGAGCAGTTCGATACCGAAGAGCAGCAGAAGGATGCCTCGACGCTGGGGATGTGGATCTTCCTCATCACCGAAATCATGTTTTTCGGCGGCATGTTCCTGGCGTACATCGTGTACCGCGGCGCCAATCCGTTGGTCTTCGCAGTGGCCTCGAGCAGCCTGAACGTGTATATCGGCGCCGCCAATACCGTGGTCTTGCTGTGCAGCAGCTTCACCATGGTGCTGGCCGTGCGCGGCGCGCAACTGGGCCAGCGCCAGACCATTGTCCTGTTCCTGATTCTGACCCTGATCCTGGGGGGCGTGTTCCTGGGAGTCAAGGCCTACGAATGGAACGAGAAGTTCCAGGAGCATCACGTGCCCGGGCCGGCATTCCATTTCGAGGGCCTGCCGCCGGAGTTGCAGGGCCGCGCGCAGTTGTTCTTCTCGCTCTACTTCGCCATGACCGGCCTGCACGCTCTGCACATGGTGATCGGCGTGGGGATTCTGTCACTGCTAATCTGGCAGGCCCGCAAGGGAACCTACTCGGCAGCATACATGACGCCGGTCGACGTGAGCGGCCTCTACTGGCACTTCGTGGACATCATCTGGATTTTCCTGTTCCCGCTGCTCTACCTGATCGACCGGCACCTGGGGAAATAACCATGACGGAACACATCGATCGCGTCCGGACTTACGCGCTGGTCTTCGCCGTGCTGATCGCCCTTACCGTGCTCACCACGGCGGTGGCCTTTGTGGATCTGGGCCCCTTCAGTGTGGTGGTGGCGCTGGCCATCGCGGTGGGCAAGATGCTGCTGGTAGCGCTTTTCTTCATGCACATCCGTCACAGCACGCGGCTCACGCGCCTGGTGGTGCTGGGCGGGCTGCTGTGGCTGATCATTCTGATTCTGCTCAGCCTGACGGACTTCGCCACGCGCACCTGGGTCGGTGTGCCGGGCCGGTAGGCCCGCGCAAAAGTCGATCATAAACAGGCGGTGGGTAAACTACCCGCGTTTGCCACCTACTGCACAGATCCAACCCTTGTCGTACTCCTCAAATAACTGAACATCGGAATAGCCGGCCTTTGAGAACAGCTCGCGGTGCTCGCTGACACTCATATGCGCATAATTCATTATCCCCGGCAATTTCTCTAGCCTTTGGAGCAGCCGATCGTACTTACCACCCTTGTAAGCTTCTGCGATGATGATGAGCTTCCCGCCAGGCTTCAACAGGTGTAGTATCTCTTGCATGTCGGCGTTCAAGTCGGGCCAGTAATAGTGAGTCTCCACTGCGGTGACCAGATCGAACATCCGATCCGGGAAGGGCAGGTGCGATACGGAGCCGAGCAGAACTTCGACACGGCCCGCCGCTATCCACTTGCGATTTGCCCGCCGCGACGCGGCAACGCTCTCTTCCGAGTAATCGATGCCGTACGTCTTCCCCTCCGGCGCCATGGCGGCCAGCCTGGCGACGGTCCTCCCACCGCCACAGCCCACATCGAGAATGGTGTCGCGGTTCTGAATCGAAACATGCTTCAACCCCCACGCCGTCACCTTGGAGTGACGGCGATTCATACTCCAAAGATTCACTCTGCCAAGCCAGCCGCTCGGCTTGCTGCACTGCATCAGCAACGCGGTCCCGAGGCTCATGAGTCTCCCACCGTATACCGGCTGTCCGCCTGGCCTGGCGGGGCGAATGGCCCGCTTCCTGGGAATGCCGTGCGTGATGAGCCTTTAGAAGCTTCCCGAGCGCGAGGGACGGTCCTATTAGTGGTCCCGGTTCGCCGCGTTCTGCGCGGACACCTTCTCCATGGCGGCTAATTGCGAGCGCACCGCGGCCGCGTCCGGAGCATCGGGAGCGAGCTGAAGATAAGTCCGGAACTGCTCCGCGGCCCCGGAATAATCCTGGTGCCGCACCAGAATGAGGCCCAGCAGGTGAAACGATTTCGGGTACTGATGCTGCGTATCCAGCTTCAGCGCCTGGCGCACGCTCTTTTCCGCTGCGTCGATCTTCTTCAAGTTGTAATTGGCCACGGCATTGAAGAGAAACGCCTGCGGATAATCGAAAGGATCAAGCGTCACGGCGCGCTCGGTGGTGTCGGCCGCCTCCTGCCATTTCTGCGAGTTCATGGCAATCAGGGAAAGTTCCAGGTAGGGAACGACAAACGTGGGGTCAGCCTTTACGGCGTATTGGAAAGAGCCGCGCGCGGTATAGAAGTCGCCCTGGATGGCCTGCAGTTTCCCCAGTTCGCACCAGGCCGCCGAGTAGTTCGGGTACACTTCCACCGCCTTTTGGAAATCCTTCGTGGCGTCGTCGGATTTGTTCTTCTTGACCGCCGCCAGCCCCTTCTCGAAAGCCTTGCGGGCGTCTTTGGGCGCGGCCAGCGAAACCGCGCTGATGGTGCTTCCTTCGGAGGGACCTATGCGGTGGAGAAGGATGGTGCCGAGATCGGGATTGTCCATCGCGCGATGGGTGGCGAGGTTCACCGACTGGGAACGAAAGCCGGACAGCTTGGCGCGCAACTCGCAGGCGAAGAACCGCTGGTCCATGCCTCCCATCGACGACGGGCCCCCGCCGGGCAAAGAACCCATGGAGGAGCGCCCGAAACCGGTTCCGGCATTCTGCATCCCGCCGCCAGGCCCCCCCGTTTCACTGGCGTCTTGCAGTACGCCGTTGTTGTTCTGCCCAAGCTGGATGCCAAAGTAGCCCCTGCTGTCGGTATAACCCTCGGCGTGCGGCACGCCGTTGCACACGCGCTCGATGGTCACCGTATCCGGCGGCGCGGTGCCGTCCTCCAGCATCACCCGGCCGCTGAGGAAAATCGGCTGTGGTATCGATGGCGCGTTGTTGGGATTGTTGGTGGTGCTGGGGATGGACCCGGTAGTCCGGCCGGTTATGCCACCCGTGCCTGTCCCCGTCCCCGTACTTCCCGTCCCGGTTGATGGCGGCGCCGAGCCGCCCCCGCCCCTGCCCTGACTCCAGGCTGGTTGCAGCGGCAAAATCGCCGCCGCGAGTAATGTACCGAATCCTACAAAGATCCGAGGGAGCATCCCGCCCTCCTATTCGGCCTATTATCCCATAAGAGGCGGCCCCGGTGTTGTTAACCAAGTCACGCCCAATAGCGCGGCCGCCGGCCGGGTTGGGCGGCGCGATACCTCTTTTGCGCGGCTGCTAGAATGGCACGCAGGTGCATATGACAAAGCTCTTGTTCCCGCTGAGTGGGGCTCTCCTTTTGATTCTGACGAGTTGTTCCGAACAGCCCCAGACCGCTGCCCGGAAGGAGCCGGAAAAGGCGGCTGAGCCAGTGACCGGCCAGAGCGCGCTCTGGAAGATGTATCAGGCCGCCCGGTCCTGGGCGCCCGACGCTCAAGTGCTGAAGCTGAACAGCATTCGCCTGGCTGAAGTACCCCAGGTGCCTGGCAAGGCCGCCGCGTGGCAGGCCACCTTCACTTCGGACGCCAAAAGCCGGGCGCGGTCATACACGTATTCCGTGATCGAGTCGGCCGCCAACCTGCACAAGGACGTTTTTGCGGGGCTGGAAGAGGGCTGGTCGGGGCCCCATGGCTCCTCGGCGCCGTTCCTCATCGCGGCCGTTAAAATCGATACCGATGCCGCCTACCAGACCGCGCTCGGCAACGGGGGCAGCGATTACGACAAGAAGGACCCCGGCAAGACGATCACCCTGCTGCTCGAGAAGACCACCAAGTTTCCCGACCCGGCATGGCGCGTAATCTGGGGCGAATCGGCGGGCACCGCGAACTTCTCGGTGTACGTGGACGCCTCTACCGGCGGTTTCCTCGAAAAGATGCACTGATCCCACACTCACAGCAACAGCGCCTCGATGCGGTGCGCGTGGACCATGGCCTCGCAGGGAGACCACTCGAAGATGGTGAAGCGCCCGTCCTGCGACGCCACCAGCGCCACCGCGTCACGCTGATCCTGGACGAATTGCGTCGCCGACAAGTGCCGCGTGCCGCCGAGTTGTTCGGGATGAACAACGGCCGGCGTGCCCCCTAAAACCGGCTCCGTAACGGTGACCTGATCGACCTGCGGGCAGCCCTTGCGGCCGCCGATCTTGGCGCCAAAACCGAGCAGCTCGTATCCATCGGTGAGCACCACCGCGCCATCGACCGCGGTCAGGCCGGCGATGGCTTCCACGGTCCGGCCGAGCGCCTCCTGCCAACCGCGTCCTTCCTTCTCCCGCGGAATCTCCCGGCTCAGAATCGCGAGCTCCGAAAAGGGAGGCAACACAGCGTACGGCATGGGCCACACGATCGATTCGCGCCAGGACTCCGAGCCCGACGGAACCACCAGCAGCGATCCGCCGTGCTCATGCGCGCGCATGGAAACCGCCAGTTGCACCAGCACGTTGACGGAGCGGACCCACGAGCCCGGCGAATCGAAGCCGAGCAGCGAAGTGAGGAGCGCGGGGCAGCCGGGCAACTGCGAGGCCTGCTCGTCCACGACTTTGACCTGGTCGCCCTCGATCACGGCTACGTTGACGAATTTGCCCGACTCCTCGCCGCTGTGATGTTTGACCACCAGCAATCCGGGCGCGGACACTTCGAGCACGAAGCACAGAGTGGGTGTGGTGCGGGTGGTCCCCCAGACGGCCAGCTCGCTGCCATCGTGCCAGACCCCCAGGTGAATCCCGGGACGCTCCACGGCCGGCGCCACGCGCGTGAGGGCGGCGGGCTCCAGCGGCATGGGCCGCTCGAACAGGAGCGGATGGACGGCTTCTTCGGGCGAGAGATATGCGAGCGAGATTTTCGGCACGTAGCCTTCCTCGCGCCGCAGGCTGGCCCAGAAAGCGGCGTCGATCACGGCTTCAATCGTGGCGGCATCGGGAAGCGAAGCCAGAGGCTCCCGTCCGCGGTCTCGCGCCTCCGCCAGGTGCCGGGCAAAGTGGGCCTCGACCACCGGGGACGCGGCGCGGGCGGCGGGATAGCCTCTGGTCTCCCGCTGCCGAGCGCTACCGGGCACGGCCGGCCGCTCCGGATGACGCCGTGGCCATCGCCTGCGGGGCAAAGCTCAGCTCCCCGGTCTCGTTCGCCGCGTCCACCACCACCGTCTGACCGTCGCGCACGGTGCCTTTCAACAGCAGCCGGCCGAGCGGCGTTTCGATCTTCTTGGTGATGGCCCGCTTCAGGGGCCGCGCGCCGTAATGCGGGTCGTAGCCGGTGCGCACCAGGTTGGCGCGCGCCGCGTCCGTCAGTTGGAGCGCGATATGGCGGTCGGCCAGACGCGCGCGCAGGCGTCCCATCTGGATCTCCACGATCTGTTTGAGGTGCTCCTCGGAGAGCGCGTGGAAGACGATAATCTCATCCACGCGGTTGAGAAATTCGGGCCGGAAGTGGCGGCGCATCTCCTCCAGCACCGCCTCCTTCATGCGCTCGTACCCCTCGCCCGCGAAGCCGCCGCGGTAATCGAGAATGCGCTGGCCGCCCACGTTGGAGGTCATGATCGCGATGGAATTCTTGAAATCCACGGTCCGGCCCTGGCCATCGGTCAGGCGGCCGTCGTCGAGTATTTGCAGCATCACGTTGAACACGTCGTGGTGCGCCTTTTCGATTTCGTCGAACAGCACCACCGAATACGGACGGCGGCGCACGGCTTCGGTCAACTGCCCGCCCTCTTCGTAGCCGACGTATCCGGGCGGCGCGCCGATAAGCCGCGCCACGGTGTGCTTCTCCTGGTACTCGGACATGTCGATGCGGATCATGGCATGCTCGTCGTCGAAGAGGAATTCGGCGAGCGCGCGGGCCAGCTCCGTCTTTCCCACTCCCGTGGGGCCCAGGAAGATGAAGCTGCCGATGGGCCGGTTGGGGTCCTTCAGGCCGCTGCGCGCGCGGATGACGGCTTCGGCCACGGCGGTCACCGCTTCGTCCTGGCCCACCACGCGCCGGTGCAGTTCGTCTTCCAGGTGCAGCAGCTTCTGCATCTCGCCTTCGAGCAGCCTGGTTACCGGCACGCCGGTCCAACGGCTGACGATCTCGGCGATGTCCTCCTCGTCCACCTCCTCTTTGAGGAGCCTGGGGCCAGCCTGCAGTTTGGCGGACTTGGCGGTCTCCTCCTGCAACTGGCGTTCGAGCGCGGCCAGCGTGCCGTATTTCAGCTCCGCGGCGCGGTTGAGATCGTACTGGCGCTCCGCCTGCTCGATTTCGACTTTGGCCTGCTCCACCTTCTCGCGAATCTGGCGCAGGCGCTGGACGGCGTTTTTCTCGCTCTGCCAGCGCGCGGTCAGGGCGTCGGATTCGGCCTTGAGATCGGCCAGCTCCTTTTCGATTTTCGCCAGCCGCTCCTTGGAGGCGGCGTCTTTCTCCTTGCGCAGGGCTTCGCGCTCGATCTCAAGCTGCATGATGCGGCGCCGCGTTTCATCCAGCTCCGCGGGCATGGAATCGATCTCCGTGCGCAGGCGCGCGGCCGCTTCGTCCACCAGGTCGATGGCCTTGTCGGGCAGGAAGCGGTCCGCGATGTAGCGGTTGGAGAAGACCGCCGCGGCCACCAGCGCGGCGTCCTTGATGCGCACCCCGTGGTGCACTTCGTACCGCTCTTTGAGACCGCGCAGAATGGAAATGGTGTCCTCCACCGAGGGCTCGCCCACCAGCACCGGCTGGAAGCGCCGCTCGAGCGCGGCGTCCTTTTCGATGTGCTTGCGGTATTCGTCGAGCGTGGTGGCGCCGATGCAGTGCAGCTCGCCGCGGGCCAGCATGGGCTTGAGCAGGTTGCCGGCGTCCATGGCCCCTTCCGCCTTGCCCGCGCCCACCACCGTGTGCAGCTCGTCGATGAACAGAATGACTTCGCCCGCCGAATCCTGCACCTCTTTAAGCACGGCCTTGAGGCGCTCTTCGAATTCGCCGCGGTACTTGGCGCCGGCGATGAGCGCGCCCATGTCGAGCGCCACGATACGCCGGTTCTTGAGCCCCTCGGGCACGTCGCCGCGCACGATGCGCAGGGCCAGCCCCTCCACGATGGCGGTCTTGCCCACGCCCGGCTCGCCGATCAGCACGGGGTTGTTTTTAGTGCGGCGAGAGAGCACCTGGATGACGCGGCGGATCTCCTCGTCGCGGCCGATCACGGGGTCGAGCTTGCTCTGCGCCGCCAGCTTGGTGAGATCGCGCCCGTAGCGCTCCAGGGCCTCGTAGGTGGCCTCGGGATTCTGGGAAGTGACGCGCTGGCTGCCGCGCACCTCGCGCAGCGCCTGCATGAGCCGCTCGCGGGTGAGGCCGAATTCTTTGAGCAGGCGCCCGGTGGCGCCGCGGTCGTCAATGGCGGCCAGAAGCACGTGCTCCACCGAGATGTACTCGTCTTTCAGCTTGCGCGCCTCGTCCTCGGCGTTGGTAAGTAATCGATTCAAACGCGATGTTATGTATACCTGGTCGGGGCCGCCGGAGGAGCCGGAGACCTTGGGCATGCGGTCGAGCTCCGCTTCGAGGCGGCGCGTGAACGGTTCCACGTTCATTTCGGCCTTGGCCAGAATGGAGGGAGCGAGACCGCCCTCCTGCTCCAGGAGGGCCGCGAGTAAGTGTTCGACATCGAGCTGCTGGTGCCCGTAGCGGGTGGCTTTGCCTTGCGCCGCGCGGACAGCCTCCTGCAGTTTCTCCGTGAAACGGTTGAGGTCCATAGCCACTATTCTGATGCTATTCGCACGGTTCGCGCGCGTGGGAACGAAACCGGCGGTCGCGGATTCGCATCTAACCATACAAAGTGGAGGTTAGGTTATGAGCCGGGTACGAGGGCGCTGGTTACGTCTGGCGGGCCTGTGGTGCTCGGTCATGCATGGTGGCACCACGTGGCCGATCCACGGCCACTACCGCTGCCGGACGTGCAGCCGGGTATATTCATCGCCCTGGGACTGAAGTGCGCGGGACCTCGAATGCGCTAACGCTGGCGTTCCAGTCCCTTGGCGATCATGGCGGAGAGTCCCAGGCCGCCGCGTTGCGCCATCACCGTGGCGAGTTGCTGTTCGGCATACTCGCTGGCGCAGTCGGTTGAGCCGTCCTGTCCGGAGCCCAGCCAGCCGCCGCCCGATTCCCGCGCGGCGCGCAGAATCTGGCCCATCAGCAGCGCCTCGAATTGCTTGGCGGCGTCGCGGATCTTGGCCGGATCGTCGGGCTTGCGCGCGGCAGCTTGCGGCGATAGCGCGGCAGCGGCCGGTTTACCGATTGTCAGTTCGCCCATCTTAGATCACCTCTATTTCAGCTTCGAGAGCGCCGGCGCTCCGCAGGTTTTGCAGGATGGCGATCACATCCCGCGGGGTGGAGCCGATGGCCGCCAGCGCGCGCACCAGCTCCTCGACCGTGGCGCCCTGCTTCAGCACCACATTGCGCGCTTTCTCTTCCTTGGCGGCTACGGTGGTTGTGGGGATCACTTCGGTGGTGCCTTGTGCCAGGGCCGCGGGCTGGGAAACGGTAAAGGTGGTCTGGATCTCCACGCTCAGATTGCCGTGCAGAATCGCCACTGGCGCGATGCGCACGTCCTTACCCAGGACGATAGTGCCGGTGCGCTCGTTGATGATTACGCGCGCGGGCCGGTCCGCTTCCACTTGCAGGGTCTCCAGCTCGGCGATGAATTCGGTGGTGCGGGCGGCGAACTCGGCCGGTACGGTGACGCTCACCAGGCCGGCGTTCTCGGTGCGGGCCGTGGTTGTGCCGGCCGGGAACTTCTTGTTCACCGCTTCGACAATGCGCGACGAGGTGGTGAAATCCGATTGGCGCAGTTGCAGGCGTACCACCCCGTGCGGGAGCACCGACGGCGCGGCGCGCTCGACGATGGCGCCTTCCGGCGTCCGGCCCACCGTGGGGTGATTCACCGTCTGCGTGGCGCCGCCTTTGCCGGCGGAAAAGCCGCCGGTCATCACCGGTCCTTGCCCCACGGCGTACACCTGGCCATCGGCGCCGCGCAGCGAAGTCAACACCAGGATGCCGCCTTGCAGGTTGCTGGCGTCGCCAATGGCGGCCACGGTGGTGTCTATGCGCATGCCGGGCTGGGCGAAAGCGGGCAGACTGGAAGTGACCATGACGGCCGCGGTGTTGTTCACTCGGATGGCCGTGGACGGCACGGAAACTCCCATGCGGTTCAGCATGTTGGCGAGGCTCTGCGCGGAGAACATGGTCTGGCGCCGGTCGCCGGTGCCCGCCAGCCCGATCACCAGGCCATAACCGATCAGTTGGTTCTCGCGAACACCCTCGATGGACACGAGGTCCTTGAGGCGGGCCGCGGGTGCCGGGGCCGGCCGCAGGAGAAACAGAAGAAGAGCGATCAGGCAGCGTTTTTTCATGGTCAGAAAGGAAGCAGCCCTAACAGCAGGCGGTAAAGGATGAATGGCCGTTTGATGGCGTCGCCCACCACACCCTTGCCGTTCACGCGCAGCTCGAGCTGGCCCAGCCGGTTGGATGCCACGCTATTGGTGGGGTCTATATCGGCGGGCCGGACCACGCCGCGCACGGTGATCGTCTGGCGTTCGGAATTGATTTGGATATCCTTGGAGGCCTCCACTACCAGGACCCCGTTGGGAAGTACGTGGGTCACATGCGCCGTCAGTGTAGTGGATAAAGTAGTGCTGCGGCTGGTAGTGCCCTGACCGGCCAGTTGCGTATCGCCGGACATGCCCGCCAGGTTGGCCAGCGGGCTGGTCGCTTTGACCACGCCGGCCAGCGCGCTCACTGAGTTTTTCGTGCTGGAGGTGCGCTGCGTCTTGGTGGTGCCGCTGGTGACCGCCGAGGCCTGTTCCGCCACCACGATGGTCAGCACATCGTCCACCTGGCTGGCGCGCATGTCGCGCGCGGCGTCCGCCAGGCGGGAGCCTGCCGACCAGATGGAGCCAGGCGTGGCCGGCGCAGCCTCCGCCGAGCGGGCGTCGGCATCCGACACATAACGGTCTAACGGCGAGGCTACCGGCGGTGCGGCTTTCTTCTTGGCGCCGAACGCCACACCGCCAACCAGGAGCAGACAGAGCAGCCACTTCATAGAGTTCCTTTCCCAACCGAGACTTTACCCTTGCCTTCCACACGCGCTTGAAAGCGCTTCTTCGATACCGGGTTGACCACCGGAATGGTCTGGCCGGTAGAGCCGGAGGCGTCGGCCTGCGCTTCGAATTCGAGCTGTGCGCCCCCCTCCCGCACTTCGACGCGCACCGTGTCGCCGCGCTGAATTTCCTTGGGGGCATCGAGCCACTGCCGGCGGAGAGCCGTACCCGCCGCGACGTTACGCCGCAGGCTCTTGCCGGCCGTCTCTTCGAGGGCAGTGGCAAACACGTCCGCCGTGGGGAATTCGTCGCGCATCTCCAGGCGAAGCCCGGCGGCGTCGATGGCGCGGCCCGGCTTCAGGTCCGTAACCGCTATGACGCGAGGCGCAGCGACTACCACTTTCACCTTGGCCCAAATGAGGAAACGCCGGTTGGCCGTGTAGCGCACGAACCCGTTCCAATAGGCCCCCGATGGGACCTGGTGCAGACCGCTCAGCGGGAATTCCAGTTCGCCCTCGGGAGCGGGCAGCCGGCTGACATCGACGATTTCAATATGGGCTTGCGGCAACTGGCTGCGCATTGCGTCCAGCAGCCGCGCGGGATCGAGCGGCGCGACCTTGCGGGCCACGCACACGTCGCTCTCCGGAGCGGGCGCGACGCCCAACCGAACAGCCAGCAGGCGAAGCTCCGGGGCATGGAAGACGCGCGGGACGCCGGGCGCGGGCGCGAGCGCCACCGGGGTATCCGCGGCCACCGCCGCCAGAGCGGGAAACGCGGGTGCCAGATCGCCGGCCACGATGCGATCCGCGCCGGCGCCCACGGCGAGGCAGCCGGCCAGGGCAAATGAGGCCAGGGGGATCATCGCGTCAGGTTATTGACCTGCTGGTACATCTGGTCGGCGGCCTGCACTACTTTGGAGTTGGCCTCGTAACCGCGCTGCGCCACGATCAGGTTGATGAACTCCTGCACCACCGAAACATTCGATTGCTCCACGTAGCCCTGCAGGACCGAGCCCATGCCTTCCTGCCCGCCCGGCGTGCCCACGGTGGGGTCTCCCGAAGCGTCGGTGGGAGCGTAGAGGTTGCCTCCCAGGCTGTTCAGCCCGGCCGGGTTTTGAAAGTTCGCGAGTTGGATCTGGCCGGCCTGCTGCGTAGCCGTCTGGCCGGGCTGGGTATAGCTCACGGTGCCGTCCTGGGCGATCGAGATCTGCTGCGCGTCGGCCGGGATGGTGATCTGCGGCTCGAGCGCGTCGCCCTGGCCGGTCACGATGTTGCCGTCGCGATCGACGTGGAAAGAGCCGGCGCGCGTGTAGGCCAGCTCACCGGAGGGGCGGCGCACCTGGAAGAATCCCTTGCCCTGAATGACCATGTCGAGCGGATTGTCGGTCTCCGAGAAATCGCCCTGGGTGAACAGGATCTCGTTGGATGAGGCCCGCGTGCCCAGGCCCAGTTGCAGCCCGGTAGGAACCACCGTCTGCTGGCCCGCCGCCGCGCCCGGCTGAATCACGCTCTGGTACATCAGGTCCTGAAACTGCGCGCGCCGCGCCTTGAAACCGATGGTGTTGGCGTTGGCCAGGTTGTGCGCGATGTTATCCACGTTCAACTGCTGCGCCGTCATCCCGCTGGCAGCGCTATATAGTGCTCGAATCATCGATATCCTCTTTTGTCTACTGAGATTCTCACCTTCATACCTTGGCCACTTCGTCGATGGCCGCCCGGTTCATCTCCGCACCCAACGACACGGCCTTCTGCAGCATTTCAAACTGCCGCATGACGCTCACCAGCCGGACCGCCGCTTCCGCGCTGCCGCTGTTCGATTCCTCGATCTTGCCCTGCTCGACCGAGGCGTCGGCCGGCGTGGGCCGCAATGCCGGGTCCGTCACGCGAAAATAATTGCCGCCTTGCTTAATCAGCCCGGCCGTGTTCGGGATGTTCACGACATTGATCTGCCCGATGGTGTTGCCGTCCTGCTGCACGCTTCCGTCGCCGGCAATGGAAACGGGGCGTGTGCTATCCATGGTCAGGGCAGCGCCACCCACTCCCAGAACGGCATAGCCCTCGGAGGTGACCAGCTTGCCGTCCGCGGCCAGGTGAAAACTGCCATTGCGGGTGTAGAGCGGCCCGCCCGGCGCGGCGACCGAAAAGAAGCCTTTCCCGGAGAGAGCCACGTCGAGGGGGTTGCCGGTGGTTTGCATCGGTCCCTGCGACAGATCGATCCACGGCCGCTCGATGACCGGCATGGTCGCCGGCGAATCGGCATCCTGCGCTTCCGGCGCGATGTAGAGGCTGTAGAATTCGCGATCGGCTTTGTAGCCGCCGGTGTTGGCATTGGCGACGTTGTTGGCCAGCAGATCGAGCGATTCCATGCGGGCGCGAAGTCCGCTAGCCGCGGTTGCGGTCATGGGGTCCATAGCGCAATGACATAAGCACGCCGGTGACCAACAGTAATATCAGATATAAAACTCTCATAATACGCAGGGCGGGCCGATGAGTGTACTGGAAGAGGCGCTCCCGCGCGGCAGGTTTTTGCCGCCGGCGCCCGTGGCGGCAAGTCTTTGCCGCGCTCACCAGACTACCGTGTTGAAAATGCGCGCATTCGGTTTGGCCTCCGATCTGCAATCAGACGGTGCGTGACTGCCCTCGCACCACCGGCTTCGCTTCCCCCCGACCGCGCGTTCACGCGCCCCGATCCAGTGCCAGGAAGCGGCGGCAAAGGCGGCGCCGAGTCGGCGGCGCCCTCGCGCGCACGGGCGGCGCGATTCCCGGCGATGCTGGGAGACCTGGTGGAGAAGGGCGAGCAGGCCGATCCCAAGGCAGCTCATAAGAAGGATGCGGCGCCCTCCTGGACCGCCGCGGATTCGCTGGCGCAGGCTCAGGCCACCCCGGCCCCCGTGGCGCCTCTTTCGTTGGAAGCGCTGTTGCAGACCTCCGTCCCCGGTATTCCGGCGAAACCCGAGGAGGGGGCGCCGGAAGAGCTCGACCCCTCCGCCACGCCCGCCTCGGATTCGGGGCAGGCAGCCAGAACGGCGTCCCTGTTCCCGCAGGCGTTCGTTTCGGTGCGATTGCCGGCTCCGGCATTACTGGAGCAGCCGCAGCCGGGCGCGAGTTCGGGTAAGGGCCGCAAACCGCAGGCCGGCAGCCTCGATCAGCTCAGCCCCGCCCTGACAACCCACGGGGCGCAGGCCATGCCGGAGGTTCCGCAGACCGGGGCAAACACAAGCCCTGCGGCGCAGGCACTCATGCCCGAGCGTCCGCAGGCCGAAGCAAACACAACCCGCGAGGCGCAGGCGCCCCTGCCCGAGCGCGCGCAAGCCGGAACAAATACAACCCCCGCGGAACAGGTACCCTTGCCCGGGCCTTCGCAGACCGGAGCGGAACCATCCCCCGACCCCGTGGTCTCATGCGCACCGAGCGAGGGCGGCACCCCGGCCATGAGCCTGGCATTTGGAGCGCGTTTGACCGCGGTCCCGGTGCCAGCGGAGACGCGCGGCAGCGACAACCAACCTTCGCCGCGGGCGCCCTTGTCCGTGCTTTCGCGTCAGAATGTCCCCGCGAGCTCGCTCGCCAGCATTGCCGAGGGCGGTGCGGAAGCGGCGATCACACCCATCGCGTCCGATGCTTCCGATGGCGGCCGCGCCCGGAGCCAGGAAAAAGGAGACGCGCACGGATTTGCGGCAACGGCGGAACCGGAGGCAACGGAAAAAGATGGCGCGGACAAGCCGGAGCGCCAGCGAAAGCCCGACGCGCCAGCATCGCCCGAGACCGACGCAGGCCGCGCTATGGCGAGCGGCGGCCGCGCTGTGGATTCCCGCGATACGCAACCGGCTGGCCCTCCCCCGCGCGGCGACAGCTCTTCCACACGCGAAGCGGCCCGTCCGGAGCCGGCCACGCCTCACCTTCGATCCGAACCGGCCGCTCCTCCGGCGGCGGCGCGCGACATCACGCTGGAGCTCAATGGCGGAGACCGGCGCGTCGAGGTGCGCCTGGTCGAGCGCCGCGGAGATATTCAAGTGGCCGTGCGCACCCCGGACGCCCGCCTCGCCGGGGAACTGCGTGAAGGGCTGCCCGCCCTCACGGCGAAACTCGAACAGAGCGGATTCCGCGCCGAAACCTGGCATCCGGCCGCCTCCGCGGGCGAGCGCTCGCGGCTGGCGGAACCTCACGCCGCCGCGGCACAGCAGGATGCGCAAGAACAAAGCGGGGAGGAAGGGCGGCAGCGGCAGCGCGACCACCAGCAGGATGCGCAAGACTCCGGGCAGCGATCCGGCCGCAAGCTCAATCGAAAGGAATTTGCATGGCTGTTCTCATCGCTTCGTTGAGCAGCCGGACAGCACTGCATAGGGAGACACCAGAATGACACCAGGAATCACATCGAGCAATTCAACTTCAGGCACCTTAGGGAACTCGTCCGCGACCACGGCTACGCCTACGCCTACGGTCGACAAGAACATGTTCTTGCAACTGATGGTAGCTCAGCTCAAGAACCAGGACCCGCTCAATCCCAGCGACGGCACCCAATTTCTGGCGCAGCTCGCGCAGTTCCAGCAGCTCGAACAGAGCGTGAATACGGGGCAGGATATCACCGCCATCCGGCAGGATCTGGACCAACTCGTGACGCAAGGCGGGTCGGTAACACAACCATAATCGGGAGAATCCAATGTTTACTTCCTTTTCAACGGCGCTTTCCGCATTGAGCGCAACCTCGACGGCGATCGATGTGGTGGGCAACAACCTGGCGAACCTGAATACGCCGGGCTTCAAAACCAGCCAGGTGTGCTTCCGCGACCTGGTGACGCAGTCTCTGGGAGCGGGGCTGGGCGATACGCAGGTGGGCTTTGGAACCGGGCAACCGCTGACTGTCCGCGAGTTCTCGCAAGGAGCCATCCAGACGAGCGCCGGGCTGCTGGACGCGGCCATCCAGGGCGACGGCTTTTTTGTCGTTAAGGACAATCAGGGCGGCACCTTCTACACACGTGCCGGCAATTTCCAGGCGGACAGCTCCGGCAACCTGCTCACCGATACGGGCGACAGCGTGCAGGGCTGGACGACGGTCAATCCGGCGACGGGAACGGTGGATACCAACGGCCCGATCGGCAAGATTATCGTGCCGGTGGGCACTCTCAAACCGCCCACTCCCACTACCGGCTTCACCACCGACCTGAACCTGAACTCCTCCTCGGCGGCGGATGCAACGTCGGACTTTACCACCACGGTGACCGCCTACGACAGTCTGGGGACATCGCACGTCCTGACGCTCAGTTTCGAAAAGACGGCGCCGAATACCTGGAATTACAAAGTGACCATTCCGGGGGAGGACCTCAGCACGGGGACCGCGGGCACACCTTCGGACATCGAGGGCGCCAGCGGCACGTTCACCTTTGGCGCCGATGGCAAATTGACCGATCCGGCGCCCGGGGCGCCCATCAAGTTCGACGTCACGGGCCTTACCGACGGCGCGGCTGACATGCAGGGCCTGACGTGGGATCCGTACAGCGGCAAGACGGGGCGGATTACCCAGTTTGGACAAACATCGTCGCCCTCGGCAAGCTGGCAAAACGGCTCGGCGGCGGCGCAGTTGGTGCACGTCGGCCTGGGGGATGGGGGGAAGATCCTGGCGCAATACTCCAACGGCGACCAGGTGGTGGTGGGGCAGGTCGCCATGGCGTCGATCCGCAACCCGGACACGCTGATCGCCTCCGGCAACAACGCCTTTCAGCTCAGCGCGCGCACGGCGAACCCGTCCATCGGCGTGTCGGGAACCGGCGGCCGCGGCAACATCGTGGGTGGGGCCGTCGAGGCCTCCACGGTGGATATCGCCCAGGAGTTCACCCACCTGATTGTGTACCAGCGCGGCTATGAGGCGAACTCCAAGGTAGTCACCACGGCCGATCAATTGAGCCAGGACACTATCAACTTAATCCGCTAAGCCGCCGATAACTCCACTAGCAGCCAATGACTCCTCTGGAAGAGATTGCGCCGCTGGGCGACGTTCCCGTCGAAATCGAGGTCGAGCTCGACCGGCGCACCATGAAGACGCGCGAAGTGCTGAAGCTCGCCGAAGGCAGCGTGATTCCTACCGCGCGGTCGGCCGGCGAGAACATCGACATCTTCATCGGCGGAGTGCTGTGCGGCTCCGGCGAGATCGTGGTGATCGAGAATACGCTCGGCGTGCGCATCACGGACTTCCACGAGGAGTGAAAGGACCGGGTGGAGATGGACGTGTTTCGACAGATCGCGGCGGTGGCCGGGGTGCTGACCCTGCTGGCCGCAACCTTATGGTGGCTGCGCCGGCGCGGATTCGCCGGCGTACTGCCGGCGAGAAGGCCGGCCGGGCGAAGGCTGGAAAGCCTGGAGCGCCTGCCGCTCGGCCCGCACCACATGCTGCACCTGGTACGCCTGGGCGACACGGCCTTGCTGCTGGCGTCCTCTCCGGCGGGCTGCGCGCTGGTCCAGACCGTGCCGTTGCACGAAGCGGACCGGCGGGAAGGCGTCCGATGAAAACCATTCGTGGCCTGCCGCTCCTGCTGCTGGCGGCCGTTCCGCTTGCCGCGGCGCCGTCCGAACCTCTCTCTCTCTTCGGCATATCGGCCGGAAAAGGCGCTTCCAGCCTCGGCGTCCCCATGCAGATCGTAATTCTGTTGACGCTCATGACCCTGCTGCCGGCCGCGGTCATGTCCATGACGCCGTTCCTGCGCATCACCGTGGTCCTGCATTTTCTGCGGCAGGCGCTGGGCACGCAATCCACGCCCTCCAACCAGGTGCTCCTGGGGCTGGCCCTCTTCCTGACTATCGTCATCATGCAACCGGTGGCGGCGGAAATGTACCACCAGGGATGGGAGCCTATGGAGGCGGGGCATTTGACCCCGCAGCAGGCGTTCGACCAGGGCGCCAGACCGCTGCGCAATTTCATGGTGCGGTTTGCCCGGGAAAAAGACATCCGGCTGTTCGTCGAGATGACCCACGCCCCGGCTCCGCATACGCCCGCGGATCTCGATCTCAAGATTCTCATCCCTGCTTACATCCTTTCCGAGCTCAAGACGGGGTTTCAGATCGGCGCGGTGCTGTTTCTGCCGTTCCTGGTGATCGATCTGGTCGTGGCCTCGGTCACCCTTTCGGTGGGCATGGTGCAACTGCCGCCGGTGATGATCTCCGCGCCGTTTAAGATCATGCTGTTTGTGCTGGCGGACGGCTGGAACCTGGTGGTCGGCTCGCTCATGAAGAGCTTCTACTCATGACCCCCGACGCCGTAGTCCAGATCATCCGCGACGCCCTGATGATGACATTCTGGCTGGCCGCTCCTCTGCTTGCGGTCGGTTTCATTGCGGGAATTGCGGTCAGCCTGGTGCAGATCGCGACCTCCATGCAGGACAACGCCATCAGCACCGTGCCGCGCCTGCTGGCCTTTTTGGGCGGACTCCTGCTTCTCCTGCCGTGGATGTTGCAGAGGATCGTCTCGTATACCACCGTGCTTCTGGGGGACTTCGGCCGCTATGCCCACTAGCCTGACGCTCTCGGCCGGGACGCTGTTCTCTTTCCTGCTGGTGCTGGCGCGGGTGTCGGGTGCGCTGGTGTTCGTGCCGCTGCCCGGCATCCGCAGCGCGCCCGAGCCGGCACGGGCGGCCCTCGCTTTGGGGTTCACGCTCGCGCTGGCAGCGCGCTGGCCGGCCATCGACGCTACAGTCACCGCAGGCACCTTGGCGGGTTGGGCAGTGGCAGAGGCCGCTCTGGGCATCGCCATCGGCGTTTCCGTGGCCATCGTGCTCGAGGCGTTCGGGCTGGCGGCACAGGTCTTGGGACTCCAGGCCGGTTACGCCTATGCCTCCACCATCGATCCCAATACCCAGGCCGATTCCGGCATCCTGCTGGTGTTCGCGCAGCTCATGGGAGGCATGCTGTTCTTCGCGCTGGGGCTCGACCGCGAGGTTCTGCGGCTGTTCGCGCTCAGCCTCGAGAAGGTCCCTGCGGGGAGCTATGTATTTGGGCCGTCCACCGGGCAGGCCCTCATCCGGCTGGCTTCCAGCCTCTTTTCCGTGGGTGTGCGGCTGGCCATGCCGGTGGTGGCCCTGCTGGTGATGGTAGACGTTGCGCTGGCGCTGCTCGGCCGCCTCAACGCGCAACTGCAACTGCTCTCCCTGGCCTTTCCGGCGAAAATGCTGGTCGCCCTGCTGGTGCTGAGCTGGGTGTCGGTCATCTTCCCTCGCGTATTGCTGGAGTTCAGCGGGCATGCCTGGGTGGCGGCGCGCCGCATGTTGGGGATATGAGGCGCCATGGCGGACCGGTCCGGAAAAACCGAGCAACCCACGCAGCGGCGGGTGGACAAGGCGCGCAAGGACGGCCAGTTTCCGGCGGCGAAAGAATTGGTTTCGGCTCTTCAGTTCATGGTATTTCTGGCGCTCCTGGGGGCGGGAGGCGCGCGCTGGTTTGCCCAGTTCCGCGCCACCACCCGCTCGCTTTTCGCGCTGGCATTTGCGCGCGAGATAGGTGTGCGCGATCTGCAGCACGTGGCCTGGCAGCTCTGCTGGCAGAACTTTCTGCCGCTCGCGCTGTGCGGACTAGCCGTGACATTGGCCACGCTGGGCTTTCGCCTCGCGACCACGCGTTTCGGTGTGAGCCTCAAGAAGCTGGCGCCGGACCCGGCGCGTTTCAGTCCCCTGGCGAAACTCCGGGAACTCCCCAAGCAGAATCTGCCGGCATTGTTCCAGGCGGCGATCCTGCTGCCGCTGTTCCTGTGGGCCGTTTATGCCATAGCGCGGGACAAACTGGAAGCCTTCCTGTCGCTCCCTCTCGAAAGCGTGGAGAGCGGCTGCGGTTTCATCGGGAGCTCCCTGATGGAGCTGTTCTGGAAAGCCGCCGTGGTCTTCCTGGTATTCGGTGCGGTGGACCTGTTTCGCCAGATGAGCCGCTACAAGCGGGATCTGCGCATGAGCAAACAGGACATCAAGGAAGAGATGAAGGAGCTGGAAGGCAATCCGCAGATGAAGGCGCGGATTCGCCGGCTGCAACGCGACCACGCACGGCGCCAGATGATGAAGGAAGTGCCCAAGGCGACCGCGGTGGTGGTCAACCCCACGCACTTCGCCGTCGCCATCCGCTATCAGGTGGACAGCATGGCGGCGCCGCTGGTGGTTGCCAAGGGCAAGAACTACCTGGCGCTGCGCATTCGCCAGAAGGCGATGGAGCACCAGGTTCCCATCATCGAAAACCCGCCCCTGGCCCAGTCCCTGTACAAGTCCGTGGAAGTCGGACAGGAGATCCCGCCGCACCTGTATCGCGCGGTGGCCGAGATCCTGGCCTACATTTTCAAACTCATGAATGGGAGACTGCCAGGTTAGAACCATGACCCCCGCCAGAGCGATAGCCGCCCCGGTCCCGATCGCGCGTCCGGGCTGGATGAAGTCGATTCCGACAAGCCTGCTGAGCCAGATGGCCGTGCCCATTGCGGTGCTGGCGATCGTGGTCGCCCTCATCACCCCGCTGCCGGGCTTCGTGCTGGACCTGCTCATCGTCACCGACATCCTGCTGTCGGTCACCGTGTTGATGGTCTCGCTGTACCTGGTGCGTCCGGTGGAGTTCACCACCTTTCCCACCACGCTGCTGCTATTGACGCTGTTCCGGCTGGCCCTGAACATCTCGTCCTCCCGGCTGATCCTGCTGAATGGAAACACGGGGACAACGGCGGCGGGCGAAGTGATCGGCGCCTTCGGCAGCTTCGTGGTGGGAGGGAATTACATTATCGGGGCGGTGATCTTCCTGGTGCTGATCGCCATCCAATATGTGGTCATCAACCACGGCGCGGTGCGCATTTCGGAGGTCACGGCGCGGTTCACCCTGGACGCTCTGCCGGGCAAGCAGATGTCCATCGACTCGGACCTCAACGGCGGGCTGATCGATGAGACCGAGGCCAAGCGCCGCCGCAAGCAGCTTTCGACGGAGGCCGAATTCTACGGCGCCATGGACGGCGCCTCGCGGTTCACACAGCGCGACGCGGTGGCCAGTATCCTCATCACGGCGATCAACATTATCGCGGGATTTCTGATCGGGGTGCTGCAGCACGGCATGGATTTTCGCAGGGCGCTGGAGACCTACACCGTTCTGACCATCGGCGACGGCCTGGTCACGGTGATCCCCGCCCTGATGATCTCCATCTCCGGCGGCCTGATCGTCACCCGCGCCAGCTCCGACGCGCGCCTGGGAGCGGAGTTTCACCGCCAGATCCTGACCAACTCGCAGCCGCTGCTGCTGGCGGGGGGCGTCCTGGTGGTGATGGCGGCGATTCCGGGTATGCCCAAGCTCCCGTTCCTGCTGCTGGGCGGCGGCGCGGGAGTGGCCGGCTGGAAACTGCGGCAGAAGGAAACACGGCAAGAGGCGGCGGTGCCGGCGGAGCAAAAACCGGCGGCGGCGAAAGATAATCTGGAGTCGCTGCTGCGCGTCGAGCCGCTGGCCATAGAGGTTGGTCTGGGACTCGTCGGGCTGGTGGAAGGGGGACAGAATTCGGCGCTCCTGCAGCGCATTGCCGGCATCCGGCGCCAGCTTGCCGGCGACCTCGGCTACCTGCTTCCGCCGGTGCGGGTCACCGACAATCTGTCGCTCCGCAGCCGCGAGTACATGATCTCTTTGAAGGGCGTCGAGATCGCACGCTACGAGCTGCCGCAGGGGTGCGAGCTGGCCATCGCCACCGGACCGGGCGCGGGCGCTCTCGAAGGCCAGCCGACGCGCGAGCCGGCCTTCGGCATGAACGCGCTGTGGATTCCCAGCGAACGCGCGCAGAAGGCGCGCAACTCGGGCTACACAGTGGTGGACGGCGTCAGCGTGCTGGGCACGCACCTCTCGGAGCTGATCCGGCGCCACGCGCACGAGTTGTTCTCGCGCCAGGACGCCAAGCACCTGCTGGACCGCGTGAGCGTGGAGAACCCCAAGGTGGTGGAGGATCTGGTGCCCAAACTCCTGCCGCTGGCCACCGTGCAGAGAGTGCTGCAGAACCTGCTGCGCGAGCGCGTTTCCATTCGCGACGCAGTATCGATCCTGGAGGCTCTGGGCGAGGCCGCCGGCGCCACCAGGAACCCGGTCCTGTTGACTGAATACGTACGCCAGTCCTTGCGGCGGACGGTGGTGAAGCCGTACCTGAACCGCGCCGGCGAGTTGCCCGCGTGGTTCCTCGATCCGGCCATCGAGCAGGCCGTCGAAGCGGCCGCCGAGCATGGCGAGCAAAACAGCCACCTGACGCTCGCCCCGCAAGCGATCCGCGATATTCTGAACCGCGTCTCCAGCCGGATGGCGTCGCCCGAGACTCCGGTGGTGGCGATCACCTCCTCGGCAGCGCGCTATTTTCTGCGTCAGATCGCGGAGCCGGCGCTGCCCAACCTGTTCTTCCTGGCGCACAACGAAGTGCCCTCGGGGCTGCGGGTGCAATCGCTGGGGAACATTCAGTGAGCGCGGTCTACAGAAAAACGGCGCACCTGACGATAGATCACACGTGATCGAAAACGCCGGAGCGCGCGTGAAAAGCAAGAACGGAAGCCGATGAAGATCAAATCCTATTATTCCCGCACGGTGGAAGACGCCATGGCCAGGGCGCGACAGGAGCTTGGGCCAGAGGCCATGCTGCTGAACACCCGCAAGGCGCCCCCGGAAGCCCGCCATCTGGGCGAGTACGAAGTGGTCTTCGCCACCGGCATCTCCGCCCTGGAAGCGGTGGACGATCTCCCGGCGGCGCCCCCGCCGCCATCCCCGCCGGCCCCGCGGTCCGGCGGCGATGTGCTGTCGACCAAAGTCGCTGAGCTGAAGAAGGAACTCGAAGGCATGCGCCGAGCGCTCACACAAACGGTATTGGCGCCATCGCGATGGGCCGGCGCTTCGCCGGACGCGACCGACGCCTACGGGCTGCTGACCGCCAGCGGGATCGGCCCCGAACTGGCCCAGGAGATTGTGCACGGTGCGGAATCGCGCGCCATCAATCCCGGCATGCCGCCAGCGCAGGCGGCGGGCGGGGATGCAGCCGTTTTCGAACGCGCGCTGCTCCAGGAACTGGAATCCCGTTTTACGGTCCAGCCCTCGCTCGGAAAGAGTGAGTCGCACCCCGCGATTGTCGCTCTGGTAGGGCCCCCGGGGGCCGGCAAAACCACCACCCTGGTCAAGCTGGCGGTGAACTACGGCCTCGCCGGCAGGCGCCCCGTCATGCTGCTCTCGATGGATACCTACCGCATCGCGGCTGCGGAACAGTTACGCTCCTACGCGGCCATCCTGGGCGTAGGATTCCAGGTACTGGAAACGCCTACCGCCCTGGCGCAGGCGATCGAGGAGAACCGCGGCAAGGAGCTGATCTTCATCGACACACCTGGACTGGGCCACGGCGACATGGACCACGGCTCGAGCCTGGCGCAGTTTCTTTCCACGAGAAGCGACATCGATACGCAACTGGTCTTGCCGGCCTCCATGAAACCGGCCGATCTATCCCGGGTCGTGGAGAGTTTCGAGCGATTCCGGCCGCAGCGGCTGCTGTTTACCAAGCTCGATGAGACGTCCTCGTTCGGACCCCTGTTCAACGAGGCGGTGCGCACCGGCAAACCATTGTCCTTCTTCACCACCGGGCAGCGCATTCCGGAGGATCTGGAGGCGGCCAGCCGGAGCCGCCTGGTCGCGCTGGTCCTCGACGGGCATGGAGCGCAAGCGGCATTCGCGGCATGAGGGTGAGCAGATGATGGGCGGAAGTGTATGCATTCACATGCGGGGTCTGAAGTGATCGGCCAAGAGGAACGCGAGCGGCTCATTCTGGAGCATCTGCCGCAGGTGCGCCTGATCGCGCGCCGGATCCAGGAGCGGCTGCCGGACAACATCAGCCTGGACGACCTGGTGTCCACGGGCGTTATCGGTTTGATTTCCGCCATCGACAACTTCGACCCGAGCCATAACGTCAAGCTGAAAACCTATGCGGAGTACAAGATCCGCGGCGCCATTCTCGACAGCCTGCGGGGCCTGGACTGGGCGCCGCGTCAGAAACGGCGCATGGCCAAGCAGATCGAAGCGGCGATTGCCGTCGCGGAACAAAAGCTCCAGCGCTGGCCCACCGAGGAGGAAATCGCCGCGCAACTGGAGATCTCGATCGAAGAGTATCACGAATGGCTGGTGGAAATTCGCGGGCTGAACATCGCCAGCCTGGATTTCGTCACCAGTGAGCAGGGAAAGGACCTGCTGCATTACCTTCCCGACGACGGCGAGAATCTCCCCTCGACCCTGCTGGAGCGGTCGGAGCTGGAGCGGTTGCTGGCGGAGGGGATCGATCAGATTCCCGAAATGGAGCGCACCGTGCTGGGCCTGTATTATCGCGAGGAACTGACTCTACGCGAGATCGCCCAGGTGGTCAACCTCCATGAATCGCGGATTTCGCAACTGAAGTCGCAAGCCGTTTTGCGGCTGCGCAGCCGTCTGACGGGGCAATGGCCCGCATCGCGAGGCGTGGTAATGGCATGAGCACGGACGAAAAGACGGCGCCGACGCGGCTGGATGCCGTGGAGAATGCACGGCGGCTGCTCGATGAATGGGTGCAAGCCCTGGCGCAGGTGCTTGAGTCCATGACCGACCAGAAGCCGGAGGTGCGCTGGCAGGCTGCTCCGGAACCTCTCGCCGCCGAGGGGACCGGACCCGAGGCGGAGCTCCTGTGGTGGAAGCAGCCCTTCCCCGTCTCTCCAGGCGCGATCGCCTGGGTGGCGGCGCCGCACGCCACCTGGGAATATGCCGGGAGGCTGACGCTGCACGCGGCCGGTCTCGAAGAGGTTGAGGCGGGCGAGGCCAAAAACACGTGGTTTGAGATTCTGGCCCAGTCGCTGGCCGCCATGGCGCGCTCCATCGGCGCCATTCTGGGGAAGGAGGTCACATGCGGGCCCGGCGTCGAGCAGGCGCCCGACATGGACGCGCCGCAGCGGGCCTCCATTTCCTTGACCTTCGCCGAGAAGCCGGATATGGCGCCGCTCGTGATCGCCCTCAGCCCCGATCTAGTGGCCCTGATATCCGCGCCCGGAGCCGAGCCTGCCCCGCAGCCTGACAGTGCGGAAAAAACCGAGCCGCGCGCCGGCGCCAGCGGGCGTGCGGAGGCCGGCGCGAATTCCACCTCTCAGTCGCGCACCATGGATCTGCTGCTGGACGTCGATCTGCCGGTCAGCATTTCGTTCGGAAAGGCGCAACTTCTCATGAAGGACGTCTTGAAGCTGACCACCGGGTCCATCATCGAACTGAACCGCGGAATCAACGAGCCCGTCGAGGTGCTGGTCAATCACTCCTTGATTGCGCGCGGGGAGGTCGTGGTGGTCGATGGGAATTACGGCGTGCGCATTCAAGAGATCGCCAACCGGCAGGACCTTTTACGGAGTCTCCCATGACCCAGCTTGTACTTGCTTTTGTGCTGATCTCGGCCGCCGCATTAGCCGCGGGCGCGGCGAGCGTCTGTTTTCTGTTCCGCGCGCGGGCCGCGAGCCACATCGCCGTGGCGCGCGCCGCAGCCATCCAAAAGGAATGCCGGGCCGCGCTCAAGCTGCTGCGCGAAGAACTCGACGCCGTCACTGCGCAACTGCGCGAGTTGCAGCAACAGCCTCCCTTGATGGTGGCCCCCTCTGCTCCCCGGCCGGGCTTCAATCTCACCAGCCGCTCGCAGGCGTTGCGCATGCACCGCCGGGGCGACGCCCCGGATCAGATCGCAGCGGCACTGGAGCTCCCGCTCCAGGAAGTCGATCTCCTGCTCAAGGTCCATCGCATCGTTCTCAGCAATATCTGACGGCAGGCCCGCATAAGCGTTATGCTTGACGGACATGGGTACCAGCGTCGAGATCGAAGGCGTCACGCTGCATCTGGCCCACCCGGATGAGCTTGCGGTGCAGTGGGTCGGGCAGGACGAGATCATGCGGCAATTGCTGGCGGCGTGGATGGTGGTGAACGATCAGGATCTGCCCATGAATCCGCGGCTGCTGGGCAAACCGGGCGTGGGCAAAACCACCCTGGCCTACGCCGCGGGCAAGCGCATGGGCCGCGACGTTTATATCCTGCAGGCGACCATGGACACGCGCCCGGAAGATCTGCTGATTACGCCGGTAATCGAAGCGGCGGGCAGCCTGCGTTATGTGGCCTCGCCGCTGGCGACCGCCATGGTGCGCGGCGGCATCGCCATCCTGGACGAGGGCAACCGCATGAGCGAAAAGAGCTGGGCCAGCCTGGCTCCGCTGCTCGACAACCGGCGCTACGTGGAATCGATCGTGGCCGGCATCAAGATCAAGGCCCACCCCAACTTCCGGCTGGTGGCCACCATGAACGACGACGCCTCCACCTTCGAGCTGCCCGAGTACATCCATTCCCGCCTGCAGCCCCAGATTCTGCTCGACTTTCCCGAGCGCGACGAAGAGTATCACATCCTGAAGGAGAACCTCCCCTTCGCCGAAGAGCGGATTTTGAATTACGTCACCGATTTTCTCCAGATGGCGCACGCCGCCGACGAGCGATACACGGTGCGCGACGGCATTAACGTCGCCCGCTTCGCCATCAAGCTGAAGAGCCTCGCGACCCAGCGGACCCACGAAACCGAGGCGCTGGAAATCGCCGTCATGCAAATACTGGGAGAAGAGGCGTTGCGCTATGCCCGGAGAGATCGACCTTCCGCTTCCTGATCCGGGAAGCCTGAAGCGCGGACGATTCACTTACTTTCCGGTGGTGCCGGGCCGGCTGGAATTCGCCATCGAGGTGCGGCAGGCGATTCTGCGCGACCGGCCGCACGTGATCGCGCTGGAACTGCCGGCCACGCTCCGCGAGGCGTGGGTGCGCGCAGTGATGCGCCTGCCCGAAATGTCGCTGGTCTTTTACCCCGACGAGACCGCGGGCGAGGACCAGGCTGTCTATGTACCCATAGAGCCGGCCGACCCGTTTACCGAGGCCATCCGCAGCGGCCTCGAGACCGGCGCGGAAATCGTATTTGCCGATCCCGATGCCGGCCCGCGCCCGCACCTGAAGGATGCCTACCCCGACTCCTACGCCATACGCCACATCGGCCTGGCGCGCTACATCGAGGCCTATCGCGTCTACCCGCAGCCGCGCTCGGAGCAGATCGCCCGCCACGCCGCCGGCATCGCCTGGAAGCTGCAAGGCGCCAATCCCCTGGCGAACGTGCTGGTAGTGGTCTCGCTCAACCTCCTCGACCCGGTGCTGGACGCCATGGAGGAGCCCCAGGCGCAACCCATGGCCCGCGTGCGCCGCGAGGGGATCGAGCTGTTGAACGCGCATCCGGAATCGTTGGCCGAGATCTGCGCCGAGTACCCACAACTGCAATGGCGCTACGAGACGTTCCGCCCGCTCATGACGGACTGGCGGCTCATTGACCGGCGGCATGCGCAACTGGCCGTCTTCCGCGAGGCCGAAAAAGAGTATGAGGCTACGACCGGTGAGACCGTCGCTCACTGGCAACGCCGCCTGCTGGCGCGCTACACACGCAATCTCGCCCTGGCGGGAAACGAACTCTCCGCCGGCCTCTTCGATGTGACGTTGGCGGCGCGCGGCGTGGTCGACGACAATTACGCCTGGGATGTGTGGGAGGTGGGCGGCCGCTACCCGCCGCAAACGACGGCCTCGAACCTGCTGACGGTGCGCATTTCCGGCGATGAAGTGTGGATGGATACGCGCCGGATTCGCTTGCGCCGCCGGCTGCCCAGCACCAAGCGGCGTCTCCGTCCTTTTGGACTGAAGCCCCGTAAGAAAGAAAAGTTCCCCGGCGAATGGGCGCGCCAGTTGAACGGCCAGGGCATCTGCTCCTACCCGCCCGAAGATCTCGTGATCGAGGACTACGGCCGCTTCCTCAAGAGCAAGGGCAAGAGCCTTCTCTCCGAAGAGAGGGTACGCATCGAGCCGTTCACCACTTCCATCCTGGACGGCATCGACCTGCGCGAAACCATTCGCAAGTGGTACGAGGGCCGTATCTACGTGCGCCAGTTCCAGAAGATCCATGGCGAGGTCGGCTCCGTAGTGGTGATCTTCGACGAGGACCGCGACAACCGCTACTCCTACATGACCACCTGGCTGGGTGAGAACCAGAACGAATCGGACATGGCGTTCTACTCCACTTTTCCATTCGACAACCTGGTGGGGCCGGGCATCGGGCGCGCCGAATACGGCGGCCTCCTGATGAGCCTTCCGCCGCGGCGCATGTACGACGTCTGGCAGGATGCCGATTACGAGTTCGCGGAATCGAAATCGGAACGGCTGCTGCTGGCGGCGCTGGACTACTCGATCCACCGCTACGTAGTCTACGTGGCGGCCAAACCTCCGCGTTCGATTTTCAAGACCATCGCCTCGCGCGTGTCGCGCACGATCATCTATATCCCCATCGGCCAGCTCTCGCCGGTCTCGCTGAAAAAGATCCGCGTGGTCCACGTGCTGGACGGCTACGACAAGCGCGAGATCGCCAAGGAGTACCTGTGGTGAGGGTGCGGCCGCCGTTAGTTGCGATGGATCGTGTAGTTCCATTCGCCGTGCGGTGATCCAGCCCGGCAGGTCACTGTCAAGCCCTTGGCCGTCGATCAGCCGCACCACCGTCTCGTCAGACGAATTGGAGCGAGCCATCTATCAATGGCTGGCGGCCTGGAACAACGAACCACGACCGTTCGTCTGGAAGGCCAGATCAAATTGATGAAGCCGGAGCTTGAAGCATTGCGCATGCGAGCCCGGGTTTTTCTGTCGGCAGAGTCGCAGGGAAAGGCACTGGAGACCGCCGGCGAATCGAGCGGGCCGGGTCGCCTATTGCTGGCCCGACGCCTTGCTCTCCACGATTCCCAGGTCGGTCAGGATCTTGGGATTGGTTTCGTCCATGGCGAGCACGTTGTGGCAGGCGTTGCAGTCCTGGGTGATGGCACGGCCGTCCTTGGAAGCGTGGTTGCCGTCGTGGCAGCGGAAGCAGCCGGGGAAGTCGTTGTGGCCGATGTTGATGGGATACTTGCCCCAAGTGACTTTCATGTCGGGGAAGATGTTGCGGTTGTAGACCGCCAGCACCTCCCGCGCGGACGATGTCACTTCCGCCTGGCGCTCGGCCCACACCGCCGGCTGGCTGTCCTGGTAGTACTTGGCGAAGGCTGCGGGGATCTGGCGGGCGGCATCGTCGCGCGTCGTGTAGGATGCCTTGAGAATCTCCACCGCTTTCTTCTTGGCGAAGGGCAAGGAAGGCGAAATCAGGCCCGCGTTCATGGCCTTGTCGACCGCCTCTTCGGGCAGGTCGTAGCTGTGCGACGGCCGGTTGTGGCAGTCCATGCAGTCCATCTCGCGGACTGGCAGGCCGGCGGTCTTGGCATCGGGCGCGGCGTAGACCGTCTGCCGGCCGGGGCCGTTGTATTCCACCCAGGGGATGACTTGCCGGCCTTCATCAGAGTGGGCGTAGCGGATGGTGACGCCGGGGCCGAGATGCGTGCCATGAATCCCGATGCCGCCGTTGCCGCCGCCGATCTTCATCAGCAGGACGGTCTTGGTGGGGGTGTTGGTTTCGTCGTCGCCGAACTTGGAGATGATGCGCACCCGGTCCTCGCCGTACTTCTGCGGCCAGTGGCAGGCTTCGCAGGTTTCCCGCGCGGGACGCAGGTTGTGGACCGGGGTGGGGATGGGCTTCGGGTAGGTGTTGAAGGTGACCGCGAACACCTGTCCGACTCCGGAGAGCTTGCTCTTGACGAACCAGCCGGCGCCCGGCCCGATGTGGCACTTCACGCACTCCACGCGCGAGTGCGGCGAGTTCTGATAGGCCGTGAACTCGGGCTGCATCACGGTGTGGCAGGTCTGGCCGCAGAAGGTCACCGAGTCCATGTAATTCACCGCGCTGTAGGTGAGCTGGCTGGCGATGGCCAGGTTGGCCACGGTGGTGGCGCCCACGAAGTAAACCAGGCGCCGCAATTCCGCGTTGTGCCAGTTCAGGGCGGGAAAGTCGGGAGGGTAGATGCCGGTGCGCCCCTCGCGCTTGCGCTTGAGCCAGATGCCCAGGGGAATCAGGATGAGGCCGGCGAAGAAGGGCGCCGGCAGGACGATAAATGCCAGGATTCCGACGTAGGGACTCTGGGTCTCGCCGCGCAGCGTGGTCGGCAGCAGGAACAGCCAGCAGATGACGGCGGTAGTGACGACTACCACGCCCACCAGGCTGATCCAGTTATTGCTCAGGTGGATGACCGGGGACAACCATCCCCGGCGGCGCTCGGAATTGTTGGGCGTCATGCTTACTGTCAGTCTCCCACAGCCTTCGCTTCGTGTTCGTGGCGCTCGCGGGCGTGCTCGTCCTTCTTTACGCTGAAGCCGGTCAGGAAGGCGGTGTTCAACGGATAGACATCGGGGTCGAAAATGATGGGGTAGAAGTGCCAGACCACAATCGCCAGGGAGGCAAGCACGGCTTCATAGAAATGGACCGACGTAGCCACGTCCAGCCAGGCTTTGGAGCCCAGTTTCATGACCAGGGTATTGGCCCAGAGCAGCAGGCCGGTGGCGATCATGACCACGGCCCCCCACACCACGGCCCAATATTCGGCCTTTTCTATGTAGCTGTGCGGCGACCGGCCGGGCGGGGTATTGCCCAGGCCGAGATTGTACGCGAAGTTGGACAGCGCCTCACGTGGATCGTCGATATTGGGCAGCATCTCCAGCCAGTGGGCGCGCAGCTTGCGGCTGACGATGAGCGAAACCAAGTGCGTGACCGTGATGGCCATGAAGACCACCGCCGCCACGCGATGGATGATGCTGCGCATGGCATGGGTGCCATCGAGCGCCACCAGGGGCGCGGCCCACCATTGCTCGGGGTACTTGAGGGCGAACCCGGTCCAGACCAGGGTGAGGAAGGAGAGCGCCATGATGCCGTGCTGCAGGCGCTCGAAGGGCAGCATGCGCAGCTCGCCGTGACCGGCAGGCGCCTTGGCGGTGCGTCCCGGCGCGTGGATGTTCGCGACGCGGGTGAAACGCAGGCGGATCACCTTGCGGAGCCAATCGCCGCCATTGTGGAGCAACATGAGCCCGATGGTCACGGGGATGACCAGCAGGTAGAACTGCCGTACCCAGCGCAGGGCGGCCGGTTCGGTGCGGCCTTCCGCCACGTGGACCTGGCTGATGGCGAACCGCGTTCCAGCGCCGGCATGGCATTGGCCGCAGGTCTTGGGAAGGTTCTTTGCGTTGATGGTGGATTTCGGGTCCGACGACGGCAGAATGTTGTGCACGCCATGGCAACTGGCGCAGTTGGCCACGGTCTGCGAGCCGGCCTTGGCGGCCAGGCCGTGGAACGAGGTGTCGAAACTAAGCAGCCGGTCAGACGGCAGCCCGAACTTGCGAGTCAGGAGAACGTCTCCGTGGCAGCTCCCGCAAGTGTCGCGGATATGCGCCGCGTTCACCGGAGAGGCGGAGTTGGTATGTTTGACGATATTGTGCTCGCCGTGGCAATCGGTGCACAGCGGCGCCTGGGCGATTCCGCGCGCGAGCGCCTGGCCGTGCACGCTGGCGCGGTATTGCTCGACCACCTCGGTATGGCACATGCCGCAGGTATCGGGCACGGCGGCGCGGAAGGCTTGCGATTTCGGGGACTGCAGTTCGTGTGCGCTGCCATGGCAGAGGGCGCAATCGGGCGCGCCTTCGTTGCCGTTCTTGCGCGCCAGGCCGTGTACGCTGCCGGCATAATCGACGGCCTGGTCCTGATGGCAGGTGAGGCAAACGGGCTTGGCGATGCCCGCCGGGTGGGGATATTTTTCGTGAGATTCGTGGCAGGTGTCGCAAGTCAGGCTGGCGTGAGCGCTCTTGCCCAGTTTCTGCCCCTGTTCGTGGCAGGAGACGCATTCCGCCGCCGGCGTCGTATCCGCCGCGTGCAGACCGGCGCCCGCCGCCAGGAAAAGGCCAAGAACGGCGGAACCGAGCAGGTGGCCGAGGGAGGAAAGTGCCCGGTTCGTCATCCATTAAACTCCGGTGGTGGTGGCGGTGTGCACGAAGCCCTGATACACGTAAGCCACGCCCACCAGCAGAAGGTACACGACCGTGATCACAGTGAGCAGTTTGCCCCACTTGTCGATGGCCTCAAGCTTGTGGCCTACCACCGCCTGCTGAACGGCGCCGCTGTCGAGGAAGTGCAGCGTGTCGTCTTCTTTCCGGGCAACTATCTTGCGATAGACGATCATCACGATCACTACCACGGCGAGAATGATCCCGATACCAAAGAACGGACGAAAATCAATGTTCATAACTCATCTCCCAGTCGGACTTACAGTTGAATCGGGAGCCCTGAGTGCGTCCCCGAGGGACCACCCATGGGCCGGATCCCTTGCTTGTTGAATGTTTTCCCGGTGACCTCTTCGATGGCCTCGACCACCAGGAGCAGATAGGCGTCGAGCGCGCACTGCACCTGCTGCCGCGGCTCGCAGGAGCCATCGGCCGCCTGTTCGGCGCACAGCGAACAGACACCGCGGCGAATGGCGTCGATATACTCGCCGATATTGTCGCTCTCAACCGTTTGGATGGCCTGGGCGACTTGCGGAAACAGCCGGAACAACGCGCAACTGGACGGTTCCTCGAGCGCACACTCGCCCTTCACGGTGCGTTCGGTGCAAACTCCGCAGATGCGATTTCGGACAATGGCCTCGAGTTCTGCTAAAGAATGGTCCATGTCAGTCTTCCTTTTGCCGGAGCAATCCGACAGTGCACGCCAAAGTCCAAGTCCCCCAAACGAGTAAAGCTATGGTATTTTTCAACGTTTCGATCCGGAAGTCCGGTTTAGTGGGGCTATTGACGCAGACCGGGAACTGCAACTGGGGGTTATCCCGCTCGCGACTGGAACTTCGTGGGATGTCGCCACACGCAACGCCGCCGCCATAATGGCGAGCAGCACGGTATTGAGCGGGGCCTCCTCGGAGACAATGGACACGATCCCCGCCTCCCAGGCATCGGAGAGCACTTGGGGATCCGGTGATTCCTCGCGGGTGATCAGGACCACCCGCTGCGGGTTGGGAACAGGGAGGGGCAGCCGCGCAAAGGCGGACTCGTCCAGAACCAGTGCGCATTTCTGCGACGGATCGGGGCGTTCGACCGATTCGACGTGACATGCGCAACTGCGGGACAGCGCTTCGCGAATGGCTGCCGCATACCTGCTGTCGGCAATCGAAAGCTGAACCCCTTGCATCATGGCTGCCTCACGGCTCCACCTTCCACGCGGCTACTTCTTTTCCGTGTACCCGTCCAGACTCTTGTGCTCGGCGTAATACTTGCCGGCCTTGGTCAGGTTCTTATTCATGGCGTCTTTATCGCCGGGCACGTTTTTCTCATGGCAGAACGTGCACGCTTTCTTGGTCGATTTGGTGTATTCCGGTTTGCCGTACGAGGCCGTCGAGCAAATCAGGAATCCGCCCAGCAGGAGAATAGCGGGTATAGTAATTTTCAGATGGGACATATAAAGACTCCACGGCCGAGGTAGCAATTGCATCACCACGCGCGTATTTCCTGCGGTTTGAGAGGGTTTGCAGCGAATTTCAACGTCGGAGTAGGGGCAATTCCCCGCGAAATCCCGCGGCCTCTGGGCCAATTGCCCCAGAAAAATGCGTATAATCGGAGTAACCGTAACAAATGTCCAAGCTTACCCCAGGCTGGCAGACGACCAGCGTTTTGGAATCGGTGTTCGACCAGCTCTCCGATGCCCTGGTCCTGTACGACCCGGAGTTCCGCATCACGGGCGTCAACCAGGCGGCGGAGCGGCTGTTCGGCATCTCTTCGGAAGAGATGCTGGGGAAACACTGCCAGGAGATCTTCAAGTGCTCGGTGTGCGAGCCGGGATGCGGGGTGCTGGTGGGTTTGAACCAGACGCCCGCGGCGCCGCACTCCACGGTCCGCCTGCACACCAACAACGGCCTGGAGCGCCTGGTGGTGATGCGCACCACGCAGATGTTCGACGACAGCGGCCGGCTCAGCGGCGTGGTGGCCACCATCAAGGACATTACCGAGGAGGCCGCGCCGCAAAAGCGCGAAGTGATCGCCGAATCGGGGCCCATGCGGGAAGTGCTCAATTTCGTGCGCCGCGTGGCGGCCTCGGAAGCCACCACCATCCTGCTCGAAGGCGAAAACGGAACCGGCAAGGACCTGGTGGCCAAGACGCTGCACTACCAGAGCCTGCGGCAGGCCGAGCCGTTCATCGCCATCAACTGCGCGGCCATTCCCGATTCCCTGCTCGAAAGCGAGCTGTTCGGCTACGAAAAAGGCGCTTTCACCGACGCGCGCGCGCAAAAGCGCGGCATCTTTGAGCTGGCCGACCGGGGCACCCTGTTTCTGGACGAGATCGGCGAAATTCCCCTGATGCTGCAGGCCAAGCTGCTGCGCGTGCTGGAGGAGCAGTGCTTCCGCCGCCTGGGCGGTCTGAAGGACATCAAGCTCGACCTGCGGGTGGTGGCAGCCACCAACAAGAACCTGCGCGAGGCGGTGAAGGAGGGCGCGTTCCGCCAGGACCTCTATTTCCGGCTGAACGTGATCCAGATCCTGATTCCTCCGCTGCGCGAGCGCACCGACGATATCGTGCCGATGACCAAATTCTTCATCGAGCACTACAACCGCAAGTTCAAGCGGAACATCGAGGGCGTGGACGACGCCGCGGCCAAGCTGCTGCTGACCCACGACTGGCCGGGCAACGTGCGCGAGCTGCGCAACGCCATCGAGCGCGCCATGATCCTGGAGGAGTCGGCGCTCATCACGCCGCCCAGCCTGCCCATGGCCATCTCGCGGCCCGATGTGGGTGTGCACCTGTCGGTGCCGGCGAGCCTGGAGATCCCCACCGACGGGCTTTCGCTCGAAGACAACGAGCGCACCCTGCTGGCGCGCGCCCTGGAAAAGACCAACGGCAACCAGACGCAGGCGGCGCGTCTGCTGCGCGTCACGCGCGACACGCTGCGCTACAAAATGAAGAAGTTCAATTTGCGGTAGGGGGCGGCAACCTCCATCGCGGTCGCGGCTCTATCTCAGCCCGGCATCGAATGGGAGAACCGGACCCATGGCGGTCGTACGGCCCGCGGCTCCGATGGCCGGAAGCGCGAGCATGGAGTCGGCCGCATAGATTGTGCCGCCGTTCGCCAGTACCTGGTTTTCATCGAACAGGTGACCGTTCGGAACGTTCAGGGAGGGGTGGTCGAAGGGCGACTTCTCCCAGCGGACGCGCTCGTCGGTGAGCGATTTCAGGAACGCCACCAGCGCGGCCTCGTCGTCGGCGGAGAGGTTGAGCGGCAGAATCGCCGGCGTGCGGTTGGCCGGGTTGCTCCCGAACCCCGTGGTGTTCGCGGCGTCGTTATGTGCCGGGATGCCGTCGGCCGACCGGGCGTCGCCCCCGCGATTGTAAAAGTCTACAACTTCCTCAAGCGCGGCCATACCGCCATTGTGCATGAAGGGCCCCGTGAGCTCCACGTTGCGCAGCGTGGGCACTTTGAAGCTGCCGTCCACCGCGTCGCGCGTGGTGCTGCCGACGGGCTGATTCTGGCCGAACTGAAACGTGCTGGCGTTCACCGCGAAGCCGTCGCGGCCGACGTTGGACATCTGGGTCTGGAAGGGATTCGTCTGGAGCCAGGTCTTCAGTTGGCGGGCCCAGCTCAGCGGGTTGCCCCAGGAGTCTGTGCCCCCAGTGCCGAGGTCTTCGCTCGTTGGGCGGACGCCGATGTTGTAGAAACCGCCGTCGTACAGTCCGTCGTTTCCGTCGCCCAGCAGCGTGTGCGCCACTTGGCTGCCTTCGGCTTGCGCCCCCTTCAGACTGGTGGCCGCGCCGGTGAACTCCGCGCCCGTGTGGCACGAAGCGCATTGGCCGTTGCCGTTGAACACCGACCAGCCTCTGACCTGCTGAGCGGTCAGGGCGCCGATGTTGCCATTGGCGTATTGGTCGAAGGGCGAGTCGCCCGAGACCAGCGTGGATTCGTACAGCATGATCGCCACACCCCAGAAGAACGAGAAGTTCTTCTCGATCTGCCGGTAGTTGTCCGCCGTCCTGTTGGGCGAGCTCCAGTACTTGGAATCGAAAGCGCGCTGGATCAGCGTTTCGTAGCTGGCCAGCGAGTTGGTGGCAGGGTCCCACATGGCCGCCTTGACGATCTGCGTTCCCGCGATTTTGTTGGCGTAAGGACCGAGCACGCTGTCGGTGGTCGAGATGGTCTGCAAGGCCAGAGGGTTCAAACGCAGCAGCTTTTGGCCGATCTGCTCGAACAGCTGGTTACTGCACGACATTTCCAGGTTGTTGACCGGGGGCTCGACGGCCTGCGAAGCCAGACTGGCATCCGGCAAGGCGATCTTTACCGGCGACAGGTTGCCGCCGGCATCCGCCACCAGGACGCTGTTTAACGGGTCGCTGCCGGCGGCAGGATCGCGCGGGCCGAACGGGTTCCGTCCGTTGAAAATGTTGTTGGCGCGCCCGTCCCAGGAGTTGCGGAAGTTGAAGACCGCGTTGATCACGGTGGGGGCGTTGCGCGTGTCCACCTGCCGGACGTTGATGCCGCCCACGTTGAAAGCCGGGGAGAGCGAGGGCAGGCACTGCTCGGCCTGGTTGGCCGGACCGGTCAGGTTGATGTGGTCGAAGTCCATTTTGAACGCGGCCTGCGAGGAGGTCACGTCGTCGGTGTCGAAGAGAACCGCCGCATCCCGGTCGCCGGCATTCGCCAGTTTGTGGAAGGGGTAGTCGGCGCGCGCCATCTGGTAGTTGGGGCCCCTCCGGCCCGACGCGGCCGGGTTCCACACATTCTGTTTACTGGGGTCCGTGTGGCGCAGGCCCGGGTTGAGCGTGTTCTTGATCCGGTTGTCGGCGCCGGCGTGGAAATGGCAACTGGCGCAGGCGATGCCGTCGCTGCCCGCCTGCTGGTCCCAGAATAGTGCCTTGCCCAGGACGATGGCGGCTTGCCGGTCGGTGACGATGCCAGTGAGATCCGGCAGCGGCACGGGAATGAGGGTCAGTGGCGGCTGCGTAACGGAGAAGGCCACGGCGGTGCTGACGCCGCCGCCGGTGGTTACCGTGACATTCGCCGGCCCTATTGCGGCGTTGGCGGCGATGGCGAACGTCGCCGTGATCCGGGTTGCGCCGGTCACGATCACGCTGCTTACCGCGATGCGCGGATTGGCGACTGCCACCGCCGCGCCGGAGACGAAATTCGTGCCCGTGAGGGTCACCGGCACACTGGCGCCTTGGACGCCGCTCGCGGGACTCACCGTGGCGAGCGTGGGGGCAGGCGGGTTGACCGTAAACACAGCCGCACCGCTGGTCCCGCCGCTGGTGGTGACCGTGACGTTGGCAACTCCGGGCGAAGTGTTGGCGGCGATGGTGAACGTGGCCGTGATCTGGGTTGCGCTGACTACGGCCACACTTCCGACCGTGATCCCGGCATTATTGACAGTTACCGCCGCGCCGGAAACGAAGTTCGTGCCCGTGAGGGTCACGGGCACGCTGGCGCCCTGGAGGCCGCTCGCCGGAGTCACTGCGGACAGCGTGGGCGCAGGCGGGTTGACCGTAAAGACGGCGGCGGCGCTGGTCCCGCCGCCGGTGGTCACCGTGACGTTGGCGGCCCCGAGTGAAGCACCGGCGGAGATGGTGAACGTGGCTGTGATTCGCGCTGCGCTTACTACCGTCACACTGCCAACCGTGATCCCCGGATTGCTGACGGCCACCGCGGCGCCGGAGAGGAAGTTGGTGCCCGTGAGGGTCACCGGCACGGCGGCGCCTTGCGCGCCGGTCGCGGGACTGATGGTGGTCAATGTGGGTGGCGGCGGAAGGGTCACGTCGATGGAAGCCGTGAGAGTCTGACTGTCCAGAGTGGCGCTGACCGTTGCCGTGCCCGCGGCCATTTCCGCGGTATACACAGAAATGGCTGCGCCCGCGGTTGTGGTCGTGCTTGCCGGGCTGACGATGCCGGGCGCCCCTGCGAAGCTGACAGGCGTACCGTCCGCTATCTGATACCCTGTGCTGCCGTCGCTGCCGCTGGCGATCCGGGCCGTCAGCGCCGACGTGCCGTTGGTGTTGATGGCCGCGGGCGAGGCCGCGAGCGTCATCACGAGCCAGGGGCTGAAGGTCACGATGCCAGGCGCGACGAGGCTGGCCGGAGAGGCGTTGGAGCCCCACCAGTTGTTGGCCGCGGCGACAGTGGCGCCGTAGGTCTCATCACCGTCGACGATGGATGCCGCATGTGGAGAGCTATTACCGAGGATTCGGCTGTCGCTGATGCTGGCGCCGGGACCCTCCGCGAAAAGGGCGGCGCCCCAGTACGCAGCCGAGTTGTTGGCTAGCGTTGCACCGGTGGCGCTCGATACCCCGTAGACGCCGCCTCCGTTACCGCCAGCCACGTTGCCGGAAACCATCGTGCCAGGACCAATGATGAACCCGTCGCCGTACAGCCCGCCTCCATCGTTGCTGGCAGTGTTGCCCGAAATCGCCGCGCCTTGAAGTACGATCCCCGCGGTATCAGAATAGATCCCACCCCCGACCTGTGCGGGAGGCGACTGGCCAGCCGTCGCCGCGACGTTGTTCGAGACCGAACCGTTGGTGATTGAAATAACCGCCGCGTAGTTGTAGCCGCCGCCACATACATAAATCCCACCACCGTAGTAGCCATACCATGCACTTGGGTCCTGCAGACCGGCCCGATTTCCCGTGATGGTGGTGTTAATGATACTGACTACGCCCCCGTCAAAGAGCGCAATTCCGCCGCCGTCGCCGTTCACCGTCGAGTTCTGCGAAATATTGCAGTTTGCCACGCTCAGCGACCCGGCGCCATCCAAGGTGCCCGCGTCGAAATCAAAAGCCCCTCCTTCATTGTTGCCATCGGTCAGGCCCGTGAGGGTGTTACGGCCGAATTGGATGGTCAAGCCGCTCAGGCTGACCGCAAACCCCGGCTGGGCGCCCAGCGGGTTGAACGAAAACACCTTGTCGATCCCATTACCTGCACTGGGGCCGCCCTGAATGATGGTATTAGCCGCGCCGTTACCAACAATGGTCAAGGCGTTCGTTACATCGAGGTCCCCCGCCTGCGCATTGTCGTCCTGTCCCGCCACCGATAGCGTAATAGTGCCGTTGGAGCCGAACACGATCTCGTTCGGCCCGGGGCTGGAGTTGGATGCAATGATGGCCGCCCTGGGCGTCGTGCAATTGGAGGTGAGCTGACCGCCCGAAGGAGTCGTACAGGTTCCTGTCTGGGAATCGGCCAGGGTGGTGACGTTATAGATGACGTTCGGTTGTGGCGCCGCTACCAGCGGGTCCGGGCCATCCTCCGTGAGCATGACAAGACCCGCCGAGCCCACCACGTTCAGGCGCATCTGCAGGACCGCTACCGCGGGACTGCCGGTTTCCATGACGGCAATGGATTCCAGGATCGTCCCGCCGCCCCGAGCGGCAGCTATCGTGGTGAGAGAGCGGCTCGTTCCGTCCAGGGTAACCAGGTCGCCCAGCGAATGAGGAGACCGGCGCGTGGCTAGGAGGCGAGCCCGGTTCGATCCCCGGGTCGCGGACGGACCGGCCGCTACTATGTCCCAGCTTCCAACTTTTGGAGCGGTCCAGTAACCGCTGGGCGGTGTGCGGCCTGTTCGCCTGCGGCCGGGCGCTGGCGGTTCGATTGCCGCCGCAGCTACTTTCGGGGCGAAAATGCGTATCGCCCCATCGTCACCAAGCACCGCGATTTGCTGGCCAGGGAGGCCTTGAAGGAAGGGCTCCCGGCGACGGCATGCGCGGCCCGGAAGGGCAGTGGAATAGCTTCCAGACGGTTTTTCTGCCCCAAGGCACGCAGATCGGTTCCGTGTAGAATCGACATCCGCCCGCCAGCCACAATCGCGACGTCCGTGAAACCGTCGTCGTCAAGCCGGCCGAGACTTAACCCTGTCACGGTGGCTTCCACCGGTGTCGCCGCCACCGGAGACAACCCGAGCTTCCCACTGTGGAACCACAGCACCCGGGAGCCGGAAGCGGCATCGAGCCCGACCCAGACATCGGTGCCGGTGCTACCGGCGCGCGGGGGCCCTCGTCATGGCCGTGATGACGCCGGACATTGCCACAGCCAGAGGCGATGCAAAGGCGCCGTGGCCATCGCCCGCCAGGATGTATAGGCGGTCACCGCCCTTTGGGGCGAATATTACGTCTGCATGACCATCTTCGTTGAAGTCGCCGGCGGCAAGCAGGTCGGGCGCCGCCGCGACGGGGATAGTGAGTGCGGCGCCGCCAAAGCTCGGCTGAAAATCTCCCCGCGCCGCGCCCGCCAGCGATTCCGGAGTACTCGGGGCAAAGGCTTCGGGATTGGCGAAGTGAACGGCGATGAGCCCGCCCCTTGAGGTTGCGTATCCCGCCACGAGGTCCGGATACCCATCGCTGTTCAAGTCTGTTGAGGCCAACGACAAAGGCTTGGCGCCCGTTGCCAGCGCCCCTCCTCTCCGCCCGTAGGACGGACGCAAGCTGGCAGTCCTGAACTTCTGACCTGCGCCGGACGAGTTCCGAATCACGACTGGCTCTTCAGGTGCGAAGGGAGAAGCGGCCAACCCCGCCACAAATACTGGCAAAGCCATCGCCAGAAAACGGCAGGCTACGCCTGACTGAGAATTCCGTAGGAACACTTTGGGCCTCCAAAGGCCGGTGAGCCCGGCCCAGCGAAATCCAAATCCGTTATTGGTCCTGCTTAGGTAGCCGCGCCGGATACGACGCTGGGTAGTTCAGCTTTTCGACCCCGCCGTTCGCGTCCGTCCATTGAATCGTTAGGTTCTCATCGTTGTCTGCCTTAGCCGAAAGACTTACCACAGGCGCAATGCTAGTAGCGACCCTTTTCAGAGGCATCGCTGAGGTCCCACTGAAGCGAGGATCAGTGAACTCCAGTCCGCGGCTGATTTGTGACTGCGGCGCGATGAGGCCCCCTTGTGCCACAGTATGTTGCTGGACGCATATGTAGCTGATTTCCTCCGAGCGCAGTGCGATCACGTGAACGTACATCGGAATGGCTCGAGGCGGAACCAAGTCTGGGTGATCGGTGAACATGATATCATGCACCCTCACGGTGGTATCGGCTTCAACTTTCGCAGGGGCGACAGTGTACTCGGCCGTAGCGGACGCGGTGCCGTACCGGTAGGTAATCCCGAATGTTCCGGGACGCGGCGCCGCCGCGTATCCTTGCATGGCTACGACTTCATCAAGATCGAACATCGCATCGTAGGAGTTTAGTACGACTCGTTTGCTCTCGCCAGGTCCGAACGTAGTGGTATTATTGGGACCAACTGGAACCGATGAGCACGCCAACTGCCCTAAGAGGTTGTCGCCAATTCTTTCTCTGTAGTAGAGGCAGCCCGTCGCCGAAACGAATGGTGTCAGGCTCACGACCCCAGATGGACCGGGGTTGGATACCTCGAGGCTGATTTGCGCCACTTCGCCTGGTAGATATGTCCTTCGGTCCATGGTTACGCTAACCTTCATTCTCGACGTGTCGAAATCGAGCGTGTTTACCGGCTCTTGGCAGTAACCGGAGACGCCAGAGGACCCCCAGATGGTGCAAAGGAGTAGAATGTGATTTTTCATAATCGTCAATTCGGTTTCCACAGGTTTTTCCCGCTTGATTGCGCGGGACATGGGTTCTTCGCGCAGAGCGCGTTAAGGTTAGCCGGATCGAAGTGCCATTGCGTTGGATCAGCTATGGTGTAGTTCGGCGTCCAGTCCATCAATTCGTACTGCATGTTCTGCACAGTGAGCGTACTGACGGGTGTAACCTCCGGGTTATACGACGTTGGGCTCCCCCGGTCGTACACCGGCATTGGCGGCGTTAGGCTTGTGAGGGTGGTCTTGGGGGTAGGTAGTGGGCCCTTGGTTGATAGCCCGCACGCCACGGAATCCGTCGGGAGATTCTGGCGCGAGCCGTTCCGATACTCTTCTTGACCTACCAAAATATTGCCTGATGTTCTGTCTAACGTGAAACGATACCAGTCGAGGCTAGAGGGTTTTCCTCCAGTGGCAAAAGTACAGCACGCCTGTCTCTGAGAGTGGTTCTGTTGAAGCCAGTGCCCCGTTTCATGGGCCAGCACTTGGGCCAACAGTGTGCCTGGCGACATGGTTGTGACTCCGCGGTTGGCATATGTCTGGGCCGAGTGTGTGATCCACGAGTAGTCAAACGCAATCCGGTAACGGTGAGGGTTATCGCAGTCCGGACAATTCGCCAGGTTGTTCGTTGTAGCTCCTAAGATCCCATGACTCGACTGTTCAGAGTAATAGATCACGATCGTGTGATCTCCCAGCGTGCTTGTAGACGTAACGGAGTTCTTATTGAACCAATTCACGCCAAGCCTGGGGTCCGTCTCGTCTCTAGCGCCGGCCTGGTCTGCTTTGACTCTTCTATACCAGAATCTAAGCTGGTTGCGTTTGGCTGGACTGAGTTCGTTCACGCCAATTGGTGGTTCCGAAAGATATGGCGACACACCCTTCTCCGGCAGTGCCGGCAGGATCCTTGCATTCCCATAGCAGTAGGGGGCACCCTGCATGGACTCCAGCGGTACAGGCGGCGGGTTCGTCGGGACACCGAGAGCCCTAGGGGCTTCGAAAGTCGTTCCCATGTCTTCGGCCTGGCCTTGGAGACACAAGATAGTACGGAGCGCTTTCGTATAGATGTTCGGGTCGTCCGCTGGATTCTGGCTTTTTCCTCTGTGTTTGAAGCCTGCGTCCCAGAAGAAGATGTCGAACTTGTTGACCGGATCGGTCGAAGTCCAGTGGTCCGTTACTCCGTTATCCGCAACATAGTGAAACCCCCGGTACTCGTCATGTACGGACCATCCGTCGCCCTTTGGAGATGTGGGCGCGTAGCCGGGTTCCTCGTCAGCGGTCGGCAGCAGGTGGCCTCCGGGAGGCGTCGTGTACTGGCCCTCCCACCCATCCGCGATCCCGTTGCAGTCCTGGTCCACCGGCAGGCTGGCAAACGGATGGCCGCCGATCCCGAGAAACCCGCCGTACGCCGACCCGCAGGTGCCGTGGGTCGTGGGGTTGTTCGAGGGCGGGTCCACATCCTGATAGGTGACTGGATCGACAATGTCCGCGTCGTAAGTGTTCCCATAAATCGTGCCGGACGCATGCAGCCGCGCCGCGCCGCGCCGCCGAAATCGTGCGATGTTACGGTCACCGAGACCGGATCGGTTACATCTCCGTTGGTGCTGATTTGCAGGCCGCCATTCTGTGGCGGGCCAAGCCTGGAATCCGTATTCCGCTCCGCCTCGAACAGGTAGTCCGGATCGGCGCTGGTATCCTCGCCGGAATTGGTCGAGGTGCCGGAGAGCCACTGCGGCACGCCGTTGGCATCGGAAGGCTCCAGAGTGAATGTATAGCTTGCGGGAGTCGGCGAAGTGGCCACCGACCATGCCATGCCGAGAGCGCCCAGGCCGGTTCTTGTGGGCGGTTTTCTCCGGAAGAACCTGGCGATGCCCGCGGCGGGCCGGGCGAACGCCAGCGTCCCCTCTCTTGCAGTTCCGATCTTTGATGGGGAATCGCCGGTGGGCAGTCCTCCGCCGCCGTCACCGGGCCAGGGCTTCGCGACGTCCAGCGGCGATCGGAAACGCTCCGCGCCCGCGGCCGCGCTCGCCCAAAGCATACGAGGCTGGGGTTCCAACGCGCGCGCGGGCGACTTCTGGCCCAGCACTGTTTTCGGCCCATAACCGGGATCTGACGCGATGGGCATCCGGGAGTAGTCGAGGTGCGCGGCCCAGTCCGAGCCGGGGTCGCTTGCAACCGGTGGGCCAATGCGGCCGCGAACGGGATTCGTCGGAACCGGCCGGCGCATCGGCCTTTGCTGTCCCGGGAATCCACCAATTGGTCGGGAAACCAGTTGCACCTTAAATCGCGGATGACAGTCGGCGTCATGTGTCTGGCCTATGTCATCGGGGGTGGTGCAATGCGCGCCATCCTCATCCCGGGCGTCGCGCGGGCGAAAGTCGCTGGGTGTCTGTGTGAGCACGAAACGGGTGTCGCCGTCCAGCGTGCCCCAGATTCCGACGGGCCAGGAATAGGAGCTACCCACGGTTGAACCCTGCAAAACCAGGGTAGCGGGCCCTTGGGTGGTCAGGTTCGCCACGCTGATACTCCGATGAATTCCTTTAAATTAGCGCTATGACCGGTGATCCAATTGTCCCACCTCAGCCCCGATTCGCACGCATTGCGCTTGGTTGCAGCCCGATCGAAGCAGCCGTTTGCATTGGCAGGGTCGTCCCAGAAGCAGTTCCAGAAGTCCAGCCAGTAATCTGCCTCACAATTATCACTTTCCACTCCATTCCGTTCTTCGGCGCCGACGAGTTTGTGGAGCGGCATTACCTCTCCAAACGCAGCCGCAGCCAAAAGTCGATTTTGGTCTTCCTGGCGCAAGATGCCGAAAGCCATGTGTTCTGTTACTCCAAGGCCGATTTGCTCAAACGGGACCAAGCCGATGCGGTCTTGGATTTCGTCAAGTTTTGGAAGACGGCCTACGGCGAGCTACCGCCCGAGTTGGTCTTCGACTCCAAGCCGACGACCTACGCCAAGCTGAACCGCCTGAACCAGATGGGCATCACCTTCATGACCTTGCGCCGCCGATCGCCGGCGATCTTGCGCGAAGTGGCCAACACGCCACGGTCAGCCTGGCGCACGGTACACCTGGATGTGCCGCACCGCATGTACCAAAATCCCAAAGTCGTCGACCGACAGGTGAGCTTGCGCGATTATGATGGCCCGATTCGGCAAATGTTGATCACCGACCTGGGACATGAGGAGCCCACGGTACTGCTCACCAACGATCTGCGCACCACGGCGGCCAAACGCATCACCCGCTATGCGCAACGGATGTTGATCGAGAACGGGCTGGCCGACGCCGTTCAGTTCTTTCATCTGGATGCGTTGAGTTCTGCCGTTCGTCTGAAGATCGATTTCGATGTCACCCTGACCGAAGTGGCCAGTGGACTATACCGGATGCTGGGCCGCCGGCTCGCCGGATACGAATCCGCCCAATCCCGCCAATTGTTCCGCCACTTCCTGAATACTCCGGCCGAAGTCCAAATCACCGATAAGCGCGTCGAGGTTACGCTGCCCAAGCGCGCCCACAATCCCTTGCTGCCCGCGGCCGACTTCGGCCAGGGGTCAACGCCGATCCCCTGGTGGGACGGACGACGGCTGGTCTTGAAATTCCGGTAGACAGAGCCTCAAAACGTTAGCTGACTACTTGCCGCGAAAATTCAGGCTAGGTAGGGTTTGCGCGCGTCGAAAGCGTGTTTCTCAGAATTGTCCTGGACGGTGTCCGGGGCCGCCGCCCTGGACACCGTAGCCCCCTTTACGATTGTTCGTCCGCCGAAGGCCCGTAGATAGCCGGCACCGGGATATCGTTGAGGCGCAGGTAGACCGTCAGTTGCGCGCGATGGTGAATGGTGTGGTTCATGACGAAGCTTCGGATGCACGCGATGCGCGGCATGGTGAACAGTGTCTGCCCGCCCGCCAGTAGCGACCACGGCTTCAGCAGCGTCTCGTCGCTCGCACCGGAGATGGCTGCGCGCGCCGCAGCGGCATTCTTGTCGAACTTTTCGAGCAGTTCCTTCTGCGACTTCGCCGGCTCCTCCTTATAAGGCGGAGCGCCCACCGGCGCGATGTCGAAAGCGTCCTTCGCAATCGTGTCCACCGTCCAACCGAGCATGTTCACAATATGGGTGGCCAGTGCACCCATGCTGAACGACTTCTGGTGGGGCTTCCAATCGAATTTCCCGTCGGGCACGCGCGCCAGAACCTTGCGGGTATTGGCGGCTTCCTGATCGTACTCGGGCAAAAGAGCGTCGCTGATCTTCATGTTTCCTCCACTTCGTGATATTCGCTTTTTATTCGCCTGAAGTCAACCGGCTAATTTGTAAACTGTGCGACTAACGCTGGTCTCGGGCGCGCCTACGCAAACCGCCCCGCCTCCCGCCGCGCCGCCGGGGCTCTCCAGGATCAGCCATTTCGTTCTCATTATGCAGGAGAATCGCAGCTTCGATTACTACTTCGGAACGTATTCCGGCGCCGAAGGGCTGCCTCCCGGTGATGGGATGGCACGATTGCCAGACCTACTCCAACACCTCGCAGTGCAGCTCCGCGGGCAGTTGCAGCTTGATTCCCATCGACGTCTCCGCGCAGCCTTACCTGATCCTCTACGGAACCGGAATCCGTGGCGCCGCGCAAACGAACGTCAACGTCAGGATCGGAAACATCGATGCCCCGGTGACCTATGCCGGCGTGCAGGGCGCCTATCCCGGCCTCGACCAGGTGAATGTAGCTTTGCCTGCCAGCCTCAAAAAACGCGGCCAGCTTGTGGTCACTGTCACGGTCAATGGCCAGGCCACCAATATGGCTCAGTTGCTGTTTCAGTAGACCGCCTCACGGCCTATGCCAGCAGGAATTCGCCCTCCGCGACAATCTCGGCCGGCCCGGTGAGGTACACCTCCTGCTCCAGGCGCAGATCGATGGGCCCGGCGGGCGTCAGCACGCGTACCGGCGACTTCGCCAGGCCCCGCGCCACGGCGGCGGCGGCCGCGCCCGTCGAGCCTGTGCCGGAGCTCATGGTTTCGCCCGCGCCCCGCTCGTAGAAGCGCACGTCGATGGTATGTTCGTTCACCGGCCTCACGAACGACACGTTGGTGCGGTTCGGGAAATGCGCGTGCGATTCGATCTCCGCGCCCATAGCGCGCCAGTCGAAATCGAAATTCTCCACCAGCACGGCGCACTGCGGGTTGCCCACCCACAGCAGTGTGACCTCCCGCGGGCCGGCGGCAAGCGGCAGCGAAAAGCGCGCGGCGGCAATCTCGGGCCGGCCCATATTCATCTCGATCGCGAACAAAAGGCCGCGCCGCTCCAGCATGCGCAGCGTCTTGATGCCGGCGCCGGTGCGTATGCGCACCACCTCCGCGGCGCAGCCATGCCGCATGAGGAATGCCGCCGCGCAACGCGTCCCGTTGCCGGAAAGCTCCGCCATGCTGCCGTCGGAATTATAAAGCTGGATGGAGCCGTCCGCGCCGCCCTCGGCGGTGCCCTCTGGCCCCGCCTCCACCAGCAGCCAGCCGTCGGCGCCCACACCGGTGTGGCGGTGGCAGATGGCGCGGGCTATCGCGGCGCGGCCGTCCTCCGGCGCGTCTTTCCGCCACGTGAGCAGAAAATCGTTCTGCGCGCCGTGCGCCTTGGTGAACGGAATTCGCATCGCGGACTACGTTTCCTTTGCCACCTCCACCGCGGTGCCGTAGGCCAGCACCTCGGTGACCCCGTTCATGATCTCGGTGGCGTCGTAGCGCACGCCGATAATGGCATTGGCGCCCACGTCGTTGGCGTGCTGAATCATCAGCTCGAAGGCGTCCTGGCGCGTCTGCTCGCACAGCTTGCTGAACAGCGAGATGTTGCCGCCCACGATGGTTTGCAGTCCCGCGCCGATGGTGCCCACGATCGAGCGCGAGCGCACCACGATCCCCCGCACCACCCCGAAGTTCCGCTTGATGCGGTACCCCGGCAGTTCAAATGCGGTCGTTACCTGTTCATGTGGAACCACGATTGCCCCCTGTGCGCCGGTAAATTTCGACGGCCGGCGCGTCTTTCACCAAAATGAGTTTCTCCAAAGTGTACTCGATGCCGTACTGCGCCGCGCGGCCGAGCGCTCGATGAACCTCGTCGCCCTCGAGCGCCACCGCCCATTCCTGCCACAGAAACAGCTCGGGCCGGCGCACCGTGGCCAGCCACGGCTCGCCGATATCCTGGGTGAAGGTCTCGTCGAGCGGGATGCCCGCGTCGCGGAAAATCCCCGTCAAATCGCCGAACGAGGTGAAGATGCCGGAGCCGCGCACGTAGCGGGGCCCCAGGTACTGCGCCGCCTCGGCGATGAACGCGCGGCGCGACACCGAATTCACGCGCGCCTCCTCCCACACGGCCCAGTTCTTCCAATCGGGATGCGCCAGCCACCAGCCCGAGCCCGCCGCCACAACGAGCGCCGCCACCGCCACGCGCGCCCGCGGAGGCGCTATCGCCACCAGCGCCGCCGGCGCCACCGCCAGCAGCGGGAACACGGCCATCGTGTACCGCAGCGCGTCGTACGTGAAGGGCCACAGCGTGGGCACGTAGATGAAGGTGTTCGAGCGGTAGATGGCCCACACGTAGAACACCCCCGGCAGCGCCAGCAGGGCCAGCGGCCAGAAAACGCGTTTGCCCAGCGATGCCGCCGCCCCGGCGATCGCCAGCCACACCAGCCACATTCCGGCGCACAGTTGCGCGCCGGTGCGGTAGTAGAGGAACGCCGTCCGCCAGTCGTGCCTGCCGGGATGGTCCGCGTTGCCCATTTGCGCCTTGGCCGAGTACGGCCCGGTGAAGGAGGCCATCACGTCGCCCGCCAGCCACCAGTTGTGCGCCAGCCAGTACAGCGGGCCGATGCCCGCCAGGATCGAGAACAGCACGGCCGCGCGCCAGCGGTGTGCGCGCGCGGTATACAGAAAGTACGCCGCGGCGAAGGGGATGAGGAACCACGCTTCGTACCGCGCCAGCGCGCCGGCGCAGGCCGCGATGCCGGCGCCGATGAGCGCCAGCCACCCTTGCGTCTGGCGGAAGCGCACGCTGAAGTAGAGCAGGGCCGCGAGGGCCGCGAAGAACAGCGGCTCCGTCATGGGGATCGACTGCAGGTAGAGCACGTTGGGATTCAGCGCAAACAGCGCGGTGGCCGCCGCCGCCGCGGGCGTGGAGTCGAACATTCGGCGCACCGCTCCGAACAAAAACATGCCCGCCGCCACGAAGCACGCGGCCGAAGGAATGGCCCCGGCGAGCCCGCTCCGCCACCACGCGTCCACGCGCACGAACGGCAGCATCAGCCAGTGGGGCAGCGGCAGCCACACCACGCCGACCTGGTCGTACCCCGGCGTGAGCGAATCGAAAACGCGGCGCGCGATGTTGAGGTGGGCCTCGGCATCGCCGACGTAGAGTAGAGCGCCGCGGGAGTAGAAGAACCAGACGGCGGCGGCGCTCAGGAGGGCGAGGGCCAACCCCGCCCAGAGGCCGCTACCGCTAGAACCTGGTGCAGCTTTGGAACTCTTGATAGCGCGCCTCGATTTCCTCGCGGGTGAGCGTGCGGAACCGGTCCACTCCGAATTTCTCGCAGCAGAAGCTGCCCATCACCGAACCGTAGATCACGGCGCGCCGCAGCTCCGCGAAATCGATTTCTCCCCGGGAGGGGTCCACGCCGCGGCCGGCAAGGTACCCGATGAAGCCGCCCGCGAAGGAATCGCCCGCCCCGGTGGGGTCGAAAACGTCTTCCAGCAAATACCCCGGCGCCATGAAGTGCCCCTCCTTGCGGAACAGCACCGCGCCGTGTTCGCCGCGCTTGATTACCAGCGTATGCGGGCCCATCTCCAGGATCCGGGCCGCGGCGCGCCGCACGTTGTGCTCGCCCGAGAGCAGCCGCGCTTCGCTGTCGTTGATCAGCAGGAAATCCCACTCCGCGATCGTCTTCAACAGCTCGGCGCGAAAATCGTTGATCCAATAATTCATGGTGTCGCCGCCGGCCAGTTTCAGACCCTTCATCTGCGCGCGCACACTCCGTTGCAGCGCGGGCTGGATATTGCCCAGCAGCAGGTACGGCGCCGGGCGGTACGCTTCGGGGATCCGGGGATTGAAATCGGCAAAGACGTTGAGGTCGGTGCGCAGCGTGGTGCGGTCATTCATGTCGGCCGAGTACTTGCCCGCCCAGAAGAACGTCGTGCCGCCCGCGACGCGCTCCAGGCCCGCGAGGTCGATATTGCGGGAGGCGAGCAGTTCGGTGTCTTCGCGCGCGAAATCGTCGCCCACCACGGCGACGATCTTCACCGGCGTGAAATAGCCGGCGGCGAGCGCGATATAGGTGGCCGCGCCGCCCAGCATGCGGTCGACTTTTCCATGCGGCGTTTCCACGCCGTCATACGCGACGGATCCCACGACGACAAGTGACATGTAAGAGAAGATTGTAGCAATCAGGGCTTGGGCAGCGAGCGGGCGAGGCGAAAACCGATACCGGCGTACCGAAGGTCAGCAGGGGCTTCGAGCCGCGACTTTGGGTCTAATGACGCTGAGTCAAAACCGTAACTCCCTCCCTTCGTGACCTGATCCCCTTCGTCTCCTCGGTCCGCCGTCCACTCCCAAATATTGCCCGCTATATCACCGATTCCTTCAGGCGTCGCACCAGCAGGGTACATCCCGACCGGCGTCGGAACCTGCGGGCCGCTCGGGTTAAAGTTTGCCCGTGTGGGGTCGGGCTCTTCATTGCCCCACGGATACTTCCTTCCCCTAGCCCTACCTTCGCATTCCTGAACGACAAGAGAGCATCACGCGCGGTTTCGGTGGTGTGGAACGTGGCGCGACGCTTCCTTTCCGGATGAAATTATGCTACATGAAAGATATGCATATATTCGAACGGGAGGTGAATGGCCGCCGCTACCGTGTCGCGGCCCAGTCGGTTTGGGACCCGGTCCGGGGCCGTTCCGTTGCGCGTCAGG